>NZ_QWGJ01000076.1:0-627 GCF_003435225.1 Clostridium sp. AF28-12 | reverse complement strand
GAGGAACAGTTTCAGGAAGCAAAGAACCGCTGCTTCCGTATTCTTGCCGATTATCTCCACTTGCTTATGGCATGGAGAAAGGACTACGCCCCGCACTCCCCGGAGGAAGCCTTTCATCCCCGGTTCGTGGGAGCCTTACAGAAGCAAGCCCAAGTGGAATATCTGCTGGATATATTGCTGTTCGGGGAGACAGAGGAAAAAGCGGCTTTGATTGCGGACTACGGAAAGGATGTGATACAGCTTGAACAGCGAATGGCAGAGCTTGCAGCCGCAGACGCAGCAAGAATTAAAAAACACCATGAACGCCATGCAGCCACCCCAGAGCATTGAGGAAATCAAAGCGGGACTGGAAACTACCGAGAAAGGCGGTGTCCGTCAGAGCATACGGAACTGCCTGACCGTATTCCAGCGTGACCCGCTGCTTTCCGGGGCTATCGCATACAACATCCTGACCGACCGCAAGGACATCATAAAGCCCATCGGCTTCCACAGAGAAAGCACCGCCCTGAACGATACGGATATGAAGTATCTGCTTCTCTATCTGGAAGAAACCTATGGGCTTACCAATGAGAAAAAGATTGATAATGCCATCGGGATTGTGGCGAATGAAAACAAGTACCATCCCAT
>NZ_QWGJ01000075.1:0-662 GCF_003435225.1 Clostridium sp. AF28-12 | reverse complement strand
GTGCAAATTCCGGCTCATCTGACTACGCATTCCGCTAAGAGCTGATCAGTCTTTCCGGATGTAACTGAACGCGTTTCCGCTTCAGCTGATCAATAAGTTTTCAACGTGTTATAGTTCTTTCGTAGTCATCAAATGATTGCGAAAGGAGGCATAACTATGCAAGACTACAACACGATTATCGGCTCCATCCAGATGCGTTTGAATGGATGCCAGACCAGGTCCGTTATGGACCGTTACAAGATTGGCTCAGGTACATTAAATCTGATCATGAGCCGATACCATGACAACGGAATCCCAATCGAGGAACTCCGAATGATGGCACCTAAGGAAGTCGAGAACCTTTTCTATCCGCAGAAAAATCTACAGAGGAAAGATGTCCCACTTCCAGATTTCCAGTATTACTATGACAGAATCCATGCACCAGGGAGCCGCATGAACATTTCGTTCTGTTGGCTGGATTATAAAGAAAAGAATCCTGATGGTTATGAGAAGTCACAGTTTTACGAATACTTCAACCGATTCATAGCAGAAAACTATGGTGGACAGAAGGTATCAATGGCCGTAAACCGAATCCCGGGTGAAAAGATGTATATCGATTGGGTCGGTGATCAGCCGGAACTGTTAACAGATACCGAAACGGGCGAGATCAAAAAAGTCCATAT
>NZ_QWGJ01000074.1:0-709 GCF_003435225.1 Clostridium sp. AF28-12 | reverse complement strand
TTTTTCACAGGTTCGATGACCCGCACGCTTACATCCAGCTTTATAGGGGCAGCTGGTGTTCCGCCCGCATTTTTTTCCTGCATGGATTTCTCCTTTCCGCTTCGGGTCAGCATGACCCGAAGCTGTTACAAGTTTACAGTGCTTTCAACTTCGTTTCCCCACACGTCCCATCCGGGCTTTTTTTCTCTGGCGAACAATTCCACTCGTGGTATATCGCCCATCAGTTCTACAATTTTCCGCCTGGCCTCGTCCGGCTTTTTACTGTGGCGCTCTATCGGGGAAACAATAAGCTGGTGAACACCGGTAGACTTACGCTTCGGATGTCCTTTTACTGCTAAAAGACAAATTTCTGCATTGCCTCTGGTCCAATACCCCAGACCGTAAAACCATGAGTAGGAGCGCCGGTTCCTCTTTATCCATACAAAAGCCACAGAACGATAAGAAAAGCCCCATGCTTTAATGACCTTTAAGGCTTCCGGCAGTTGTGGGAATGTTGCCCACAGAAACAAAACGCTGTCTTTTGCAGCCAAGTCGGCCACTGGAAGGGAACAAATTTCTTCAATACTCATAGTGGGATAATGAAGCTCTGCTGATCCCTGCCTGTTTTTCTGCTCATACCGCCACGGTGGATCTGCATAGATTATCGAAAATTTTTCTTTCGGCATGATCCTCCTTTCCGCTTCGGGTCAGCATGGCCCGAAGTCTCTTA
>NZ_QWGJ01000073.1:0-719 GCF_003435225.1 Clostridium sp. AF28-12 | reverse complement strand
AAGAGGGATTGGAACCACAGTCCGAACAGCGGTCCCAGATCCATTTCCATCAGCCTCGGTTCCAGATCGGTCATAACTGAGGAAATGTCAATGGACGCATCCGAATTGATAACCCCTGCCGCCTGCGCCACTACGCTCTGCGCCATATCAAAGACGCCCATCACGATATTCCATGTATTTGTGACAATGAGGATGGCAGCGGCTGATTTGAACACCCACTTGAAAATCATCCAGGTGTCCACATCATGCAGGTTGTTCTTGTCTGCGATCATCTGGATCAGGTCTACGGTCATCACGATAGCCAGGATCACGCCTGCAATCGGCACCATGATGGAGTTGGACAGATTCTCAATCATGCAGAAAATACTGCCATTCCATCCCTGTGGGGTCTGGCCTACCTGTACGGATATATCCGCGACCTGCTGGTTTACACTGTCAAACATCCCCGAAAGGTTGCTCATAATGCCGCCCACCAGCATTTCTTTCAGCCAATTTGTCAGGGCTTCAAGTAAGAAATCCATACGGTGTCAACCTCCTTTCCGCCGCCCCCGCAAAACTGCGGGAGCGGCAAGGATTTCATACGGAGACGCTTAGACAGAGAAAAGCCCGGAGAGCAGAGGTACAAGGACCATGCCTACCACGGCTACACCAGCACCGGCCATGAGCTGCTTCATGCCCTGGCTCTTTATTGATGTGTGATAAAGAAGCAATAGAAGTGT
>NZ_QWGJ01000072.1:0-719 GCF_003435225.1 Clostridium sp. AF28-12 | reverse complement strand
GTGGAAAGGAGGCGAGAAAATGCAGGAAGAAGTGGAAAACAGAACTTTGACGCTGGTTGTCAGTGGAACAAAGTTTACCGGCAGAATGTTTAAGGCTGCCATAAGCAAGTACATGGCACATCGCAAGGAAAAGAAGCTGGAAAAACAGAGAAGCCGTGATGCGCCGGTTGTTCCGCATGGAAAACAGACTGTGAAGCAGCTTGTCGGGCAGAATCAGGGAATATCCAACATTGAGATCACAGACCCCTCTATCAAGGAGTTTGAGAAAATCGCCCGGAAATATGGTGTGGATTATGCGGTGAAAAAGGACCGCAGCAGTTCTCCGCCAAAGTACCTGATTTTTTTCAAAGGCCGTGATGCAGATGCTCTGACAGCAGCTTTTACAGAGTACACCAACAAAAAGGTCAAAAAGGCAACGAAAACAGAGCGCCCGTCCGTACTGGCAAAACTTAACCAGTTCAAAGAGATGGTTAAAAATGCTGTGGTGGATCGCACCAAGCGAAAGGAGCTGGAACGATGAAAAAGACATTGGACATCAAAAAGCTCGTTTTGCTGAATATGCCGTATATCCTGCTGGGGCTGTTTGCTACCAATTTTGGAGAGGCATGGCGAATGGCACAAGGGGCGGATGCTTCAGAAAAGTTTCTTTCGCTGGTTGCGGTTCTGCCTGGGGCGCTGCAAAGTTTCTGGCCAAGCCTGCATCCATTGGACTTGTTGGT
>NZ_QWGJ01000071.1:0-767 GCF_003435225.1 Clostridium sp. AF28-12 | reverse complement strand
ATAAAGAGGGATTGGAACCGCAGTCCGAACAGCGGTCCCAAATCCATTTCCATCAGCCTCGGTTCCAGATCGGTCATAACTGAGGAAATGTCAATGGACGCATCCGAATTGATAATCCCTGCCGCCTGCGCCACCACGCTCTGCGCCATATCAAAGACGCCCATCACGATATTCCATGTGTTTGTAACAATGAGGATGGCGGCAGCTGATTTGAACACCCACTTGAAAATCATCCAGGTATCCACATCATGCAGGTTGTTCTTGTCTGCAATCATCTGGATCAGGTCTACGGTCATCACGATAGCCAGGATCACACCTGCAATCGGCACCATGATGGAGTTTGACAGATTCTCAATCATATTGAAAATACTGCCATTCCATCCCTGTGGGGTCTGTCCTACCTGTACGGATATGTCCGCGACCTGTTGGTTTACACTGTCAAACATCCCCGAAAGGTTGCTCATAATACCGCCCACCAGCATTTCTTTCAGCCAATTTGTCAGGGCTTCAAGTAAGAAATCCATACGGTGTCAACCTCCTTTCCGCCGCCCCCGCAGAGCTGCGGGAGCGGCAAGGATTTCATGCAGGAACGCTTAGACAGAGAACAGCCCGGAGAGCAGAGGTACAAGAACCATACCAACAACGGCTACACCAGCACCAGCCATGAGCTGCTTAATACCCTGTGACTTGGCGCCAGGGTTGTCGTTGCCGTAACCTTCCAACAGGTTGATGACACCCCAGATACCAAGACCAGCGCCCAGAGCGAT
>NZ_QWGJ01000070.1:0-799 GCF_003435225.1 Clostridium sp. AF28-12 | reverse complement strand
ACCTTCTGGAAGGTTACGGGTCGGACAACCCTGCGGCAAAATCACAGGGCATTAAGCAGCTCATGGCTGGCGGCGGTGTCGTTCTGATCGGCCTTCAGCTTATCCCTCTGCTGTCCGGTCTGTTCAGCTAAGTGTCACCCGTTGTCCCTTTTTCCAGAAGGAGCTGATGTATGGACTTTATCATCGACGCAATCGTTGAATGGCTGAAAGGTCTGCTCGTCGATGGTATCATGGGGAATCTGGACGGCCTTTTCGATAACGTCAATCAGAGCGTTGGCGAGATCGCCACACAGGTCGGCACGACCCCGGCGGACTGGAACGCCGGGGTCTTTTCCATGATACGACAGATCTCTGAAACTGCCATCCTGCCAATCGCCGGGGTCATCCTCACTTTTGTAATGACCTATGAGCTGATACAGATGCTCATAGAACGCAACAACCTCCATGAAGTTGACACATGGATGTTTTTTAAGTGGGTGTTCAAAACCTTTGTGGCTGTGATGATCCTGACGAATACCTTCAATATCGTGCTGGCGGTCTTTGATGTGAGCCAGCATGTGATCCAGCAGTCAGCGGGCATTATCCAGAACGGGACAGAGATCACGCCGGATGTGCTGGACAGTCTACGGACAGAACTTGAAGCGATGGAGTTGGGTCCTCTGTTCGGACTCTGGCTACAATCCTTCCTGATCCAGCTTACCATGATTGCCTTAAATATCGTGATCTTCGTCATCGTATATGGCCGTATGACTGAAATCTATTGCGCGTCCAGAAGCGCCGCTTTTCATCCGAAAGCGGT
>NZ_QWGJ01000007.1:402-153680 GCF_003435225.1 Clostridium sp. AF28-12 | reverse complement strand
GCCCTGTCGCTCAAGGCGAGTATTATAATAACAAATCCCCACGGAAAAGTCAACACTTTTTTCCAGTTTTTTTAAAGTTTTTTCTTTTGTTTGTGCAATTACAACATATTGCGGTTCATAATCGTTTTGCACACAATATATGCAATTCGGTATTCAAGCCATCATTTGAGCAATTTCAAATTGCTCTTTTACACTATAAAAACAGGGATTGCAGCTCAACGTTTTCTCCTGCTGCAATCCCTATTATCAAACTATCTTGTCCTTTTTATATATGAATACCATATAAGTCCGCATACTTCTCTTTCATGTAGTCAAGAAATGGCACAGCGTCCAATGTTTTTCCTGTCAATCGCTTCAACATTTCTCCCGATGTATAACAGCACCCATACTGCCAGATATGTTCCTTCATCCACTTGTTCAGCCTGTCAAACTCTCCGTGGCGTATCTGCTCATACAAATCCGGAATTTCTGATAACAATGCTTTTCGAATCTGTCCATCATAAATATTTCCCAAAGCATAACTTTGGAAATATCCAATATAGTCTCCAGCCCAATGCATATCCTGTAAAATTCCTTCAGTATCGTTTTCAGGACAAACTCCCAGATATTTTTTATATTTATCATTCCATGCAATGTTCAGATCTTCCGTTCCTATTTTTCCGCTGAAATAATCGCGTTCCAGCTCATATCGCAAGATAACATGAAGGCTATATGTAACTTCATCTGCTCCAATTCTGCGCAGACTTGGACGGACTGTATTCATGGCACGATAAAATTCATCCATTTTTATATCTTTGAAGAATGGGAATGCTTTCTGAAATTGTGGATAATAAAACTCCCAGTATTCCCTACTTCTTCCCACGATATTTTCATAGAATCTGGCATTTGCTTCGTGAAAGCTGCCTTCTATTCCTCCCCACATGTTTGCTGCATTGACCTGGTCGTTTCCGCCGCTGGAAAACATTGCATGTCCCGCTTCATGAAGACAGGTGAAGATCAGATGTGGACTTCCGCTTCTCTGTGTTGATACGCGGGCATCCTGCGGTCCAAGAAATGACGTAAATCCGTGAATAACCTTGTCATTAAATCCACCCTTTCGCTGATCATATCCGGCTTCCGCTGCTAATCGTCTTCCAAATGCAGACATTTCATCCGGATCCTCTTCTCTGAGAAATATTTCTTCATTTACTCCAAGATCTGCTTTTGTAATCTTGTCAAGAATTTCTCCAATTCCCCGTTTTAATACATCGAATTCTCTGCTTACGTCTGCACTTTTCAAGCCTTCATCCACAGCTCCGATCATCGTGTCAAACGCAGGGGCATCCGGATCTATCGCCAGGGCAATCTTCTTTTTCAGATCAAATACCTGTTTCAGCCACGGTTCAAACACATGATAATCTTTCCGCTCCCGTGCATGTTTCCATGCCGACATCACATCCGCACGCAGAAGATTATACTGTTTCATCGTTTCTTCCGGCACACGGACAGCATTCCGGTACCTGCTTTTAAATGTCCGGATCAGTCCATGTTCTATTGGGTCCTCTATTTGTCCTTCATCTACATTTGCAAAATATTCAAAGGCCTTTTTCGCATCTTCTGTTTGAAACAGCCCCGCCTTCTGTGTCCCAACAAAAGCGCTCATCTGCTGGCGATACGCGCCTCCAAGCTCCGGAAGACCGGACCATTGATCCAGTTCAAACAGGGATTCTATACTTTTATAATAGCGAAAGCGGTCATTTACCGTCCGGATTATATCCATATATTCCTGATATCGCATATCTACTCTCCCCTTTCCTCTTTTTTCTCTGTTTTCAGATAATCCATTACCGCGACCGCTGCTGACACGGCAATCACAATCAACATATAATATGCACTTGCCACTTTTGTACAGTAGCAGAAGAACAGGCAGACTGCCAGTGGAATCAGATAGTGAAAGATTTCTTTTTTCCCTTTTATCACAGTCTGAGCCACAAGTCCTCCAAATAGCGCCGGAACTACATAGTCAAATGCAGGTTGGAGAACAGGTGCCTGGATAATCGGGGTAAGCGGTCCTGATACAACGACTCCGAGTGCAACAATCACTATAGATGTGATCACAGAAGCGCCGCAGGCAATAATTGCCAGCGTATGACACTCATCCGTATTCGGTTTGATTCCCAGTGCATTGATTGTGCCAATCGTAGCAGGCATTCTAAGATTGGTGACATTGCCGGTAATGTAAGAAAGGTATAATGCTCCTGGTCCCATAACCGACATATAGCCGATCGTTTCTGATGGAAGATATGGTGCCATAAATAAAACAACTGCAACAAATCCAGGCCATAGTTCTCCAAAGTCCGGCCAAATTCCGTAAATAAGACTGGCTGCTACCGGAAGCCCTATCATTGCCGCAAGAAGAAGGAGGCTTGTCGAAATTCCGAACTTATGGATCCATTTTTGATAATTGCTTTTCATTTTTCCAGCCCCCCTAAAAAATAACACAGGCTGCCGCCATTGCCGCAAGCATGCTGATCGTCATAATATAATCTGTGAGCCATTTTGCCTTTTCTACTTTGTTCGCAACGAGCATAAGAAATGCTCCTACAGCAAAGCTGATGCAGAATACAACGCCTTTCGTCGACATGGCGCTGAAACCATATGACACTGATACATAGGCCATAACACCTACCAGGCATCCGCTTCCAACTGCCAGAACAAGTTTAATATTGATCTTTTCTGCTTTTTCATAAAGCATCGAAATCGGTTTAATAGCAAATGCCGACCATAAAATACATACGCTTCCTCCAATCGTCATTACCCACAAGGCCGCGATCCATCCATTCGCGCTGTACCCGTTGATCTGGAATGTCTCTCCCAGGCACGATAACGCAGTTGTTGCTGCATATGTTTCATAATAAGCAGAGCCGATAACCGAAAGACGCAGCCACGGAAGCGGGATTCCCAGGAGTGGTGTGAGCGAAAACAACACCAGTAAAACCGGAAGTGTTGGCATGATACTGATCGTGATCCCTGTCTTTAAACCCTTTTTTAGCTGCGATTGTTTCAGACCGATCTCCATGCCGTGTTTCCATGCTTTGCTCATGAAGAGCATACATTGAGCTATTACCGCAAAGAGCAACAGTCCGACCCATATAAACAGCCATTTATCATTACATATCTCTGTATATTTCATTTCAAAATCTATTGCGTAACTTGCAACATTCCTTTCCTACATAAATACATATGCCCCTGGTCCAATTGGAAGATTTAATGTTACCCAAATCACCAGCTGAACGATCCATCCCAGCAAGAATGCAACTGAATACGGGAGCATCATGGAAATCAAGGATCCCATTCCAAAGTTTTTATCATATTTCTTAGCCATTGCGATCGCAATCGGAATATATGGATAGATCGGAGTGATCGCATTCGTTGTGGAATCTCCGATTCTGTATACAACCTGGGCAAATTCCGGGCTATATCCAAGCATCATCATCATTGGTACAAGAATCGGCGCAAAGATATACCATTTTGCTGTACCACTTGTCATAAACAGGTTAACCACACAGCACAGGAGAATAAAGAAGATCATTAACGGGATCCCTGTGAATCCTGCCGCCTGCAATGCACCCGCACTCTTGACCGCAATGATCATTCCCAGATTCGTGTAATTGAACATGTTGATAAACTGTGCGATTACAAATACCAGCACAATATATCCTGTGGTTCCCTCCAGCGACTTCGCCATGATCGTTGGCACATCACTGCTGCTTTTGATCGTTCCTGCTTTTAATCCGTAGATAATACCTACCAGAATAAAATAGATGATCAGGATCGCTACCAGTCCCGTAATCAAAGGTCCATTTAAAACAGAGCCGTCTTCACCCCTGAAAAAGCCGTTTTTCGGAACTGTAAGTATGGCAAGGAGAGCAATATAGGCGATGCTGAAAATGCCAGCCGCTCTCAGCGCGCCAGCCTGAATCGGTGTGATCTCCCCCGATGCATCGGCTGTCCCAGTCTCTCCATTTGCCGGATCATATTTGCCAAGACGCGGAACAATGAAATATTTGTTTACAACAACACCAACTGCGGTAAGCATGAACACGGAAACGATCATAAAATACCAGTTGGCAGTTGCATTAACTGTAATCGACGGATCTACAAGCTGCGCTGCCAGTTCAGTAACGCCGCAAAGGAGTACGTCTGTTCCTGATACGATCAGGCAGGCTGTGAATCCTGCATTTGTTGCCGCATAACCAGCCAGAAGTCCTGCGATCGGGTGCATTCCAACCGCCTGGAATGCTGCGGCTGCCAGTGCCGGAACAACAATGATTGCTGCCTCCGAAGCAATACTTCCATTAATTCCAAGGAATAACACGGTTGCAGTTAATGCCCAGAGTGGTACTCCAAGAATCGCTTTTCTCATAGCTGCAGTCAGTAATCCGACTCCTTCAGCAAATCCAATTGCCATCTGCATGGCAAGTACCAGACCAAGTGCTGAGAAGCCCTGAAAATTTTTTAGTAAATTTTCGAGCAGCCATACAATTCCATCTCTGCTGAAAATTGCTTTTGCCAGAACAGTTTCTCCAGTTGTCGGATTGATCACCTGAACTCCTGCCAGGCTGCACACCGTACTGATTCCAGCAAGAATCAGGCAGAGCCACAGGAACATAATATACGGATGCGGCAGCTTATTGCCGACCGTTTCGATCACATCCAGGATCTTTCCTCCTTTTTTCTTCTCCACAGTGTTGTTCATACAAACATCCTCCTCGTATTTTTAAAAAATGACTATAGTCATTTTTTATCTATGATACCCCTCCCGCTTGCGCTTGTCAACTATTTTATGACTTTGGTCATTTTATATTTTGCTCATATTTACAAAAAAAGCTGAGTACAGAATCTCTTTCTATACCCAGCTCCTCTTGTTATTCATTATTTAGACTCGATATTCTTACTTTCCCTGCGGATTGCGCGGCAAAACATCCTCGCAAAGTTTTCACATTCTTGTTTTAGAACAAACTCATCTCCCTGTATACACCACTCAAAAAAGATTCCCCTGATACAGGTGACAAATCGATTTGTCAGCACAATACTGTTTTCCTCTGCCGAAAAAATTCCCACATTCTGTCCTTCTTCAATTAATTCGTGCACAACCCGGTACAATGCACGCTTTGTATAAAGATCTCCATTTCCCTGTTCCATCAGCTGGTTACTATACAAGACCCGTATAACATCCCGCCCCATCACATTTTCCGTAAACTCACTGGAACTTTGGGTAATGACGAGAAGTCGCTCTTCAACTCCCATCTCCGGCAAGAAACCTGAAGCAACTTTGTCATAGTAATCATCATATGCTTTCAGCATGTAAATGAGAACATCCGCTTTTGTCTCAAAATAGATATAAAAGGTTCCTTTTGCCGTTCCTGCACACTTAACAATCTCATCTACAGAAACCTTGTCATATCCTTTGGTTCGGAATAATTCAATCGCACATTCATAAATATGCCGTTTGGTTTTTTCTCCTTTTTTCATGGCATTCCTCCGTTTAATCTACTCCCGTTACAGGACAGACTTTACCAGACCGACTACAAGGTAGGAAAGCATATTGTGGTCATACAGCCACGTCAGCCAGATACTTCCATTGATCTGGGTGATCATGCTCTTTCCGATCTCACTGCCTGAAAACAGGGTAAGGACCAGGGCGCCCACCCATATAAAGATCAATGCTTCCGCGAGTCCCAGAACCGCACCGGCGATCTTGTTAAGCCCATACAGGATCGGCAGTCTGGAGATCAGGTTCAGCCAGACTATGATGATATGAAGGAACGCATAGAATACTATAAACAGCACCGTAAATATGATCACGCGGATCACACGGTCTGCAAGGTATTTTCCCACATAGTCCTCAAAGATCTGGACGCCCATTTCCTGATATATTTCTCCGTTGTTATTCTCGATCAGAAGCTTTTTGATCTGGTCCGGGATCTCCAGGCTCTCTATGACCGCGCGTTCCCCGGCTTTTCCCGCGAGACCGGCTGTCTGAGCCATCTCTTCCATCTTCTCATCAAGGCCGCTGGCCTTCAAAGCACTCTCCTTCATCGTTTCGTATACAGCCGTATTATGTTCCAGCCAGGCTGCCGCCTGTGGAATCGCTACACGCGCTGCAAACAGCGTGATGAAAAGGGACATTGCGGAAACTGCTATTTTTATAAAACCTCTGTAATGACCGTAGAGCATCATCCCGATGAGATATACCGCTACAGCCACTTCCAGCCAGCGGCTGGATAGAATCTCCATTATTTCCATTATTACTCCTGTCACATATGTGCATAGTTCTTCCGTAAAACAGACAAAGCCTGGATGATCCAGATACCCCGCCGCGTCTATTACCTGAAAGTCCTCATATGCCCATCATTCCTGTTATATCTGAATTCCTGTAAAATGGCAGAGCGCCTTCGCGACACCTGCCTCATTGTTGGTCTTCGTGATATAATCTGCTGCCTCCTTTACGGATTCATGGCCATTTTCCATGGCAACGCCAATTCCAGCCATGCGGATCATGCTGAGGTCATTCTCCCCGTCTCCAAAGCCCATGGTGGACTCTCTGGCGATTCCCAGACGTGCGGCAAGACGGAGCAGCGCTCCGCCCTTATCAGCTCCCTCCGCGTTGATCTCGAGGTTATTCGGGATCGATGAGGACACAAGGATCCCCGGGAGCTTCGAGAGTTCCTCTCTCATCCGCTTTCTGGCATCCATGTCACGGAAGAACATGTTGATCTTCTCCGCGTCCTGTCCCCGCTCTTTTAAGTAAGCGATATTATCGGGAACCGTGTCCCTGGTTCTGCGCACCAGCTCCGCCAGTCCCTCCGATGAGACATATTTATATACATCATTGTAGAACTCCGGCATGGTGTAGCCGATTCCGCCCACATATACATCATACATGATCTCATCCGGACTTGTCCGGGCCATCATCATGATCTTTTCTGCCAGAGCCACCGGGATCCGGCAGGAGTCGATGATCTCGTTTTTCGCAAGGTCTACCACCTGTGCCCCGTTCGTGAGGATCGCATAGTGTACGCCCGGCAGATTCCGAAGCTCATCCGGCAGTCCGCGCATCGTGCGGCCTGTCGCCGGGACGATCTCGATCCCCTGTGCCGCGCATGCGCGGAAAGCGCGCAGGTTCTCCTCCGGGATCCCTTTTTCGTCATCAAGCAGCGTTCCATCCATGTCCGCCGCGATCAGCCTGATCTCCATATCTTTTCTCCTATAAGAAATCTAGCGCACATGCAAAACATTGTTTACGGCGATACTCCGGAATTGAAAATATCTATTGCAAAAGGGCCGCATGCGCATTAGTTTTGTCTGTGTTCAGCAAACATTAGTTCGTGTGTATTGGTGAAAAATTTGCGCACCCACTCATCGCAAAAACAATGAGCTTATGGTGCGCATATATTCAGTTCCTATAAGCATGTCACGGAATTCCTGTGTGCCGTCTGAGCTTGCCCAGAACAGTGCGCAGGGATCCCATCACACTCTTTATCAGTCAAAGAAATCCTTTTCATGAAGGATCAGAAGACCTTCTTTTGTATAAGTCGGAGAGAAAAGTCCCGAGATCTTCTTTCCAAGAGACTTTTTCTCTGCCTTATCAGCAGCTTCCTCGATCAGATCTACGGCTGCTGCCTTTGTCAGGTGGACTTCATCCTCCTCCATCATCTCGATGCGCTCATAGAGGGCGAGAAGGCTCTTTCCGGTGATGCTGCAATCGATCTCCGTCGCATACTTGCACGCGTACTGGGCGAACTCATCCGGATCCATCTCTTCTTTGTCATCGTAGTCTTCCGGAACAACTTCCTCTTCCGCTGCGGACGCAGCCTCCTCCGGGAGTTCCGGCTCTTCTTCAGTCACTGGCGCCTTTTTCTGAGGTTTCTCCTGCTTTGCGAAGAGTTTTGCCTTCTTCGGCGGTACGTATTCCTCTGGCTCCGGTTCTTCCTCGTCCTCTTCATCTGTTTCCGGCTCGGATGATTCTTCCAGGATGTCCGTTTCCTCTTTCTCGTACTCCGGTTCTTCCTGCAGTGCTTCAGCGTCTTCCTGTTCCGGCTCCTCTTCTGTCTCCTGCTCCGCGTTTACCACATCACGGGCGATCTGTTCCTGCTTTTCTGTGGAGCGCTTCAGCGCAGCTTCCATCTCGGTATCTGCCTCTTTCTGCGCAGACGCGTTCTCATCGCTTCCGATATACTGGAACTTGCTTGCAAGGGATGTATTATGGGCATGGAGTGCCTCAAGGTTTTCCGGTGTATCGATCAGGACAACGATCATTCCGGAGCGGTCTTTCTCCATCAGATCATCCAGTTCGTTCTGGACAGCATCAGTGAGTCCTGCCGCATGCTGGATGATCAGGTCTTTTCCTGCCAGCATATCGGCTACCGCGCTGATTCCTCGTTTATTTAACTTTTCACTGCTGATCTTTGCAACCGGATTCTTGATGCCGAGCTCACGGTGGATCTCCTTTAAGGAGTTGACAGCCATGGAAAGCCCTTCCTCGTCCGTCTCCGCCTCGATCATCAGGTTGTTGGTATCGAGCATATCATCCAGGGATTCCAGTTCCAGATCTTCCTCGTTGTCATCCTCTTCCGGAGCCGGAATATTGCGGACCTGGTTTCTGCGTGCGCGCTCTCTGTCGATCTCCGCCTGTTTTTTCGCACGGCGTTCTTCTTCCTCGCGTCTCGCAGCTTCCCGCTCTTCCTCAGCACGGCGGAGAGCTTCCTCTTCCATCTCTTCCCGCTCTTTTGCGGCGCGGATCGCCAGCTTCTGGCGCTCGATCTCACGCTCTTCCCCGGTCGGGATCGTGTTTTCTTCCTCCTGTACTTCCGGTGCAGCCGCCTGTCCGCCTCTGCGGACCTGGCTTAAGTCAGCGATGGTTCTTGTGGCACCCATGTCATCGTCTTCCTCGACAACAGCAGTCCGTCCCTCTTCCTCAGAGAGTCTGGACATCTCGTCTGCCAGCTTTTTCGCCTGGGCATCCTCATGAATCTGCATGGCAACCTGCTTGGAAGCTTCGGAATCCGGGATTCCCTCATCATAATCATCCAGCTCCGGGGCATTTCCGCTGTACTCTTCCTCAACAGCGCGCAGCTTTGCCTCGTATTTGTCCCTGTTTTCCACAAGGTCCATCTGGTATTTGTTCAGCGGCGCGTACTGGAGCTTCAGATCCATTGCCTTATCCACATATTTGCCGAGACCAAATAAGAGCATGATGCGGTCACATGTGGCTACACACTTGTCCTCGATCCCGGCTTTGTGGTAGAGGTCAGCCAGTTCGTAGAGCCATTTTTCATCCACCTCGGATGCTGTATACACTTCCAACGCGCGGATCAGCTGATCCACCGGCGCTTTCTTCGCTTTTAAGATCTTGTAGCGGAGCAGATACTGGCGCGGATCATCCTGCGCGAGATCACAAAATTCTCTGTAGTATGCCTCCGCTTCGGCGGTACTTCCGTCCTTTAAGGCGAGATCCGCCAACTTATAGAGCAGGCGCTTTCCTACCGGCGCGCGCTCGAATGCCAGGAGCAGAATATCCTTCGCCTCCTGGTACTCTTCATTTTTCTCATAGATCTGAGCGATCATGGACAGCAGGCTTGCGTTGCGGACACGGTGCCAGTCAATGGTATCTGCGATCTTCATCGCAGTTCCGTAGTCTCCGCGGCTGACCATCTTTTTGATCTGCTCAACTTTAATATTAAACTCGTATTTATCCATTTCTTTCGCATCTCCTGAAACCGCCCAGCTGTCCAGCTGCCGGTTTTATAACTCCACCCGGCCTTCTAACGCCCGAAGAAGTGTGACTTCGTCAATATATTCCAGATCGCCGCCGACCGGAACGCCGCTGGCGATCCTCGTCACCTTGATCCCTGTCGGTTTGATCAGTTTACTTATGTACATTGCGGTCGTCTCACCCTCAAGGCTTGAGTTTGTGGCGATAATGACTTCCTTTACTTCCTCTGTCTGAAGACGCATCATCAACTCTTTTAATTTGATATCTCCCGGGCCGATTCCAAGCATCGGGGAGATCGCGCCGTGAAGCACATGGTACACCCCGTCGAATTTGCCCGTTTTCTCGTACGCCGCCAGATCGCGCGGGTTCTCCACGACCATGATCACGCTGTGGTCCCTCGTCTGACTCCGGCAGATCGGGCAGAGTTCCTGATCCGTCAAGGTAAAGCACTCCTTACAGTAATGAACATTGTGCTTCGCGTCGCGGATCGAGCTGGAGAGACGTTCTACCTGTTCCTCCGGCATGTTGATGATATGGAATGCCAGACGCTGGGCTGTCTTGTTTCCGATCCCCGGAAGCTTCGACAGCTCCTCGATCAATTTTGATATCTGACTGCTGTAGTAATCCATAATTAGAAGGAAAGTCCTCCCAGGTTTCCGAGACCGCCTGTGAGCTCAGACATCACTGCGCTGGATTCAGCTTCCATCTGGTGGAAGGCCTCGTTTGTAGCGGCAACGATAAGGTCCTCAAGCATCTCAACGTCATCCGGATCTACCGCCTCCGGTGAGATCTTTACAGCGACAACTTCTTTTTTACCGGATACGGTAACGGATACAGCTCCGCCGCCTGCTGTTGCTGTGTACTGCTTCTCCTCAAGCTCTTTTGTCTTCTCTTCCATCTGGCGCTGCATTCTCTGCGCCTGTTTCATAAGATTTGTCATATTGCCCGGCATACCGCCCGGGAAACCGCCACGTCTTGCCATGGTGTAATTCCTCCTGAATATTCATTATTTTCTATGTGGCTGTCTTACAGCCATTTTTCACTCCCGTCAGGCGGGAGTAACGGGTCCTGCTTTCAGCTTTCGACCCGGATATTTTATTATTAATCGCAGCATGCTGCTGCGGCTAATCTTCGATCGTGATATCCATATGGATGTTTTCCCTCAGCTCATCATCGCTGATGTAGCGTGTATCCATCCGTTCCCCGCTCTCCCGGACACGGGATTTAAAATACAGGGATTTTCCGTATTTCTGTTCCACATACCGTTCCAGGTCCCCGAGAACACTCGGGCGGCTTCCGATGGCAAAGTTCATCGGATCATTGAATACGATGCAGAGACAGCTGTCGCCCGCCGGTTCCACAACCGTCTCCCGGAAACTGGGGCGGATGGACATGCCCATATCACGGACGATCTTTCCCCACTCGTTGCGGATCATGTTGAGATCTTCCAGCTGGGCTTTCGGCAGGGATACGGTCCTCGGCTCATAATTCTGGCCCGCACCTTGCTGGTTCTGCATATCTGCCGGATTCTGTGCCGGCTGCCCTGAGGGGACCATGCCGTTTCCCGGCGCACCAGCGCCGCTGTAGACCGGCTGCGCGTATGCCTGCGGCGGGATCTGCTGCCCGGCATTTATCATGGGCTCGCCGTCCATTCCGGCAGTCTGTACCGGAACATAACCGCCCGCGGACATTTCCTCCACCATGCGCTCCAGCTTCTCCAGCCGTTCCAGAACAGAATCCATGCTCTGTTCCATCTCCGGCTTTGTGAGTTTGATGAACGCGAGTTCGATCAGCACACGTTTCTGGTTCGCGAAGCGGATCTGGTTCGACAATTCTGAGAACACGCGGATATACCGCATCAATGTATTCTCATCTACAAGCGCCGCATCTTCCCGCAGCTGTGTCAGATTATCCTCTGACATATCTAAAAGGTCTTCCGCGTCATCTGCTGTCCTTAAAAGCAGCAGATTGCGGAGGAACCAGATAAAATCCACTACAAACTGGGACAGTTCCCGGCCCTGGACTACCATCTCCTCGAGTTTCAGGATGCAGTCCTTTGTCCGGTTCTCCCGGATCGCATGGAACAGGTCCCGGAATACGCTGTTGTCCACAGCGCCGAGAACATCCAGCACATGCTCATAGGTCAGTGTCTCACCGAAGTGGAACGCCGCGCACTGGTCCAGGAGACTCAATGCGTCTCGCATGGAGCCGTCTCCGGCTTTTGCCACATAGCGGAGCGCTTTGTCCTCCACCGGCATGTTTTCCGCTTCCGTAAGTTCTTTTAACCGGGCCGTGATCGTGTCCAGCGTGATGCGCCGGAAATCATATCTCTGGCATCTGGAAAGCACCGTGATCGGGATCTTATGAACCTCCGTGGTCGCAAGGATAAAGATCACATAGGACGGCGGCTCCTCAAGCGTCTTTAACAGGGCATTGAACGCGCCTGTGGACAGCATATGAACCTCGTCGATGATGTATACACGATATTTTCCTTCCGTCGGCGGGTACTGGACCTGTTCCCGGATCTCACGGATATTCTCAACGCCGTTGTTGGACGCAGCATCGATCTCTACCACATTTAAAGATGTTCCAGCTAAGATCTGCTTACAGCTTGGACATTCCCCACAGGGGCTTCCGTCCACCGGGTGTTCACAGTTTACCGCCCGGGCCAGGATCTTTGCCACCGTCGTTTTACCTGTTCCGCGGGTTCCGCAGAAGAGATAGGCGTGACCGATCCTGCCGGAACCGATCTGATTCTGTAAGGTTTTAACGATATGGTCCTGGCCTTTTACATCCGCGAATACCTGCGGACGCCATTTCCTGTATAACGCTTGATATGACATTCTCTATCAGTCTCCGAAACTGATTCCGATAAGCTTAGCCTCTTTTACAATATCAGACTGCGGATCCACATATTTCAGTTTTCCGGCAGATTCTGCCAGCGGGATATCCGTGATCACATTGTTTTTTACAACGACCAGCTTGCCGAATTCATTATTTTTGATCATGTCGGCCGCATGCGCGCCGATTCTTGTCGAGAGCACGCGGTCATATGGGACCGGGGTTCCACCGCGCTGCATATGGCCCGGAACCGTCACGCGGATCTCCTGGCCTGTCATCTCCTGGATCTTCGCGCCGATCTCATATGCAACGGATTGGTATTTTGTGGCGCGTTCTTCCAGATATTTCTTATATTCTTTCTTGGAAAGGGCTGCCTGCTCTTTTGAGATTGCGCCCTCTGCCACCGCGAGGATCGAGAAGCGGCTTCCATTTTTTGTGCGCTCTTTGATCTTCTTTACGACCTTGTTTAAGTCATACGGGATCTCCGGGATCAGGATGATATCCGCGCCACCGGCAATTCCCGCGTGAAGGGTGAGCCAGCCGACCTTATGTCCCATGACTTCCACGATGAAAACACGTCCATGGGAGGACGCGGTGGTGTGAATGCAGTCGATGGCGTTTGTGGCGATATCCACAGCGCTCTGGAATCCGAAAGTCATGTCCGTTCCCCAGAGGTCGTTATCGATGGTCTTCGGGAGACCGATCACATTGAGTCCTTCCTGGCTTAAGAGGTTCGCAGTTTTCTGGCTTCCGTTTCCGCCCAGGACCACAAGTGCATCCAACTTCAATTTATAGTAGGTGTGCTTCATGAGCTCCACCTTGTCAAGTCCGTTCTCGTCCGGCACACGCATCAGCTTGAACGGCTGTCTGGAGGTACCGAGCATCGTTCCGCCTTTTGTGAGGACACCTGAAAAATCTGACTGTTTCATCATCAGGTAGTTTGCGTACATCAGACCTTTATAGCCGTCTTCAAATCCGATAATTTCCACTTCATCTTTGTAGATCTGGTACAGACCTTTCGCGACTCCGCGCATCGTTGCGTTTAACGCCTGGCAGTCGCCGCCGCTCGTAAGGAATCCAACTCTCTTCATCGTCTTGTCCTTTCTCCGATTTCTTTCAGTCGAAATATGAATGCATGTATCCAAGATAAGATTATAATACAAAGAAAAGAGAGGGGCAAGGAAAAAATCTTTGTACGGAATTTTCAGTTCAGAAAATGTTACTGTACACGGGTAGGAATAACTTGCTATATCTCTCTTTTCTTACGGTAATATTATGGCCGCTTCAAGTGGATCGGATTCGGGATCTCCGCGTGATTGTTCGCCGAGATCGAGTCGCGCATCATTCCGTCGAGCTGGCGGAACTCAGTGCTGGGATCCATATAGCGGACCCAGAGTCCGTAGCCGAACTCATTTTTCTTCTCCGAGTAGCTGATCGGCACACCGGCATAGTAGTCTTTATACAGATCCGTATAAAAATCGACCATGACTTCCCTTAATTCTTTCGGAACATCTTCCAGCTTCCGGGCTATCTGGTTTTTGAGGACCGTCTGCAGATAATTTTCTGTGTAGGACGAGAAGTCGAGAAGATTCTCATCGGTCTCCCCATTCGCAGCCGCCCAGCTGGAAACATTCACAATCTTCGCCAGATAGTCGATGCTGCCGTCCGTATTTAATGTCACTGTTCCGTACTGGCACGGCGGCAGGATCAGGGAATTGCTGACGATCTCCCATATTCCGTATGTATCTGAATCCATTCCCGGCTCCGTCAGGTGTTTCATGACCTTCTGTGTATGAAGATGGCCGCTGAAGTACACCGGTGTCAGATAGCGCTCAAAGAGTTCCAGAACCTCGTCACAGTTTTCGATCACGCACTCTTCCACATAGACACGGCTAAGGCGCTGGAGGTTGTGATGTCCTACAGGGATCACCGTGATTCCCTCGGCGTACGCCTCCTTCAGGCATTCTTCCATCCACTCGAGCGTGCCCTCTTTGATCTCGCCGTAGACCTCATTTTCCGGCTCGCAGACCGTTGTGTCCAGCATCATGAGCCAGGTGGTATCGTTTAACTCCACCAGGTAACTTAAGGAATCCGGTGCCCCGCTCTTCGCTTCGTTATAGCCGAAGTCCGCGTAGATCTCCCGGAATTCTTCCGATGTCACACTCTCCACATCGGTTCTCTGATCCCCGAAGTATTCTCCGGCGTCTGGCTTATTGATATCGTGGTTTCCGGGGATCACATAGACCGGAACTCCCGCTTCTTCGATCTCATGGAGCTTTTCGGAAAATTCCAGGTGGTTTGCCTTTTCACCGTTTAAGCTCAGGTCTCCGCTTAAGATCAGGGCGTCAGGGTTGGCTGCGAGGACTTCCGATTTAAACGCCTGCCATAACTGTGGCTGATAGCGGATCACTTTTCCATCATTGCTATTTACGAGACTGTCAAACGCCGCGCCGTAATCCGTCATGGATGGTGACATATAGTGCGTGTCAGAGGCAATGATCAGATGAGTCTCCACCTTTTCACGGTCCACCGGGTCTCCGGGACCTTCCGTCTCCTCCTCAGTCGTTTCTTCTGTCTCGGTCTCAGATTCTGTTTCCGTCTCTGTGGGCGTTTCTGATTCTGTCTCCGTTGTTGATTCTGTCTCTTCTGTGGCACTCTCTTTCGTCTGCTCCGGGGCATGATCCCGCACCGCGGGCAGGATAAAGATCACTCCGGCCAATAAAAAAAGAAGCGCCAGCAATAACAGAAATTTCTTTCTCATTAGCTGTCACCTCTTAAACTTTCCTTTTTTGTCCGCACGTTCTGCTTTGAATACGTCTCATGAACGTTACCCTGGCAGCCAGCTCGGTCCCGGCTCCCTCGCGGCACATGGAAGGTTCTCTTTAATGCTGCTGCATTCCTGCCCTGACATGGTTCAGAGAGTCCCATTGCGCGAGACCAAAACGTCAGCACCGCTTACCCGGGGCAGCTTCACAAGGAAGTACCCGAGGCAGAACAACACCCCTGCTGTAGCGGATTGCAGGTACAGGGCACCGCTATCTCCCCGGCTGTGCGGACCAGTTAAGTATACATGGATGGGAGCATTTTGTCAAGTTTGGAAAAATTGCGTGTATCCAATGTAAAGTATTTATTTTTGCTGAAATAAAGGCATTTTTGCGATCGGAAATGTCTGGTTCTCCAGCGGTGCATGCCAGATTCCGTACCAGATGTCTTCCAGCTTGTCACCGTCCGCTGCCAGGAAGCCGTAGACCTCGCTGTCAAACTCCGGGATCGCCACCGGGCCGTACAGCAGTGTGCTGCCATATTCGTTGTAGATATCCGATGCCATCTGATTCAGACGGTCGTCCGTCAGATATGCATCCTTGAAGCTGCCGTTTTCTTTATTCTCTCTGAGGATCTTGCAGACTTTTTCCGGAAGCTCCGTCACATCTCCATAGGTGTTGGAGTAGAGGTACATCGGATTCTTTTCCTTCATATACGCCTTCGGTGCCACCACGCAGCCATCCGCGCTTCCGAGAACTTCCGTATACTCATCGCCCTGTGTCACGATGGGACCAGACTCTTCCAGGGTGTAGGCTGCCACCGGCT
This sequence comes from Clostridium sp. AF28-12, assembly GCF_003435225.1. NCBI lineage: Bacteria > Bacillati > Bacillota > Clostridia > Eubacteriales > Clostridiaceae > Clostridium > Clostridium sp. AF28-12. The sequence goes on along the minus strand of NZ_QWGJ01000007.1, from coordinate 137,494 downwards.
CCATTGTCGCAGAATCATCGGAGCCATTTATGTCGAAAGCAATATATCCGAAGGAGCCGTGGAGGGAGATCCTGTCGATACTCACATAGTCGAGCTCCACTACCTGACCATAGGGCTGTTTTTTTGCGGTCTCGAGGTCCAAAATTGCGGCCTTTGTTCCTTCATCGGCGGAATTGTCAAGTTTACCGGCAAGAAAAATCGATGTCGGTCCGTCCGCACCGCCGATAATACATACTGATGCCGCCACCTGAGTTTTATTTTTCTTCCATATATAAAATGCCATCGCGGCAGCTCCTGAGAGAATCAGGATGCCTGCTGCCGCCAAAATTTTCTTTTTATTATTCATTGTTTCCCCACCTTTTATTTTACTCGTCGTGTTATCGGGCAGAACCGCTTGTTCCCCAGCTGATTATATGGTCTATATTACCACATACTTTTTACTCCCATATATAAATTCCCTTAACATTTCCTGTCTATTTTCTTCCCGTCTTACAACAGCCTTTTAACATGGTCACACTTCACTACATGTTCTTGCACTTCATGTACATCCAGTATATACTTGAACCGAAAATTATAGCTGTGGGAAAGACATAACGCATAATGCTCACAGCAGATCACCAAATCACAAATGGGAAAGGGTTCTGTATTATGAACAACAAGGGATTGATCAAAGAAATTTTTGTCATGACCCTGGCTGACGCAATCACGGCCATAGCGGTTTTCTTTTTTCTGGTACCAAGCCACACATCGATCAGCAGTATTTCCGGTCTCGGAATTATTCTGACCCACTTTATCCCGCTTCCGCTTTCTGTGATCACGATGGCGCTCAACATCCTCCTACTGATCATCGGATTTATTTTCTGCGGTAAGGAGTTCGGCGCAAAAACTGTATACACGAGTGTCATGTTGCCGGTCTTCTTAGGTATTTTCGAGAAAATCTTCCCGGATTTTACGTCCCTCACCGGAAGTCAGGAGCTGGATGCGGTCTGCTATGTGCTGGTAGTCAGCATCGGTCTCGCGATGCTTTTTAACATGAATGCATCATCCGGTGGACTGGACATCGTTGCAAAGATCATGAACAAGTACCTGCATATGGATCTCGGAAAGGCAATGTCTCTCTCCGGCATGTGCGTGGCGCTTTCTTCCGCGTTCGTGTATGACAAAAAGACCGTCGTGCTCAGTGTACTCGGTACATATGTGAACGGAATCGTCCTCGATTACTTTATTTTTGACCAGAATGTCAAGAGACGTGTCTGCATTATCACGAAGAAAGAGGAAGAACTCCGCGAGTTCATTATTAACAATCTGCACAGCGGCGCAACGATCTATGAAGCGATCGGTGCGTATAATTTTGAGAAACACAATGAGATCATTACGATCGTGGATAAGCGTGAGTATCAGGCGCTGATGAACTATATCAGTTCCAGTGATCCGGAGGCATTTATCACGGTGTATAAGGTTTCGGATATCCGGTACCGGCCGAAGAAGATCAGTGCGTGATAGAATCAGCACTCTTCTTGGCCTTGGACACTTCTATCGTTTGCTTCTTCCGCTTTCCTTCCTCCCGCAGTGCCTTAAAGAAATCCTTCAGCATCTGTGAGCATTCCTCTCCCAACAGTCCTACTTCCGTCTCCACCTGGTGGTTGAATCCGTCCTCGTGGAGCATGTCGAGCACAGATCCGGCACAACCGGCTTTTGGGTTCATGCAGCCGATCACCACCTTCGGAATTCTCGCCTGAACGATGGCTCCGGCGCACATCGGACATGGCTCCAAGGTCACGTACATCGTACAGTCCTCTAATCTCCAATCGCCGAGAATGCGGCAGGCCTTCCGCATCGCGATGATCTCCGCGTGGGCCAGTACGTTTTTATCTACCGTCCGGCGGTTATATCCTCTCGCGATGATCCTTCCGTCATAGACAATCACGCAGCCGATGGGCACTTCCTTAAGCGCAGCCGCCTTTTTCGCCTGACGGATCGCTTCTTTCATATAATGTTCTTCTATCGTCATCTTTCTCATACGTTTCTCCAAATTCATTTCAAATACTCCTGCCTCTTATTTTACCGTATTTTTGATTTCTGGCAAGAGAAAATCACCCGATGTCCGGTCTTCTTCCCTTTTTCATGTGCAGAATGTCTAATAAATATCAATCTCGATTACAGCTTCTGTTTGATTCGTCAACAAACATACAACTTTATCCGGAAAATGGTAAAAGTTGTTGAAAATCACATTTCCAGTATGTTAATCTTGTATCACAAGATACGAGAAAAGCACTCATGAATCATCAATTTTTAACAAAGGAGAGGTAGTATGAAGAAAAAATTATTAGCACTCGGTCTCGCCGTTATGACGGTGGCTATGTCACTCGTGGGATGTTCGGAAAAGGCGGTTACATGGACGGTCACATGTCCCTGGGCTCCTTCCGGAGTCGCTGCTATGGTAAGCCAGAAGGCAGCAAGTCTTTCAAATACTTATTCTGATAAGATCATTCTCGTCGCTGACGCAGTAAAGGGTGACGCGGCAACGGTAAATAGCTGGGTTGCTGAAACGAAAGCAAACGATCCGGAACTCGTTTTCGCAGGTGAGGGACTTTTCTCCATCACCTCCATTCTTGATCCGGCAAAGATGCAGTTCACTTACGATGATTTCGAGTTTGTTGAAAACCTGTATTCTTCCGTTTTCGTTATGTCTGCTGATTCCAAGCTCAATATCAAGAATATTGATGATTTGAAGACATACATGGAGACAGGAAATCAGATCTCCATCGCCGCAAACGGCGCAACCGGTTCTGAAGCATTCCTCGCAGCCGCATTATTCGGCTCAATGGGATACGGTGACCAGATCAAGATCGTTGCCTATAGCTCTGCTGCTGAGGCTGCACAGGCAGTTGCAAAGGGCGAGACAAACTTCGCAGTCTCCCACCAGTCCCAGATCCTTGAAACCTATCAGCAGGGCGGCGTTACCATCGTGTGCGCGTTCGACGGTGAAGACATTGCCGATGGTCCGTTCGCAGGAGTTGAGGGTGTTGGCAAATACGGTTATCCATACTTCAGAAACCGCTGCCTGATCCTCGCGAGAAAAGGTACTGACGCGAAGAAAGTTGCCGAGTTAAAAGAACTCTATGACAAGATTCTCGCAGATAAGAGCGTTACCGAGTGGCTTTCCGACACGATGCTTCTTGAAGTTGATACAATGACAAATGATCAGGTTCTGGAACATATCCAGAATGTACAGGATATCGTAAATGAGTACAAAGACCTGGTTGTCCAGTAAGTAACTTTTCAAAACCGGGATGCTGCAAAAGCGGCATCCCGCTTTTATTCTATGATTCCGGATATCCTGCGGCACGTTCCGCGGAAAGGAGAAAATCTTATGTTTAACGAGAAAAAATTAGATGAGCTCGCAACACGCATGAAGGAAAAAGAGATTTCGATCCCAACCGACCTCGCCGGATCCATCCTGTTCTTTCTCCTGGGCACTGTCCTGTTTTTCATGCTGCCATCTCAGGTGCCGATTTCCGAAAATGATGTCATAAACGGGCGCGTCTTCCCAAAGCTTCTTTTTTCACTCATGATGATCTGCAGTGCAGTCCTCATCATCCAGAATATCATTAAAATTTCAAAAAAACAGCCGGTTCAAGTCAGCACCTTTAATCTTCTGACTGAGGTGAAGGCACTCATGATCCTGACGATCCTTTTTATCACTTATTTCATCTGCCGGATCACGGATCTGTTTGTTTTGGGAGCAATTTTCTGCTCCATTGCGTTCCTTGTCTATTTCCGCTGCAAAAAACGGTCCTACTATGCGATCACCATCGGAATGGCCGTGCTCATCTGGGCGGCATTCCGTTTCGGTCTGAACGTAAAATTTTAGAAAGGAGGAACAGAATATGCTCCAATATATCATCCCTGCTATGAAAATGCTGTTTACCGTTGAGAATTTCATCTGGATCAACCTGGGTGTCTTCATCGGTTCCGTCTTCGCGGCGATTCCCGGTCTGACCGTTATTCTCTGCATCATCCTGTTCCTGCCGTTTACCTACAAGATGACGGCGATCCCCGGCATGATGTTTCTTCTTGGAATCTACTGTGCCGGCGGATACGGCGGCAGTGTATCTGCAATTCTGATCAATACACCGGGTACTCCCCACGCGGCGACCACCATGCTGGATGGTCATCCGATGTCAGAAAAAGGCCGTACCAAGGCAGCGTTGAAGATTGCCCTTTACGCGTCCACCTTCGGCGGGATCTTCTCCGCACTGACTCTTTTATTTCTGGCTCCCCAGGTTGCAAAGGTCGCAGCAAACATCGGAACTGCCGAGTACTTCCTTGTCTGTGTCTTTGGGCTCACGATCATCGCCGGAATCTCCGGTAAAAGCATGATCAAAGGGATCATCTCAGCCTGCCTGGGCTTATTTATCTCCTGCATCGGCGCTGACCCGCAGACAAGCTATGACCGGTTTACCTTCGGAATTTCCAGACTTTATCTCGGACTTGATCTGGCGATCTGCCTCATCGGTCTCTTTGCCCTGATCGAGATCCTGAAAAAGGCGGAGTTAAAACCGGACCGTCTGAAGCTTGACACCTCAAAGATCATGGATGACGGAAAGATCACAAAGGACGAGTACAAGCGCATGGCCCGCCCGGCGCTGCTCTCTTCCATCATCGGTGTCATCATCGGAATCATTCCGGGTACCGGCGCTTCCATGGCATCCTGGTTCAGCTATGATGTAGCGAAAAATATGTCCAGACATAAAGAAGAATTCGGTCACGGCTCTGTTGAGGGAATCGCAGCGGCAGAAAGCGCCAACAACGCGGTTACCGGCGCTACACTGATCCCGCTTCTTACACTCGGTATCCCGGGCGACGGCTGTGTCGCGATCATGCTTTCCGCGCTTATGATCAATGGACTGAATCCTGGTTTGAGCCTGTTCACGACCCAGGGCGATATCATGTACGCCATCATGCTCGGACTGCTCTTCGTCAACCTGTTCATGCTTTTACAGGGCAAATATCTGACAAAGCTTTTTGCCAAAGTCGTATCGATCCCGCAGGAGATCCTGACTCCGATCATCGTGATCTTCTGCTTTGCAGGCGCTTACTCTGTCAATAAATCTTACTTTGACGTTGCCGTTACCCTGACGTTCGCAGTCATCGCGTGGCTTCTCTATAAGCTCGATTTTCCGACTGTTCCGATCCTGCTCGGTCTTGTACTCGGAAACATGACAGAAACAAACTTCCGCCGGGCACTCCTGATCTCAGAAGGAAATCCTTCCATTTTTGTCAGCAGTCCATACTGCATCGCATTTATCATCCTGATCATCGGCGCTGTAGCAATGATCATCCGAAGCAAATTACGGGACCGGAACGTTCAGAAAGGGGCTTAACCATGAGAGAAAACATCATCTTCTATTTTACTGACCAGCAGAGGGCAGATACCTGCGGCTGTTTTGGACAGCCGTTAGATATCACTCCGAATCTCGACACACTGGCTGCGGGCGGTGTAAAATTCGACAACGCCTTTTCCCCGCAGCCGGTATGCGGTCCCTGCCGGGCATTATTCCAGACCGGAAAGTATCCGACAGAAACAGGCTGTTTCCGCAACAATATCATGCTTCCGAAGAACGTAAAAACTCTCGCGAATTATATCGAGGAAGCCGGTTACGAGACAGCTTACATCGGAAAATGGCATCTCGCAAGCGACGGTGAGCTTGAAAAACCGCCGACCATCGATCACACGATCACCGCTGTGCCGAAGGAACTCCGCGGCGGATATACCGGATTCTGGCGGGCGGCCGATGTGCTGGAATTCACCTCCCACGGATATGATGGATATGTGTTTGATGAGAACAATAACCAGATCGATTTTAAGGGCTATCGTCCAGACTGCATCACAGATCTGGCTCTTCAGTTCTTTGATCAGTATGACCGGAAAAAACCATTTTTCATGACGGTTTCCCAGATTGAACCGCATCATCAGAACGACCACAATCATTACGAAGGACCTGCCGGTTCCAAAGAAAAATATAAGGATTTCGTTCTTCCGGGCGATCTCGCCGCTTTAAAGGGAAATGCTGCCGAAGAATATCCTGATTACCTCGGTCAATGCGCAAGTCTTGATGAAAATCTCGGGAGACTTGTAAATCGCCTGAAAGAAGAGGGACTTTACGATAATACAGTGATCATCTTTGCCTCCGATCATGGTTCCCACTTTAAGACCAGAAACACCGATGAGCATTTAAACGGCTATGACGATTATAAGCGGAGCTGTCACGATGCCGCCACCCATGTCCCACTCGTGATCGCCGGCGGTGCGTTCAAAGGCGGAAAAGAAATCACGGAACTCGTCAGCACGGAAAGTCTTCCAAAAACGATCTTAGCCATCGCCGGGGTCGATGTCGGCGATGCCATGATCGGTGAGAATCTTCTTGACGTAGTTCAGGGAAAGACCGATAATAGAGCTAACGAAGTTTATTCACAGATCTCCGAAAGCCGTGTCGGCCGTTCGATTCGCACCGAGGACTACATGTACGCGGTATATGCGCCGGGAAAGAACGGCGGGGAATACGCGTCCGCAGACCTCTACGCAGACGATTTTCTCTACGATCTGAAAAAGGATCCATATGAACTTACAAATCTGATCCATGACCATGCTTATGACTCTGTTCGTCTGAAAATGAGAGAGAAGCTGCTCGCATGGATCGAAAAAGCGGAGCATACGCGGCCAGTAATCGTTGATCAGGCGTAATGCCGCAAAACAACTGGGATGTATCATCCGGCAGGACATGCTGTCAGTGTGTTTTGCCGGATTTTTGTCAGGGGGGACTCCATATGCTTGATTCTGGTATACAGCCAGGCCGGAAAAAGGCCGATAAAATTTACAACTGGCTTCGGGCTTACATCGATGAAAATAAATTTTCTTCCAACCAGAGGCTTCCATCTGAAAATGAACTCTGCCGCAGACTGGATGTAAGCCGCGAAACAGTACGTGCCGCCATGGCACGGCTCGTCGAGGAAAATCTCGTTACCCGTGTCAAGGGAAGTGGAACCTACATCAATAAAGATGCCGCCGTTTCCGGACCCGCCAGAAGTTTAAACGCTGAATATAAGATCGGACTGATCCTTCAAGGGCAGGACTCTCACGCAAATTCCCGCCTGATCGATGGGATCCGTGATGTGATGTCTGACACAGACGTAGATCTTCAGATCTTTTTTACAGACAATAAATTTTCCAACGAGAGAAACTGTCTCGATGTGGTAGCACATCAGGGATTCGACGGGTTTATTGTGGACGGGGTAAAGGCAAGTCTCTTAAATCCCAATCTTGACTGCTATCGGAACATCTTTGCGAAAAAGATCCCGGTCATCTTTTACAACAACTACTATAAAGAATTAAATTATCCCCGCGTGATTAACAATGACTACAAATGCGCCAGAGAATTGATCGGTCTTTTAACCAGAGCGGGGCACAAAAAAATTGCCGGGATCTTCGTCTACGACAATTATCAGAGCATTGAAAAGTTCCGTGGTTATGTAGGCTCTCTCCGCAGCGCAGGACTGAAATTCGAGGATGATTACATCAAATGGTGTATTTCCAACGAAGCCCATGCCGATGGATTCTACAAGGAAATCGGCAAGTTCTTAAAGGGACTTCCGAAGTGTACCGCCATTGTCTGCTGCAACTACATGATCCTGCAGTCTGTCCTGCATTTTCTTCAGGAAAACGGTAAATCCGTCCCAAACGATTATTCTCTGGTCTGCTTTGACTATTCCGGTCAAGACTGGGAACGCAGTGGAATTACCTGTTCCATTCATCCGGGTTATGATATGGGAATTCAGGTTGGCAAACGCCTGCTAAAGATGATTCAGAATCATGAATACTGCGGAAACGGATACTCATATCTCATGGATCTGCGGATCTATGAGGGACGTTCCATCCGGAAATTATGACATAATGAGCCCAACAGGAAAATGTTTTTGAGGAGAGCAAAACCATGAAACACCTGACCATCATGCTGAAACCGGCATCTTCACTCTGCAATCTACGCTGTAAATACTGTTTTTATGCGGATATTACGAGTCTCAGAGAGGTTTCCTCTTTCGGAGTCATGAAAGAGTCCGCAATGACCGCTGTCATGGATCATATATTTATAGATCTTGATGATGGGGACTATCTAACACTGTCATTTCAGGGCGGTGAACCGATGCTTGCGGGACTTCCTTTTTACCGGAATCTGGTACAGTATATTGCGGGAAAAAAACGAAATATCCATATAAACTATACCCTTCAGACCAACGGAATTCTTCTGGATGATGACTGGTGCAAGTTTCTTGCCAAATACGGGTTTCTCATCGGAATCTCCCTGGATATTCTCCCGGAAAGCCACGACGCGGTCCGGGTCGACACAGCCGGACAGGGAACGTACGAACAGGTTCTTCGTTCCATCTCCCTGTTGAAGAAATATCACATCGCGCATAACGTGCTCTGCACCTTGACGCGGCAGACAGCAAGACATCCCGCGAAGGTCTGGGCACAAATCAAAAAGCTGGATCTGTCTTATATCCAGTTTACCCCCTGCCTTGGAGATCTCAATTCTCCCGGCTCTTCCGCATATGCCCTGACCCCGGAACGCTTTTTTCACTTTTATTCTGATCTTTTTGATCTCTGGTACCGGGATTTCGCCACGGGAAATTACCGGAGCATCAAGCTATTTGACGATCTTCTTCAGTTGCTTGCAAAGGGGCTCGTGACTTCCTGCGGAATCAGCGGGTACTGCCAGCCCCAGATCGTCGTGGAAGCGGACGGAAGCGCTTATCCCTGCGATTTCTACTGTCTCGACCAGTTCCGGCTCGGCAGCCTGGTTTCTGACTCTCTGCGGACGATCTATGAAAAGTCCGCAGTGTCTCCATGTAAGGTCAGAGATCTGCTTCCGGAATTATGTTCCGCCTGTCAGTATCGAAAATTTTGTGGCGGCGGATGTAAACGCATGCAGCGGGAAACTGCATGTATGCCTGGTGATACATTCTGTGGTTATCAGGCGTTCCTGGACCACGCGCTCCGCCCGCTCATGCAGATTGCTGCCGGAATACCCGGCTAAAAGGAAGGATTATGGAAAATAGAAAGAAAATTCTTATGAAGCTTTTCGTCTCGACCCTGTATCTCAGCGCTTTTACGTTCGGCGGGGGATATGTGATCGTGACCTTGATGAAGAAAAAATTTGTAGATGAATACCACTGGATCGAGGAGAACGAGATGCTGGACCTTGTTGCGATCGCGCAGTCAGCTCCGGGGCCAATCGCCGTCAATGGGGCAATCGTGGTCGGTTATAAACTGGCCGGGATGACCGGCGTGATCACGGCGATCATCGGCACGATCATCCCTCCGTTTCTCATTATCTCCCTGATCTCGGTCTGCTACAACGCGTTCCGTGACAACTTTATCGTCAGCCAGATGCTTTCCGGCATGCAGGCCGGTGTCGGGGCTGTGATCGCCTCTGTGACATATGAGATGGGGGCGGGAATTGTCCACGGGAAGAATGCCGTCTCCATGTGCATCATGGCTGCCGCTTTTCTTGCTTCCTGCGTTTTTCATGTCAACGTCGTCTTCGTTGTCATCGCCTGCGGGCTGATCGGCGCGCTGCGGACACTTGCGGCGGAAAGGAGAGCACAAAAATGATCTATCTACAGCTTTTCTTGAGTTTTCTGCAGATCGGCATGTTCAGCTTCGGCGGCGGGTATGCGGCAATGCCGCTGATCCAGGGACAGGTCGTGACTGCCCATCACTGGCTTTCGATGGAGGAATTCACGGATCTGATCACGATCTCCCAGATGACACCGGGACCCATCGCCATCAATTCCGCAACCTTTGTCGGAACAAAGATTGCGGGAACCGGGGGCGCCCTCGCGGCCACCTTCGGATGCATCCTGCCGTCCTGCATCATCGTGACTTGTATCGCCAGACTATACTTAAAATACAGAAATCTGGCACTCTTACAGGGGATCTTAAACTCCCTGCGTCCCGCGGTCGTCGCTTTGATCGCCTCTGCCGGGATCTCGATCCTCATCACCGCGTTCTGGGGCAGTCAGGCAGCGGTCGCCCTCGCGAACACAAACTGGCTTCTTGTTGTGATCTTCGCTGTCTGCGTTGTCCTGCTTCAGAAGTTTAAAATGAACCCGATCTGGGTGATGGTGCTGGCCGGAGTCATAAAGACCGTCGTTTCCCTGATCGTCAACGTATTCTAAGGTCCGTATACCAGTACCCAAACCGTCCGTCTCCCACGGGCTGGCGTCTGGAGAGGACGAAATTCGGGAAGCCGAACATCGTTGCCATATATTTTTCACTGCTGTAATAGTGGCCCGGAACCCCTAAGAGGTATCGGGCTTTCTTTTTGTTTCCGCCGAGTTTTACGAGGATCAGGTAGCGGAAATTGTAGTAACCGTGGAGAAGAAAGCTGTTGTTTCCGTGGATCCAGCACTCCCGCGGAAGTTTTCCGATGTCCTGGGGGCGGATCGTTAAGATATCGCATCCGTCCTCATACTCGAATGGCTGGATCTTCGGGTATGATTTTTTTAGTTCTTCCCAGAGTTTTTCCGGGTCCGCTGCAAGGTCCTCAGTCTCCTGTAAATAGCGCAGGACTTCCGGATTTTCGAGTTCCGGGGAGACCATGGGGGCTGGGGAGGCATTTGTCCGCGCTGTCTGGCTGTTTTGCGGCCGGGAGGGACATGGTGCAGCCGATGCAGGGGCAGTTATCTGAGTTTGAGTCTCCGCTGATGAAGCAGACTTGGACATTACCGGCTGCCCACCCACAGGATTTTGCGTTGCATTCTTCATCGACCGCATCGGATCCTGACGCGATTCTTCTGGTTGTTCTGTTATTTCTGCCCGATCTGTCTTTTCCTCTGCCTGGTCGATCTCTTCGGTTTCCTCCGACAGGTATACCATCCCATGCTCTTCACTATTCTCTTCCTGCTTCGGCTTCTCATCCTTTTCTGCATCATCCTGCACCGTTGTCTCACCCTGTGCCGATGAAGCTTCTTCCGTCTCCTGCGCTTCATCCCGCAGCTCCGCCGCATGCGCAGTCTTTTCCTCCTGTTCCCGGCGTTCCTCCTCTTTGGCGATCTCGGCCTCGATCTCTTTTACTACTTTTGAGACTGCCTGCGGTGTCATCTCTTTTTCTGCTTCCGGCAACATCTCCGCAGTAAATTTCGGCACAGAAAGAACTGGATTCTCCCCGGTATTTCCCTCTTCCGCTGCCAGCGCGTCCTCCCAGATCGTCTTGTAGCACCGCCAGGAATTTTTCACGTCATGGACCGAGAGTCCGAAATATGTATCAAGACCTGTTCCTGTTCCTTCCACGTTCTTCGTGTCCACATTCGCACGGAATTCCCCGTTTCCGCCCCGCACGAACACATTCCCTAGAAATGTCTCGCGACCGCCTGTCCCCAAAAGGTACACTCCGATGGCGTTTCCGCCCATATAGATCCGCTTCACGTTCACATTGATCCTGCACTGCCCGTTCCGCGCCTCCAGCTTCGCGAATCCCACATTTTTTCCTTTTTGTTTTCCTTCGTACTCGTAAATATAAGAAATCAGTCTGCGATAATCTGCCATAATCAAAAACACTCCTTCTGCACTTATGTATATGCGGAAGGAGTATTCTTCATGATCATTCTATGAAATTTATCATTTGATATTTTTTATTACTTACGGATCGCGCCGGACTTCACAGCCGCCTCAGCCACACGCTTTGCGACATGCTCCGCAACGCCTTCTTCGAGGGCACCTGGGATAATGTACTCTGCGGAGAGTTTATCCGGTGTTACGAGTTCTGCGATGGCCTGGGCTGCAGCTACTTTCATATCATAGTTGATGTCTCTTGCGCCGCAGTCTAACGCGCCGCGGAAGATTCCCGGGAACGCGAGGACGTTGTTGATCTGGTTTGGAAAATCGGAGCGGCCGGTTCCCATAACCTTTACACCTGCTGCCATCGCCTCATCGTACATGATCTCCGGGTTCGGGTTTGCCATTGCGAATACGATCGGATCCTTCGCCATTGTTTTGATCATTTCCGGTTTCAGTGCGCCTGCTACGGACACACCGATAAATACGTCCGCACCGACGAGGGCATCAGCCAGTGTTCCGCGCTTATCCTCAAGGTTTGTGATATCGCAGAGCATCTTCTTGTGATCTTTAATGCCGACTCCGCGGTCTTTGTAGAGGATTCCGTTCTCATCACATGCGATGATGTTCTTTACGCCTGTCGCAAGCAGCATCTTGATGATCGCGGTTCCGGCAGATCCCGGTCCGTTTAATACGACATGGATCTCATCGATCTTCTTTCCGACAACTTTTAATGCATTTAAGAGGGCTGCCGTAACGACAACAGCGGTACCGTGCTGGTCATCGTGGAATACCGGGATATCGAGCTCTTTCTCCAGGCGCGCCTCTACCTCGAAGCACTTCGGGGAAGCAATGTCTTCCAGGTTGATTCCGCCGAAGCACGGAGCGATGTATTTTACTGCTTTGATGATCTCTTCTGTGTCTGTGGTGTCAAGGCAGATCGGGAACGCGTCAACGCCGCCGAACTCTTTAAAGAGGACTGCCTTTCCTTCCATAACCGGCATAGCGGCTTCCGGTCCGATGTTTCCGAGGCCTAAAACTGCGGTTCCGTCGGAGACAACCGCTACCAGATTGCCCTTTGCGGTGTATTTGTAAACGTCTTTCTTATTATCATGGATCTTTCTGCACGGCTCCGCAACGCCTGGTGTATAGGCTGTGCTTAAGTCATCTCTCGTCTTTACCGGAACCTTGCTGACAACTTCGATCTTTCCATGATGTTCCTCATGGAGCTTTAACGCTGCTTCATTGAAATTCATTGCGCTTCCTCCTGCGAATTCGTTTTCGTTGCTGAACTGTCTTTCCGTTTCATATCCAGAATGGCTTACATTTTGCCATTTCTGACAGCCATATTCTTTCATGCTATTTCAATGTATCTTTTCCTAACAGTTCTTTATCTGCTTAATTTCGAGTTTACCACAATCACTTTAAAAAGGAAACTGCTTTTTACTGTGTTTTCCCACTCGCTCTTTCTTGGCAGAGATGCTGTATTACCACACCGCCACCGAACCGTCCGCCCGCGGCTCCGTCGCCCCACAGAGCACGCCGTTCTCATCCCGCCAGATAATCTGTCCACGGCCAAAGGTCAGGGAACTCTCCAGAACTTCCATCTCATGTCCGCGGCGCTTCAGTTCTTCCACGATCTCCGCCGGAAATGTTTTCTCCACCTGGATCTTCTTTCCGCCGACCCACTGCCATCTGGGCGCATCTAAAGTCTCTTGCGGATTCATCATGAAATCCAGCGTGTTCATGATTACCTGCACATGTCCCTGGGGCTGCATGAAACCACCCATGACGCCGAACGGCCCCACAGCTTTTCCATCCTTCACCAGAAATCCCGGAATGATCGTGTGAAGGGACTTCTTTCCCGGTCCCAGGCAGTTTTCCATGTCCTCGTCCAGGGTAAAATTTGCCCCGCGGTTCTGCAGCGCGATTCCTGTCCCCGGGATCACGATGCCGGAGCCAAATCCCATATAGTTGCTCTGGATGTAGGAGACCATGTTTCCTTCCCCATCCGCCGTGCAGAGATAGATCGTTCCGCCGCGGAACGGATCGCCTGGCTCCGGATCTTGCGCCATTTCCCCGATCAGGGATCTCCGCTCTGCCGCGTATTCATCCGACAGAAGCGTCTCCACTGGCGCGCGCATATACTCCGGATCCGCCACATACCGGTTGCCGTCCGCGAATGCCAGCTTCATCGCCTCCAGCTGCTTGTGCACCGTGTCCACACAGCTTCGGTCCGTGAAGGAATATCCCTTCAGGATATTTAACGCCATCAGCGCGATGATTCCGTCCCCGTTCGGCGGGATCTCGCAGATATCATATCCCCGGTAATTTACATGGATCGGCTTTACCCACTCACACCAGTAGTTCTCCAAGTCCGATTTTCGGAGATAACCGCCGGTCTTTCTCGAATATGCGTCGATCTGATCCCCAAGTTCTCCCTGATAGAACGCCTTTGCGTGAGTTTTCGCGATCTTTTCTAACGTCTTCGCATGAGCTTCCGATTTCCAAATCTCTCCCGGCTGTGGGGCATGTCCGTCCCGGGCGAACGTGTCGAACCAGGGCTTAAAGCACTCGTCCTTGAGTGTCCCGGAAAATTCCTTGTATGCATTGTTCCAAAGCTTTGAGATCACCGGACTCACCGGATATCCCTCTCTCGCGTATGTAACTGCCGGCTCCATCACCTTCTCAAGCGTCAGTCTTCCAAACTTTTCCGAGAGCTCTGCCCAGGCCGAAGGAGCGCCTGGGACCATCACCGGAATCCAGCCACGCTTCGGCATCGCGGTGTATCCCTGCTTTTTTACCTTCTCTGCCGTGATCGCCATGGGTGCTCTTCCACTGGCATTGAGACCGTGAAGCTCCCCTTTCGTCCAGACCAGGGCAAAGGCATCGCTTCCGATCCCGTTGGAGGTCGGCTCCAGCACGGTCATGCAGGCCGCTGTGGCGATCGCCGCGTCAATGGCATTTCCTCCCTGTTTTATGATATCAAGCCCCGCCTGTGCCGCCAGCGGCTGGCTCGTGCAGACCATGCCTTTCCGGCCGTATATCACGCTTCTTCGCGATGGATAGTCGTTTTTCAGCGTGTCAAATTTCAGCATAGTTTTCTCCTCCAGGTCTATTATTTTCTGCAAACAGGTCATCGCCTGTTCCAGCTGCGTGGATTATAGATCTATATGTCGAAATCGTACCACTTTAACGTATTAAATGTCAATCTGTAAAAAGATAATGTGCCCCAACATATTTTCATGTCACAGGCAGACTTTTCACGATCTTCTGCTTTGTCTCGTCATACAAAAACGGTGCAGGAACTTTTTCCCGCACCGCAGCTTCTACTCTAATATAAAATTTTCCACCAGCTTCTTCGTAAATTCCGCCTTTGGATGCCCAATCACATCTTCCGTCCGGCCGGTCTCCACGAATTTTCCTTCTTCCATGACCGCAACCTCATCGCAGAACCAACGGACCACATCGAGGTCGTGGGAGATGAACAGGTAGCTGAGACCCAGTTTTTCCTGGAGCTCCTTTAAGAGTGTCATGACCTGGGCCTGCACGGAGACATCCAGCATGCTGGTGGGCTCGTCCAGGATCAGGATCTTTGGATCCAGGGAGAGAGCCCTGGCGATCATGATGCGCTGCGCCTCGCCGCCGCTGATCTGGTGCGGATAGCGGTCCAGAAGTTCTTCCCCGAGGTCTACCAGGTCCAAAAGTTCTTTTACGCGTTTCTTTCTTCCGGCTTTGTCATACATTTTATGGATGATCATCGGCTCTTCCAAACTGTAACCGATCTTTTTGGCCGGATCTAAGGATGTTTCCGGGTGCTGGAAGATGATCTGGATCGTTCCGTCGATCTCGATGGTGCCGGAATCCGGCTTGATCAGGGAGAGCAGCATGTTGGCGATCGTGGACTTTCCACAGCCGGAATTCCCGACAATTCCGAATGTCTCCCCGTTGCAAATCGTAAAGGACACATCTTTTACCGCATCCACACGGGTCTTCCTGATGATTCCGCCCGTAAATGTCTTGCAGATATGGCTGACCTTAAGCATACAGGACACACCTCACTTTCCGTCCATCCGGAAGCTCCGCCTCCGGGACCGGCCCGTTTTTGCAGGCGTCCGCTGCATACGGACATCGCGGATAAAAACTGCAGCCGGAGTTTCCTTCGTTCTTTCTCACCGCGCGCCCGATGGGGCTCATTCCTTTCGCCGGAAGCGACGCGACCAGTCCTTTCGTGTACGGGTGAGCCGGATGTTCCAGGATCGTCCTCGTGTCCCCGACCTCCATAATACTTCCTTTATAGAGCACCATCAGCCGGTCGCAGAGCACGCCCGCCAGGGCGATATCGTGGGTGATCACGATCATTCCTTCGGTGTCCGTCTCGGAGATCTCCTTCAGTACCTGGTAGACCTGCCGCCTTAAGATGGCGTCCAGACCTTTTGTCGGCTCATCGGCGATGGCCCACTTCGGCCGGTTCATGAGTCCCATGGCGGAGATCACACGCTGGTTCATGCCGCCGCTGAGCTGAAAGGAGTAGGCACGGCTGATCCGGTCTGGGTCAGCGAATCCAAACCGGCGCAGGAACTCATCCCGCCGGGAATTTGCGAGTTCTTTATCCTTGTTTCCATGGACAGTCATGCACTCCGTGAGCTGTTTTCCGATTCTCCGGATCGGGTTTAACGACTCCGTGGGATTCTGTGGGATCAGGGCGATCTCTTTTCCACGGATCTCCTGCATCTCCTTTTCCGGCAGCCGGTACAGATCCATGCCCTTATACATGCAGGTTCCTTCCACCTTCGCCTGACCGGAGAGAAGTCCTAAAATAGACATGCCGAGAAGTGATTTTCCGCTGCCGCTCTCCCCGATGAGTCCGGTGACACTGCCCGCCGGGAAGTACGCGTTGACGCCCTCCATGGCATGTACCGTCTCGCCGCCGTCCTGGAAGGAGACGGAGAGATTCCGAATCTCAATGTCGCTTTTTTCTCCTGTTTTCCATTCTTTTCTATCTTCCATTTAATCTTCCCCATTCTCTGTGCTCTGTATCTGCTATCAGCCCCTGTACTTTGCACGCTCACGCTGCTCATAAATTTTCGTGATCCGAGTTTCCTTCAACAACGTTAAGCGTTAAATTTCTCAGGCGGGCTTACAGCGGATCATTTCCCTGGCACTACATGTTCTTCATGACATCTTTCCTCACATCCAGCCGGTCACGCAGCTCATCCGCGAGAAGGTTGATACTCAGGGAAAGCAGTAAAATACAGAGCCCCGGCGCGACGACGAGCAGCGGTTCCTGGCGGAAATACTGCCTCGCGTCGTTGATCATAACGCCCCAGTCCGGTGTCGGCGGCTGGAGTCCCAGACCCAGATAGCTCATGGATGCCACGGAGATCACGTTTCCGGCAATTCTTGTGGCAAAGAGCACGCATAAGGTTCCAAGGATATTGGGCGAAATGTGGAGAAACAGGATCCTGAGATCACTGGCTCCGATGGTCTTAAGTCCCTTGATAAAGCTCTCCTGCTTTAATTTCATGACCTCGCCACGGGCGATCCTGGAAAAACCTACCCAGGAGTTGATCACGATAGCGATCAGCATGCTCTTCACGCCCTGTCCCAGGAGACCTGCCACAGCGATCATAAGTGTCAGGCCCGGAAGTCCCTGGAAGATGCTGGAAATCGTCGTGATGACTCCGTCGATCCAGCCGCCGAAATATCCCGCGAAGAGTCCAAGAACAAAGCCGAGCAGCATGGAGAGCACCGTCGCAGCCAGTGCGAGAAGAATGGACTGTCTTCCGCCGTAGAGAACACGGCTCAGGGTGTCCCTGCCGATATTATCGGTGCCTAAAAGGTGCGCAGCCGACGGTTTCTGAAGCGCCTCTGACAGGTTCGATACCAACGGATCATAAGGCGCGAGAACTGGTGCCAGGACGCTGGTGAGAAGAATGATAAATAAGAGCACAAGACCGGTCTTCGCTTTCACGGTTAGACGGGGTTCTTTTAGTTTTCTCATGATTCCACCGCCTCTCCCGCACGGATCTTTGGATCCAGCGCGATGTAAATCAGATCAATCAGGATATTTGTCAGCACATAGATGCATCCGGAGAACAGAACGTAGGCCTGCACCACATAGTAGTCTTTCGACTGCACGCCCGCGATAGCGTAGCTTCCGATTCCGGGGATCGCGAAGATCGTCTCCACGATGGACGCGCCGCCGATAATGCCCGCCATATGGTTTCCCAGGTAGGTGATGATCGGGATCAGGGCGTTTCCGAAGGCGTGGCGGATCACCGCGCGGCGGCGGCTCATGCCTTTCGCGTCAGCCACGGTCATATACTGGCGTCCGATCTCATCAAGGATCGCGCTCCGTGTCAGTCTCGCGCAGACTCCGATACTCGGGAGTGCCAGCGTGATTGCCGGGAGAATAAATCCGGAGCCGTCAGAGATTCCGCTGCTGGGCAGGATCTTCCACTGTTCGGCAAAGATGAAGATCAGGACGATGGCGATCCAGAATCCGGGGACGGACAGGGCCACTGTGGAAAATGTCCCCAGAACATGGTCCAGCAGCCGGTCTTTTTTCACCGCCATCAGGACACCAGATCCCACGCCGAAGACGATCGTTAAGATTATGCTGAAACCAGCCAGCTTTAACGAGATCGGGATCCGCTTCGCGAGCTGGTCCATGACACTTTTATTCGTGAAAAATGAGCGGCCCAGGTCGCCGTGCGCCAGACCGTCGACCCAGTTGAAATACTGGACTACCGCCGGCTGGTCCAGGCCCATTTTTGCCGCCATGGCATCATACTCCGCCTGCGTGTAGGATTCATTTCCATTTGGATTCAGCACCTGGTCCACCGGATCCCCCGGCGACATGATCCCAAGCGCAAAGGCAATGATACTGATTCCGACGAGTACCGGCAAGAGCATCAGCATTTTTTTCAGAATGTACTTTAAAAGTGCCATATGTGTTCCTTTCAAAAACAGCAGAACTGCCTTTTTCAGACAGTCCTGCCAAATTCATGTCTTATCTGCCTGACCGGCGGATATCTGACCCGCCGGATCGCTCTCAGATATTATTTCACCCAGGAAATAGTCGGAAGACCGACACCGAAGGTCTTTCCTGCGTAGTGCGTGATCGCTGTGTTGTGGATGTTTACATTGATCTGATAGCAGATCGGAACGCACGCACTGTCATCAAAGAGTTCCTGCTGGATCTCATCGTAGATCTTGCTGCGCTCTTCTACGTCAGCGATCGTCGGAGCTTTTGCAACGAGCTCATCGATCGTCTCGTTATAATAGTTGTAATTTAATGTCTTGTTGCTGTTTCCTTCGCTTGCGAAGTACTGCTTAAATGTGGAAGTCGGATCTGCGTTATTGATTCCGAATACGGTGAGTGTCATGTCGTAGGTGCCTTCCTGCTGTCTCTCTTTATAGAGGGAGGAATCTACGATCTCGATGTTGATGTTGACGCCGAGTTCAGCGTAAACCTGCTTTAAATACTCTGCAACCGCCTTGCAGTTGTAGTCAGATGCAGTGCTGGAACGGATGATCATGGTCATGTCCACAGTTTTGTCGCCGAGAACCTCTTTTGCGAGGGCCTTTGCCTGTTCCATGTCGTAAGCTCCCTGAATATCCAGATGGAATGTAGACTGGGTGCTCAAGAAGGAATATGCCGGCTGTAAAAGTCCGCCATAGATCACGCTGCAGATGCTGTCGCGGTCTGTTGCGAGGTTAAATGCCTCTCTCATGCGCTTGTCCGCAAGGTACTCATTTTTATCGTTGAACATGATGTACTCGGTCATATGGCTCGGAGTGCTGTCCATCTCGAAGCTGGAGTCTGTGTCGCAGAGGTTCTTTGCAGCGTCCATGGTGATCGCGCCGTTGTCCGCAAGTCCCATAACTTCACCGGATTTTAATGCGGATACACGTGTCTCGGCATCCGGGATACAGCGGATCTTGAAGGTCTTTACTTTACCCTTTTCGCCATAGTAGTTGTCATTTCTCTCAAGAGTCACATACTCGGATTCCACATGGTCAGTGATCTTATACGGACCGGTACCGATCGCGTAGTCGGAGATCACGCCCGTCTCCTCGTCGAAGCAGTTCGGGCTGTACATCGGGCTGCCGTAGTCGGAAAGAACGTACTCAAGTGTTGTGATCGGCTGCGTGAAGGTGAATTTTACGGTGAAATCATCGACTTTTTCCATCTTATCGAGGTTCGGGAGCGATTTCTCGATGCTGAGTGTCGTATATGTGGAGGTGATTCCATGACCCCAGCGCTCGATGTTCTTTAAGCATACGTCAGCATTGAACTGGACACCGTCTGTAAAATACGCGTCATCCCGCAGGTTGAATGTCCACTCGGTACAGTCATCGTTGTGTTCCCAGGATTTTGCGAGCCACGGATCGATCACGCCGCCGTTGTTTGCCGTGAGCGCTTCCCATACATAAGCGCCTTCCCAACAGTAGTAAGCGTCTCCGCTTCCCTGTACAGCGTCACGCGGAGTCGCAATAACGACCTCATCTGTCTCGTTTTTCTCTGTGTCTTCCGCTGCCTCGGCTGCTGTTGTTTTCTCCGCTGCACTTGTCGCTGCCGCTGCAATTGTCTCTGTCTTTTCTGTCTCTGCCGTACTGTTGTTCGCGCTGTTTCCGCATCCTGAGATTACGGATGCCGCCATTGCTGCCGCTAAGAGCAGACTTGCATGTTTCTTCTTCATGTTCTCCTCCAGGTTGTGTAAATATTGAATTGTTTTGCCTCCCGGCCTATCCTTATCTGTAACCGACCCGGTAATTGTACAGGGCTGATGGATAGCTGTATTTTATTTATAACTTCGGAGTTGGTATGGAGATGTTCCATCTGAGAATTTTCAAATACCGAAATGCATATGCATCAGAAAAAGATGTCCGCTGGAATCAGCCGACATATAAACGGTACGATCAATGCCTCGTGACCTGGAAATTTTCTTCCTGTACCAGCAGTCCGGCAGGTTTCCTGACTCACAGATCATCACACAAAACCGCCTTCCCAAAGCTTTCACGACAGTTTATCCAACTGTCCTTCTTCCTCAGTGACCGCGCTTTCGCGCATGGTCTTGTATTCCCTGCTCACAGTGACGAGATCGTACAGGTCTTCCACCTGTTTCCCTTTTACCTGCTGTCGCCTGTTCTCATGAACTTTTTCACAGCGGCAGCAGCACCGGATGCCTCTTCGATTGTTATGGGAGATATTTTAGCATTACAGAAATTATTATGCAATAGGCTCTATAAAAAACGGGGACAGATTTTTTGATCCGTTCCCGTTTTATCCGTAATAACAGTATTTATAAGATTTTTAGCCGGTTTTTCACCCACAGAAACTACAGTTTCTGACTATGGTAGATCTCACCGTCCAGATCTTTCCAGACAACTACCCCATCCTGTAGGATCATGTAACTGTGCTCGCTCTCCGCTTTCGGAATCGACACGGAACCCGGATTCAGGTACAGGTTGCCGTCGCCGAACGATTCCCAGGCCGGGATGTGGGTGTGGCCATGAAGAAGAATGTCCCCCGGTTGAAGCGGAGGGAGCTGTTTTAAGTTAAAGTGGTGTCCATGGGTGGCGTAGATCAGGCGGTCCGCCGTTGGGATCACTGCGTAATCCGCGAGGATCGGGAATTCCAGAACCATCTGGTCCACTTCGGTATCACAGTTTCCGCGGACGCAGAAGATCCTGTTTTTCCGCTCATTTAACATTTTGATGACTTCCTTTGGGGCGTACTCTTTCGGGAGGTCGTTTCTCGGTCCATGGTATAAAATATCGCCCAGAATCAGGAGACGGTCCGCCTGCTCCCGGTCGAATGCTTCCAGCATCTTTTTGCAGTAGTACGCGGAGCCGTGGATGTCGGACGCGATCATGAGTTTTATCATTTCAGCAAATTCCTTTCCTTTTACAGATCAGCGCATCTATCTCCATGCTGCTCTTGCCTTCTTTAGATTTCATCGTTCCTGTCGTTTTTTTCAAGCACATGGACATGTTCTGTCACTGTTTTATTTAACAATTTCCACTCCAGATCCCTGTTCGTATGATGATACCGGAAGCCGCATTTTTCTGCCACGCGCTTCGATTTCTCATTCCCGTCAAAATATGCGTACCAGATTCGTTTCAGCCCCAGATCTTCAAAACCGTACCGAATCAGCTCCTTTACCGCCTCCGGGATGATTCCCTGCCCCCAGTACGGAGTTCCCAGCCAGCAGCCGATCTCTCCCTCATCTTCTGGTACCGGCATATTGCATGCCTCGCCCACTGTAAGGCCTGCACAGCCCACCGGCTTTCCGGTACTCTTTAAAACCACCGCATACGTTCCATCCGCCGATAAAACTTCCCGGATGATCTCTCTGCTGTTCTCCACACTCGTATGCACCGGCCATCCTGCTTCCGGACCGACCTGCGGGTCTTTCGCATATTCGTAGCAGCTCTCTGCATCGTTCTCCTGCCATGGTCTTAAAATCAGGCGTTTTGTTTGTAATTCCATCTATAGTTACCTCTCTTCCATTTTCTTATACAGGTGATTCTCCGTTAATACTACCAGATCACCTTCATCAATCCCCTGCTCATAAAGCCAGTCATCTTCCTGACGGATCATCCGCTCGCTTTCCTTAGCGTCTTTCAGCCGGACGAGAACGGTTTTCTTTGCCCCTGCAGAGCGTTCCTCACAGCCGTAATCATCTTCCTGGATCTGGAGAATAATGTATTCCTGTTCCATTTTATATCCCTTCGATTTTTCAATTTCCTCTACCGTTGTTGCAAATTTTGCAACCGCTGAACTTTTAGTTAATTCTCGTCAGCAAGACGTGATATCTTTTTTAGTTAATAATGCTACCGTCTCTACATGCCCTGACATTCCAAACATGTCGACAGTTCTAACGCGTTTTACCTCATATCCGTTCTCCCCGAGATACTTCACATCTCTCGCCAACGTCGAGGAATCACAGCTCACATAAACGACTTTCTCCGGTGCCATCTTTACGATCGTCTCAAGGCAGAGCTCATCACAGCCTTTTCTTGGCGGGTCGACAACGATCACATCGGCTTTGATATGATTTTTTTCATACTGTTCCGGAAGAACCTCTTCGGCTTTGCCGACGAAGAATTCTACATTGTCGAGACCGTTGCGCTTCGCATTCTCCCTCGCATCCTCGATCGCTGCCGGAATGATCTCGACACCGCAGACTTTCCCGGCTTTCTGGGCGAGGAAAGAAGAGATGGTTCCGATTCCACAGTAGAGATCCCAGACGGTCTCACCGCCGTTTAAATCAGCGAATTCCAGAGCTGTTCCGTAGAGACGTTCTGTCTGGACCGGGTTTACCTGATAGAACGATAGCGGAGAGATCCGATATTCGATGTTTCCGATCTTATCCGTGATATAACCCGGCCCGTAGAGATTTTTGATCTCGGTTCCCAGGATCACGTTTGTCTTTTCCATATTGAAGGACAGGGAGATACTGTCTGCGCCGGCTTCACGCATCCGCTCGATGAACTCTTTCTCGTGAGGAAGCTTCTTTCCGTTGATCACGAGACATACCATGTGCTCGCCGCTGGCGAAACCTTTTCTTAAGAGAACATGGCGCACAAGTCCCTTGTGGTTTGCCTCATCATAAGGTTCCACACCAAAATCTTCCATGAATTTTAACACTGCCGCCAAATAATCCTTATTTTCCAAACATCCGAGCAGACAGTCCAGTTCCGGCACCGGGATCAGGGAATGGGTCCGGCCTGCAAAGAATCCGGCCGTCGGTTTTCCGTCCTTTCCGCGTCCGATCGGATACTGCGCCTTGTTTCTGTATCTCCACGGGTCTTCCATCCCTATGATCGGTTCCATGACGACCGCGTCCTGCACTCCCTCTGCCTGTTCCGCTTCCTCCGGCAGGAACAGGTTTTCCATGCCACCGATGCGTTTTAAGTGATTGTATACTTTCTTTTCCTTGAATTTTAACTGTTCTTTGTAATCCAGTTCCTGAAGCTGGCATCCGCCGCAGGCTCTCGCCACCGGACATTTCGCCTCCACGCGGCCTTTTGCCGGGGTGATGACGCGCACAAGGCGGGCAAATCCGTAATTTTTTTTCATTTTCATGGCTGACGCCTCGATCGTATCCCCGATCAGGGCATCCTTCACGAACCAGATATATCCGTCCACGCGGCCGATACCTGCGCCGTCCTCCCCCATATCCTCGATGGTCACTGTAAATTTATCGTTCTTCTTGATTTCCATGTTTTGTTCCTTCTATATAAATATTGTGATTTTCTAAGTTTTCTTAAGTATACAGGAATTCCTCTCGCATTTGCAACCCCTCAACACATAAACAGAACGAAAAAACCGACTTTCCATGCCCCGCAGAGAATCTGTGGAACCGGAAAGCCGGTCTCTATTCATCAAATATATAAGTTACACATTATGTAAACCGCAATTTATGCTCTCGCCTCAGAACCTGCCTTCTTGCTTAACAGCTCCTTACCAGATGTAACAACGATGATCACACCGAGAACCATAAGAAGGATCGCAACGATCAGCTGAAGTCCTTCAACCATAAATACTGCGGTACCTGCGCTGAATGCGTTTACAAGAGCAAGTGTTCTCTGAACCAGTGCTGTGAAGGTTACGCAGAGCATGATCACGCATGGTACGATCAGGGTCTTGTTCTGTCTTCCCGTTACCTTTAAGAATACGCAAAGTGTGATCAGAACAAGGGCGCTTAAGAGCTGGTTTGCGCTTCCGAATAACGGCCAGATGTTGGAGTAACCGACTCTTGTAAGGATATAGCCGAATGCAAGTGTGATGATCGTGGATACATATTTGTTGCAGAGGAATTTTCTCCAGCCCTCTGCGTTCTCCATATCGTCTACGGAGAAAAGCTCCTGGAAGGACATACGTCCGATACGTGCCACCGCGTCAAGGCTTGTAAGAGCAAGAGCGGATACACACATGGTCATGAAGCACTGTGCAACATAGATCGGAAGACCGAACATCTCAAGAAGTCCAGCAACGCCGGAGGAGAAGATCTGGAACGGAGTTCCTACTGCTGCGGTACCGTCAGCGGCTGCGGCGGCGCCTGCTACGCACAGTGCAAGTACGGCTAAGAGGCTCTCAAGAACCATTGCGCCGTAACCAACTTTTAACATATCTTTCTCATTCTCAACGGTCTTGGAGGAAGTACCGGAGGAAACGAGGCTGTGGAAACCGGAAACGGCTCCGCAGGCTACGGTTACGAAAAGGATCGGGAACATGTTTCCGAGCTTCTCATTTGTGAAGCCTGTGTACATCGGAAGATTCATGTTCGGATGCGCAACAACAATACCGACAACAGCGCCGAGGATCATTCCTGCAAACATGAATGTTGTCATGTAGTCACGCGGCTGCTTTAAGAGCCACATCGGAAGAACAGATGCAAAGAAGATATACGCAAATGTGAATCCTGTCCATGCGTCCTTACCGCCGATTAACGGAAATGCCATACCGATTGCAAGAGATGCAACCGTGCATGCAAGTCCTACGAAGAACTCGCCCTTGCCTTCAAGGTTGAGCTTCTTCTGAAGAACACCGAAAACCATCGCAAATACGATAAATGCAATGGAAATGGAGCCTGCGGCGCCGTTTGTCTGAGCCGCTGCTGCCAACTCTGTAACGCCATCCTTAACCGTATAAGCATTGAATGTGCCTGCAACCATGTCAGCAAAGGCTGCGATAACGATCAAGGTAAATAACCAACAGAAGATCAGGAATAATCGCTTACCTGTCTTGCCGATGTACTTCTCGATCAGGAGTCCCATGGACTTACCTTCGTTCTTTACGCTTGCGTAAAGAGCGCCGAAGTCTGTGACCGCTCCGAAGAAGACACCACCGACAAGGATCCAGAGAAGAACCGGAACCCAGCCGAATGCAGCCGCCTGGATGGCACCCGTTACAGGACCGGCACCTGCGATAGAGGAAAACTGGTGTGAGAAAACGATCCAGCCGTTTGTAGGTACATAATCCTGTCCATCTTCATGTGTATAGGCAGGTGTTTTTGCCTTCGGGTCGATGCCCCAGGTCTTTGCCAGCCAGCGTCCGTATACCATATATCCGCATAACAGACACACAGCTGCGATGAGAACGATTACTAATGTGTTCATGTCATTTCGCTCCTTTGTAAATTCATTTTGTCATACCGGAATGTCGCAAGTTCCGGTCCCTGTAGTCCATCCATATTCAAACGATCCTAAAAATACGGCAGAAATCGCTGTGGAATCTACGTACAAAACAAAAAATCCCTCGTCTCCACAGGGATCGCTCCCTTAGAAGACGAAGGATCTAACATTCTCCGCGTTACCACTTCTGTTGCCGGAAAACCGGCCTCTCAGTCCCATCCTCCTCAAGTATCTGCTGTACTCTCAGATGAATCGGTCCCCTTTTAACGGTGAGGTTTCCGTCCGGGATTACTAAAATGAGCTGTTCATCCCGGCTGCTTCCAGGTGATAACCTTCTAATTTCTTATCTGCCTCGCACCGACCGGCAGTTCTCTGAATAAGATCCTGTTAGAAGGTCCTGTCCCGTTCATCGCATTTGAATATGAACAACACTCATTTTAGTCACAAAAGTGATTTTGTCAACCGTTATTTTTTGATCTTTGCGGTTTCTTATCAGTGCAAAGCGCACATATATCTTTTACACACGGACATTTCGTGTCATCTGTCTTTCCATGACAAATTATTATCAAAATTATGCACGATTTATGATCCGCTGCGGGTCAATTTTTCTACATACTAGTTTTCACTCGTCCGGCGGACATTCGTCTCCATGAAGCGGTTGTAGCCGAGCCAGCCCATGTTGTCCCCGGCACCTCTTAAGATCTCTGTCATGGTCTCCATTTTCGCATCCGCGTTGTCCGCAAGATTTAATGCCATCGCCTCGATCAGGGCTGGTTTCTTCGGGGAACCGTACTCAAGCTCACCGTGATGTGCAAGAATGCAGTGGATCAGCTCACTCTCCAGCTTTTTCGGGAATCCCGGCATCGCGTCGATCCGCTCTTTTACCATCTGGGAGCCGATGATGATGTGGCCGAGAAGCTGTCCGTCATCTGTGTAGTCATTCTCCGGGAACGCGGAAAGTTCTTTTGTCTTTCCGATATCATGGAACATCGCTGCCGTCAAGAGCAGGTCGCGGTTCAGCACCGGGTACTGTTTGCTGAAGTAATCGCACATTTTTACAACACTTAAGGTGTGTTCTAAAAGTCCGCCGACGAAGCCGTGATGAACGCTCTTTGCCGCAGAATGGAAGGAGAACGCCTTCATGAACTCCGGGTCGTTGAAATAGCCGGATGCCAGTTTTCTTAAATACTGGTTCTTGATGGTTGTGATGTACTGGGTGAGCTCATGCTGCATCGTCGGGATGTCCTTTGTAGTCACCGGGAGATAGTCTGCCGGATGGTACTCGCCCTCATCCGCCTTGCGGATCCGCTTTACATTCAACTGGCTCTGTCCCTGGAACAGAGTCACGTCCGCGTCAACATACACGTAATCCAGTGCGCAAAACTCGTTGATTCCCGGAGAGTTTAACTCCCAGATCTTCGCGTCGACAGTTCCTGTTTTATCCTGCAGTACAAGAGAACCGTACTCTTTTCCATTCTTTGTGAGCGCGATCTGTTTTGTCTTGCACAGGTATACATCCGAAATGTGGTTTCCTTCCCGGAATGTTTCAATAAATCTCATAATCTCTCCTTCTATTCATTGCGTCGACAGACGTTTTCTGTCTTTACATCTAGCGCTTCAGTTTTAAGGCTGAAACGTTATTATTGGACTAGATAGCTGTTCAGTAAGTCTGAGCAGTTACAAGCCAGGCAGTAATAACTACCTGGCTCCAATCGTCACTTGATACTCTATTTCTTTATATTCATCAATAGACTTCCGTTTTACCGTAACTTTTACAGAATCTCCGGTCTTCGTGTCCTCCAGCCGGTTCTGGAAGTCCCGGATCGTCTGGATCTCCGTGTCCCTGATCTTTGTCAGGATATCACCGTTCTGGATCCCCACGTTGTAGGCAGGTCCATCTGCAATGGAATCTGTTATATATACTCCGCTGGGGATTCCGCTCTCCATCATCACGGAGGTCACATCCTGTCCCCGGATTCCGAAATACGGGGCGGACTGTCCGTTTGTGAGCTTCTGGAGCACGCCCTTGTACTCCGAGATCGGTATCGCCATCGTCTTATCTTCCGTCTGTCCGTTATCACCGGACTGATAAGTGTCGGTTGCCCAGCCCACCAGCTGGCCGGAAAGATTTAAGAGGAATGTTCCCTCGTCTGCATGGCTCTCAAACTCTGTATACAGGATACGCGTCTGACCATCCACTGCCTGGACTCCCTTTGCCACATAGGCAATCAGCCCCTGCTTGACGGAATGGACATGTCCGGAGGGACTTCCCACCGCGAGGACCATGTCCCCGGTACGGACGGAATAGGAGTTTCCGAGTTCCACCGCCTTCATCCAGTTTACGGTCTGCTCTTCAATATCGGAGATCTTCGCGCTGACAACTGCCATCTTGGAGGTGATGTCCTGGGATTTCAGTTCTACTGCCGCCGTGGATCCGTCCCCAAAGGTCACCCGCAGGGAGTCGGCTCCAGCCACCGCGCTTTGTCCTGTCAGAATCAGCGCCTCGCTGGGATTCACCGCGATGATGATTCCCGCATACTGTCCTGTCGTCTCAATAGGGTTATCAAACCAGTCCACGTCGTTTTTCACTGCGGAAACTGTCACGATACTCTTCTCGGATTCCAGGTAGATGTTCCGGAACGCGTCGTTTAACTCGGTGAGGTTTTTCGTCGTCCATGGGAACTTTTCCATGGCGTCCCCAACGATCTTATCCACCTCATCCTTCAGATCTTCCGCGCGGATCCCCTCTCCTGTGGTCTCCGCCATGGTCTCCACCGGTGTCGGCTCGCCGGATGGATCCTGGTCCCGTTCGATCGTGATCGGTGCGGAGGTCACCGGCTGCTCTTTACCCAGAAGCTTTTTCGCTGTCGGCAGTGATGCCACAAAGCTCACCGCAGCAACTCCACCGAAAACGGCCGCAAAAAGAACATAGCACAGGATCCGGCCCGCGGCCCTGCGCTTATCGATCGGAGGTTTTACGACCTTTTCCCTCATAAATTTTTTCTCGTTAGGTGTATCTGACATGAAAAAAGTCTCCTTTTCATATCTTACAGCAGCCCTTACTCCTGCTGCTACAGGCAAATATCCATCAAAATACGATTCCATTTGCGGATTCTTTGCGTTTAGCCTATCTTCTTTTCATTATAATTTTTTTCCGCTTATTATGCAACAAAAAAATGGTGTATACAGGTTTCTCCGTACCATTCGATAACCTTTTCCACAGGCTCTTCCTCCCAAATCTGACACCTCCACCGTAAGAAAAAATCTCTATGATATTTAACACGTTTGTGTTATACTTTTTCTGTGCAGGCAGGCATCTTTACTGAAAATCTCCGCATGTTTCATACCGCGGAATGTCTGCGTATTGAAAGGAAAAAAGGATCGACCTATGAATCAGAAAGTATTAAAAACACTTGAATATTATAAAATCATTGAACGACTGACCGACTGCGCGGCATCTGAGCCTGGAAAAAGGATGTGCCGGGAACTGGTTCCCTCCTCAAATTTTGATGAGATCGTTCAGGCCCAGACGGAAACTGCCGATGCGGTGACCCGTGTGCGCCAGAAAGGAAGTCTCTCCTTAGCCGGAGTCCGTGATGTACGGGATTCCTTAAAACGTCTGGAGATCGGCAGCTCCTTAAGCATCACGGAGCTTCTCTCCGTCAGCGGACTTTTGACCTGTGCGGCCCGCGCAAAGAATTATGGACGCCATCCGGAAAATATGGAACTTCCTGATGACTCTCTCGATGAGATGTTCCGCACTCTGGAACCACTGACGAATGTGAACAGTGAGATCACCCGCTGTATTCTCGGTGAGGATGAGATCGCCGATGATGCAAGCCCGGGACTCCACCACGTCCGCCGACAGATGAAGATCACGGCAGATAAAGTCCACACCCAGTTGAACTCCATCCTAAACTCCAGCCGGACCATGCTGCAGGATGCCGTTATCACCATGCGTGACGGACGCTACTGTCTCCCGGTCCGCGCCGAGTATAAGAGCCAGTTTGCCGGAATGGTCCATGACCAGTCGGCCACCGGATCCACACTCTTTATCGAGCCGATGGCGATCATCAAGCTAAACAACGAACTCCGTGAACTGGAATTAAAGGAGCAGAAAGAGATCGAGATGATCTTAGCTGCCTTAAGCACCGAGCTCGTCCCGTATATCGAGCCGATCACAACGGATTTTGAAATCCTCACAAAGCTGGATTTCATCTTCGCGAAGGCTGCTCTCTCAAGAATCTATAACTGTTCCATGCCGAAGTTTAACCGAAAAGGTTATATCCATATCAAGGATGGCCGCCATCCGCTCCTTGACCCAAAAAAGGTCGTTCCGATCAATATCTGGATGGGAAGAGATTTCGACCTGCTGATCGTAACAGGACCGAATACCGGCGGTAAGACCGTATCCTTAAAGACGGTCGGTCTGTTTACCCTGATGGGACAATCCGGTCTGCAGATCCCGGCGTTTGACGGATCCGAGCTTTCCGTTTTTGACGAGGTATTCGCGGATATCGGCGATGAGCAGAGCATCGAGCAGAGCTTAAGTACCTTCTCCGCCCACATGACAAATATCGTTAAGATCCTAAATCAGGCAGACAGCCGGTCTCTCTGCCTTTTCGATGAGCTTTGCGCCGGAACGGACCCCACCGAGGGCGCTGCTTTAGCGATCTCTATCCTGTCCTTCCTTCACAATATGAAGTGCCGGACCATGGCGACCACCCACTACAGCGAATTGAAAGTATTCGCCCTGTCAACGCCGGGTGTTGAGAACGCCTGCTGTGAATTTAATGTTGAAACACTGCGTCCGACTTATAAGCTTTTGATCGGTATTCCCGGAAAGAGCAACGCATTCGCGATTTCCAGACAGTTAGGTCTGCCGGATTACATCATCGATGATGCAAAGACCCATCTGGAATCCAATGATGAGGCATTTGAGGACCTGCTTGCGAACTTAGAGCAGAGCCGCGTGACCATCGAAAAAGAGCGTGAGGAAATCGCAAGCTACAAGGAAGAGATCTCCCGTTTAAAGAAGAATATCGAGCAGAAGGAAGAGCGGCTTGATGAGCGGAAGGAAAAGCTCTTAAAGAACGCCAACGAGGAAGCCCAGCGGATCTTACGCGAGGCGAAAGAGACCGCGGACCAGACGATCCGAAATATCAACAAGCTTGCCGCAAGCTCCGGTGTCGGAAAAGAGCTGGAAGCTGAGAGAACAAAGCTCCGCGAAAAGCTGGATAAAGTCGATAAAAGCTTAAGTCTGAAGAACAATAAGGGGCCGAAAAAGACGATCTCACCGAAGAAATTAAAGATCGGTGACGGTGTTAAAGTCCTCACAATGAACTTAAAGGGAACAGTCAGCACACTGCCGAACGCAAAAGGCGATCTCTATGTGCAGATGGGAATCCTGCGCTCCCTTGTAAATATCAAAGATCTGGAACTTTTAGACGAGGCGTCCGTATCCGGACCGGGCCTCGATCCGGCTGCCCTGAAGCGGAACAACACCGGAAGCGGAAAGATCAAAATGGCAAAATCCTTCTCCGTCTCCCCGGAGGTCAATCTCATCGGAATGACAACGGACGAGGCGATGCCTGTTCTTGACAAGTATCTGGATGATGCTTATCTCGCCCATCTTCCGCAGGTCCGCGTTGTGCATGGGCGCGGAACAGGAGCGCTGCGGGCTGCGGTTCATAAGCATTTGAAGAAGCTTAAATATGTGAAGGAATTCCGACTTGGTGAGTTTGGGGAAGGCGATACGGGAGTTACGATCGTAACCTTCAAGTAACTTTCAATTAGGAACTGCGTCGGATTTTGTCTGAACAGTACTATTTTAAAGTTATGTTAACCGCAAAGGTTTCAATTTTACCCATCATCCTATAGGAAATAGAAACCTGCCCTGATTTACAGGCAAAAAACGAAATTTTTACGATAAATTTTAGAAGGAGGAGACCTCCATGGTCGATAAACAGAGAATTCTCATCGTCGACGATGACGAGAATATTGCAGAGTTAATTTCCCTGTACCTGATGAAAGAATGTTATGATACAAAGATCGTCGGGGACGGAGAATCCGCATTGAAGGAGGTTCCGGTCTTTAAGCCGAACCTGATCCTTCTCGACCTGATGCTGCCGGGCATGGATGGCTATCAGGTCTGCCGGGAGATCCGCACGACCTCTCAGGTACCGATCATCATGCTGTCCGCAAAGGGCGAGGTCTTCGACAAAGTTTTAGGTCTGGAACTCGGTGCCGATGACTATATGATCAAGCCCTTCGATTCAAAAGAACTTGTCGCCAGAGTCAAGGCTGTTCTCCGCCGCTATCAGGCGGCCCCGGTCAGTATGTCCGCTGCGACAAAACAGCAGGGAGAATATGTGGAGTATCCGAATCTCATCGTCAACCTGACGAACTATTCCGTCCTCTACAAAGGTCACTCTGTGGATATGCCGCCGAAGGAGCTGGAACTTTTATACTTCCTTGCCTCCTCTCCGAATCAGGTCTTTACCCGAGAACAGCTGTTGGATCATATCTGGGGCTATGAGTATATCGGTGATACCCGGACTGTTGATGTCCACATCAAACGTCTTCGCGAGAAGATCCGCGACGACGAGAACTGGGCGCTGTCCACCGTCTGGGGAATCGGCTATAAATTCGAGGTAAGACGATGACCCGTTCTCTTTATACCAAGTTTCTTCTCGGATATCTGGTGTTTGGTCTTCTCGGTTTCATTTTCATCGCGACCATGTCCTCGGAGATCACCTACCAGTATCTCTTAGAAGAAAAGTCTGAATCGCTCTACGATGAGGCGAATCTTCTCGCCTCCACCTACAGCGATATCTATCAGGGCAAAAATATCAGTCTGTCCACGGCAAACCCGCAGCTGCAGGCCGTTGCCACCTACTTAAAGGCACAGGCCTGGGTCATCAACCAGAAAGGCAGCGTCGTTGCGGAGACTGCCCCAGCCTCCCATATCGGCACCGCCATCGATGGTTTTGATCCCACCGTGGCGGGAAACCGCTCGTATATGACCGGCAGATTTTTCGGCATGTTTGATAAGGAGATGCTGTCCGTCATTGCGCCGATCACGGGCAACTTCAATACATATGGTTATGTAGTGATCCATATGCCCATCGAACAGATCGTACATGGGAAAGACCGGATCCTGAACATTGTATACATTACAGCGCTGGTGGTTTTCACCCTCTCCCTGATCATTCTTCTCGTGTTCACAAAGACTGTATATGTCCCGTTAAAAAAGATCACTGCGGGCGCGAAGGAATACGCGGCGGGAAATTTAAGTCATACGATCAAGGTAAATTCTGCCGATGAGATGGGGTATCTTGCCAACACCTTAAATTATATGTCCAGTGAATTAAATAAGATGGAGGAATATCAGCATTCCTTTATCGCCAACGTCTCCCACGACTTCCGCTCCCCGCTGACATCCATCAAGGGGTATCTGGAAGCGATTAAAGACGGAACGATCCCACCGGAATTATACGATAAGTATCTCGGTATCCTGATCTCTGAGACAGAGCGTTTAAACAAACTCACTCAGGGCATGCTGACGCTGAACTCTCTCGACAGCAAGGGATTCCTGACACGGAGCAACTTCGATATCAATCGTGTTATTAAAGATACCGCAGCAACCTTCGAGGGAACCTGCAATGCAAAGGATATCGTTCTCGATCTCACCTTCGCTGCGGATATCCAGATGGTGTATGCAGACCTCGGTAAGATCCAGCAGGTGCTCTACAATCTGATCGACAACGCCATCAAATTCAGCCGTGAGAACTCTGTGATCTATATCCAGACTTCGCTGAAGTACGAGAAAGTCTTTATTTCCGTGAAAGATACGGGAATCGGTATTCCGAAAGAGAGTATCAAGAAGATCTGGGACCGGTTCTATAAGTCGGATCTCTCCAGAGGTAAGGATAAGAAGGGAACAGGACTCGGTCTGGCAATCGTAAAAGAGATCATACAGGCACATGGGGAAAATATTGATGTGATCAGCACCCAGGGGGTCGGGTCGGAATTTATCTTTACGCTGCCGAAGGCGACGGCACTGTAATACAGCCAAACATCCGGACACAGAAATATCTATTCTGTGTCCGTTTTTTGTTGCTCGCCCCTCGCGCGGTCGTTTGCGACAATCTATAATTTCGCACAGTGCACAAAAAATCTCTGTCTGGACGCACCTCGGCGTGTCCGGGCAGAGATTTTTATTTCTGTCGATTCTTCCGTTTTCTTAGATTTCTTTCATCTTCGTCCCGATCGCATGAACAACCACCTTCATGCTTTGTTATTTTTATGATCGGCCGGACATCATATCAAGTCCTGTCATTGCCAGCACTTTTACTGCTGCAGTGAGAGCACGTTTTCCTGCTTCTCCGCCTGCAGCGTCCGCAAATGCTGCTGTATGGGTTCCCAAGCCTTCGCCCACACCGATATAAAACTGAGCAGCCGGAAGTGCCTGAGTCACATTTCCCACATCCGTGGAACCGATTCCCTGAGTCAGATCACGGGGGATATGATGTTCTCCAATGAAATCCATGTTCTTTTCCACTGCTGTCACAAGTTCCCTGTTGTTGCGGACATCTTTTATCAGATAGCCATTCTGCTGAATTTCCACATCTACACCGGCGCAGATGGCTGCGCCTTTCGCGCACCGGTCTATCACGGAGATCACATCTTTCAGATACTCCGCATCCAGCGCCCTGATATTAAATTTGCAGACTGCTCTCTCCGGAACAATATTCACAACGGTTCCGCCTTCCACGATAATTCCGTGAACCCTCGTATAATCCTTAAAATGAAGTCTCTGGGAATCTACCGCATGGAACATCTGGAGAACTCCGTTTAACGCACTTGCCCCCATCCACGGACATGCTGCGGTATGTGCTGGTTTTCCTGTGAAGGTATAGGTCTTATTTACGGCTGCAAATGAGATATCATCTGCCATGGACATATCACTCGGATGCATGATCAGCGCCATATCCACACCATCGAAAATTCCTTCGTCCAGCATCGTGATCTTTCCGCTTCCGTTTTCCTCGGCCGGTGTTCCAAGAACCTTCAGGGTTCCGCCGATCCCGTATCTTTCCATGATCTCTTTTAATATCACACCGGCTCCGGCTCCGCTGGTGCCAATCAGATTGTGACCGCATGCATGTCCAATTTCAGGAAGAGCGTCGTACTCGCACATAAAGGCAAAGGTCATTCCTGGCTTTCCGCTCCGGTATTCTGCCACAAATGCGGTCTCCAGAGAGCCGGCTCCCCTCTGTACTTTAAAGCCATGCTTTTCCAGCAACCCGCACAGCTGATCCTGCGCCAGCATTTCATGGTATGCCAGCTCCGGATGAGCAAATATGTATGCACTGACCGCCTCAAACTCATCCCGGTATTTCTCCGCCAATGTTTCAATCTCGTGCTTTACCTGTGTAAGCTCCATTGTCATTTCCTCCTGTTATTCCCGACATTATATCCATTATTATACCGCGGTTGCTCCTGATTTCTCAAGCACTGATCACATAAATTTCCCACTCTGGCACAGATGGGAACCTTCCTTTTCGTCCATTGAATCCCCCTGCGTTTCATGATAAAATATAATTATCTGACCAATCATTTCTAACTGCTCGAGAGGAGGACACAACTATGAATTCTATTTCTATCACCTGGAATGGTCATTCCTGTTTCACCGTTGAAAAAGATGGATTTTCCATTGTTTTTGATCCATATGGCCCAAATACGGTACCGGGACTCGCTCCGCTTTCCCTCACCGCAGACATGATACTCTGCAGCCACGAACATGGTGACCACGGTTACACGGACGCAGTGACCTTAAAGCACAGCGGGACAAAGAACCCGTTTTCCATCACGAAGATCGACACCTGGCATGACCCGGAACAGGGAGCCCTCCGTGGACCGAACCGGATCCACATTTTAGAATCAGATGGACTTAAAATTGCCCATATGGGTGACATCGGATGTCCTCTTACCAGAGAACAAAAGGATCTGTTAAAGCATCTCGACGCGATCCTGAT
This sequence comes from Clostridium sp. AF28-12, assembly GCF_003435225.1. NCBI lineage: Bacteria > Bacillati > Bacillota > Clostridia > Eubacteriales > Clostridiaceae > Clostridium > Clostridium sp. AF28-12. The sequence goes on along the minus strand of NZ_QWGJ01000007.1, from coordinate 101,683 downwards.
CCCTGTGGGCGGTTATTATACGATCGATGCGGTCCAGGCGAAGGCTGTGGTGGATGACCTCGCGCCCCGCGTTGTGATCCCGATGCACTACCGCTCTGACCATTTCGGCTATCCGGTGATCGGACGTCTTGAGGAATTTACAGGACTCTGCCGGAATGTGGTGGAGTACGACTCCAACACACTGGTGCTGACGGCTGAGACGAGACCGCAGACGGCGGTTTTGAAGCTGAAATAACCAGATAAGTTCCATTTTTGCTGCAGTTTTCCGTGATGATCCGACCGGCGGTGTAAAAATACAGCTGTCATGTCCGGTCAAATACAGAGTTTAACTGCAGCAATTTTTATGTCCTTTTCCCGGCGCTGGAGAGTACTATAATTTTATAACTTTAAGTTATGTGCCATATCAATACGTGCCATTTTATTTATGCCTGATCCTATGTTATAATAAAGAAATGAAAGAATTCATGAACTGTTACGGCGGCTGACGGTCTAGATCTTCGCAGCTGTCTTTTAATATTTCTTAGATAAGAAAGGAACATATAAAGTCATGGCAGAAGGAACGATCTTTAAATTTCATAATGACCTTGATACCGATCAGATCATTGCATCCCAATATCTGCTCTTACCGAATCTGGAAGAGATGAAAGAGCACACATTCGAGTCTCTCGACCCGGATTTCCCGAAAAAAGTAAAACCAGGCGACTTTGTTGTCGGCGGTGAGAATTTCGGCTGCGGTTCTTCCAGAGAACAGGCTCCGGGCGTTTTAAAAGCACTCGGCGTACAGGCTGTCGTTGCGAAATCTTTCGCAAGGATCTTCTATAGAAATGCGATCAATATCGGACTTCCGGTTATCGTCTGTAAAGACCTGCCGGATGATGTAAAGACCGGCGATACCATGGAACTTTCCATGTCTGACGGAACTGCTCATGCAAATGGAAAGACATATTCCTGCACAAAGCTGCCGGAATACATGCAGAACATCTTAAATCAGGGCGGACTGATCGCTTCTTTAAACCGTGAGGAGGAGTAGGACAATGGGAATGACAATCGCAGAAAAGATCATCGCGGCGGCAGCCGGCGTTGAGAGCGTAAAACCGGGAGATATCCATACCGTAACATTAGACCGTATGATGAGCAACGACGGAACCACACATCTGACCGTTGACATGTACCGCAATAAATTAAAACATCCGCATATCGCGGACACAAAAAAAATGGTATTCATTGTAGACCACAATGTCCCGTCTGACTGTCCGAAGACAGCGGCGTCCCAGAAGAAGATGCGCGACTTCGCGAAGGAAAACAACATCGATTTCTGGGAAGGAAAGGGCGTCTGCCACCAGATCATGATGGAGAATTACGTCTGCCCGGGTGAACTGATCTTCGGCGCTGACAGCCACACATGTTCCTACGGCGCTCTCGGCGCCTTCGGTACCGGAGTTGGATGTACCGACCTCCTCTACGGCATGGTGACAGGGAAATCCTGGGTTCTTGTTCCGGAGACTGTAAAATTCAACCTCGTCGGAAAGCTGCCGGAAGGCGTTTACGCGAGAGACCTGATCTTAACCATCATCGGCACCATCGGCGCAAACGGCTGCAACTACCAGGTTATGGAGTTCACCGGCGAAGGCGCTAAGACATTAAGCATCAGCGAGCGTATGGTCCTTTGCAACATGGCTGTCGAGGCAGGTGCCAAGACCGGTATCTTCGAGCCGGACGAGAAAGCCATCGAATACCTGGAAGCTCACGGAAGAAAGCCCAAGGCACTCTTCACAAGCGACCCGGACGCAGTCTACGCAAGAGAATATACCTTTGACCTCTCCAAGATCCGTCCGGTAGTGGCAAAACCAGACTTCGTTGATAACCTGGTTCCGGCTGAGGAAGTCCGCGGTGTGAAGATCGACGAGGCATTCTTAGGTTCCTGCAACAACGGACGTATCGAGGACCTGAGAGTCGGCGCTTCCATCTTAAAGGGCAGACATGTTGCAGAAAAGGTTCGTTTCCTTGTCGTTCCGGCAAGTCAGACCGTTTATCTTCAGGCATTGAAGGAAGGGCTGATCGACACCTTTATTGAGGGCGGCGCGATCGTCATGAACCCGAACTGCAGCGTATGCTGGGGAAGCTGCCAGGGCGTGATCGGCGAGAACGAAGTCCTGATCAGCACCGGTACGAGAAACTTTAAGGGCCGCGCAGGTCATCCGAGCTCCAAGGTATATCTTGGATCCGCAGTGACGGTTACGGCGTCTGCTATTAAGGGCGAAATTGCATTAGCAAGTGATTTATAATCTGCACCGATTTGTAAAGACTATTTTCACTTCTGCCTGTACTTTTATACAGGCAGAAGTGTCGTTCCACCAGTAATGCCCCTATACATAGAATAAATGTAACTATTCAGTACCTTCATAGTTACGTGCAAAAATCCATTCCTGATCAGCTTCGCTGATGGGATTTTTGCCTTCCAGCCTATGTTTTCTTACGGTCAGCGCAGCAAGTGCGCAGACCTACTGAACAGTTACGGATAAATTACTTATTGGTATTTGCCAGAATGATACGGCAATATGCATTTTTGAATATGATCACTATATTTGTATAGAAATCGAGGATATTTACATGGAAAAAATGACTGGAAAGGTCTGGGTCCTGGGCGATGACATCGACACCGACATCATCATCCCGACCGAGTACCTTGCATTAAAAACCATTGACGATATGAAACAGTACGGATTCAGTCCGCTCCGCCCGGAGCTTGCAGGACAGATCAAGCCGGGCGATATCATTGTTGCCGGAAAGAACTTCGGCTGCGGCTCTTCCAGGGAACAGGCCCCGGAGATCATCAAAGCGCTGGGAATCCAGTGCGTGATCGCGAAATCCTTCGCGAGGATCTTTTTCCGTAACTCCATCAACAACGGCCTGCTCTTAATCGAACAGCCGACGCTCCACGATGACATCAAAGAGGGCGACACCGTATCTGTTGTGATGAACGAACACATCGACTACAACGGAAAAGAGTACCCGATCGCGTCTCTTCCTGAGAACCTGATGGACATTATCCGCGCTGGCGGCCTTGTAAAAGCCATGCGCAAGCTGAATGGTCTCGATTAAAGGGGGAGAATACAATGGGAAAGACAGTAATTGAGAAAATCGTTGAACATAATACCGGAAAGTCCGTAAAGCCGGGCGATATCGCGATCGTAAATGTGGACCGCGTCATGATCCACGACATTTTTATTCCGTTCGTGGCTGAAAAATTTGAAGAAATGGGCTTTAAAAAGCTGTGGGATCCGGACAAGGTCGTTCTGATCTACGATCACCTCGTTCCGGCAAGCCAGCAGGACGACACGAGACACTTCCGCATCGGAAATGCATTCGCTGAAAAGTACGGCATGACCCACGTTCACAGAAGCGACGGAATTTGCCACCAGTTAATGACTGAAGCCGGATATGTAAAGCCGGGCGATATCGCATTCGGTACCGACAGCCACACAACGACTTACGGCTGCGTCGGCGCATTCTCTTCCGGGATCGGATATACCGAGATGGCAAGTATCTTAGGAACCGGTACCATGTGGATCCGCGTACCGGAAACGATCAAGGTCGTCATCAACGGAAAACTGCCGGAGAATGTGATGTCAAAGGACATTATTCTCCGTCTCATCGGTGATCTCGGCGCAGACGGTGCTACTTACAAGGCGCTGGAATTTTCCGGAAGCGCCGTTGAAAACATGACGGTTGCGAGCCGCATGACGATCTCCAACATGGCGATCGAGGCAGGCGCAAAGTGCGCTCTGTTCACACCGGATGAAAAGACGGCGGAATACTGTGATATTACCTTAAACGACTACCAGAAGAGTCTTTTCGGCGATCCGGACGCAGCTTACTGCCGCGTGATGGAATACAACGCGGAAGATTTCGTTCCGGTCATGGCATGTCCGTCCCAGGTTGACAAGATCCGCAATGTCAGCGAACTTGAAGGCACAGAGATCGACCAGGTATTCATCGGTTCCTGCACAAACGGACGTCTGGAAGATCTGGCTGCTGCCGCCGAAGTTTTAAAGGGCAAACAGGTTGCAAAATTCGTAAAGCTGATCGTAACTCCGGCCAGCCGGAAGATCTACAAGCAGGCGGCTGATCTCGGAATTCTTGAGACTCTCGCCGAAGCGGGCGCAATGATCACCCACCCGGGCTGCGGTCTCTGCTGCGGACGCGCGGGCGGTATCCTGACCGACGGTGAGCGTGTTGTCGCTACCAACAACCGCAACTTCCTTGGACGTATGGGAACATCCAAGGTACAGATCTATCTCGCCTCCCCGAGAACGGCTGCGGCATGCGCAGTGGCCGGTAAGATCGTTTGTCCGGAATAAGCCAGTCAGCACAAACGATAACTACAAAGTAAAAACAGACTCGTCATATCGAATCATAAAAATCCGGTAATCAGGATATCTCGCAATGATACTTTGCGGTTATCTCCGATTACCGGATTTTTTATGTAAGTGTTATATAATCAATTTGAACACTTATGTGCAAAACCTAATAGAGTTTTTAAATGCATTTTCATAAGGTTTTAACCGACAAACCCCTGTACGAAGGTCTTAATAAACCAAATTGTCTGCGGTTGATAAATAATATCAACCAAGAATGCGCCAACGATAGGAACAATCATCATTGCGCGGCGGGACATGCCATAACGCTCATTCACAGCAGTCATGTTCACAATTGCTGATGGAGTAGCACCTAGACCATGGCCGCACAGACCAGCACACATTACAGCTGCATCGTAGTTCTTTCCTAACAGGCGGAATACTACAAAGTAGCTGACAAGAACCATGAATACTACCTGACAGATCAGCACCACCAGAACACCGCCGATCAGACCAGCTAATTCCCACAATTTCAGCGTCATCAGTGCAATAGACAGATACAGTGATAACATAACATCTCCGATTCCATCAACTATCGCAAAATCGAAATTATAAAAATTAAATTTTTCATTAAGGTTGCGAACTATTACCGCTACAAACATTGCGCCCACATAAGTAGGAAAGCTCATTCCGATTCGCTTTCCAATCCAACCGGAAACCATAGTTCCCAGCGCCATGCAAACAAGTAAAGCTGTCACATTCTTTATTACATCCAGGCTGCTCAGCTTTGCTGCTCCGGCTGCGTTTACTGTATTAATATCACTCTCGAAATTTTCAGATGCATCCGGTTTTAAATTGTATTTTACAATTAACCGCCGTCCAACTGGGCCACCTACCATAACAGCACTGATTAATCCAAACGTTGCTGCTGCCGCTCCTACCAGAGGTGCTGCTGTATATCCCATATCCGCGAATGTACTGCCATAAGCAGCCGCTGCACCATGACCACCTACCATGGAAATAGCGCTAGAGAGCAATGCATAAGGAGCCTCCAATCCAACCAGCTTGCCTACACCGATGCCGATCACATTCTGAAAAGCAGAGATAATACCCGCAATCAGCCAGTAAACAATAAGTAACATGCCACCTTTTTTCAGTAAACTGATACTTGCGCCCAATCCAACTGTTGTAAAGAAAGCAAGCATAAATGGCGACTGATACATACTGTCAAACGAAAATGCAAATGTTCCCGTCACATGACCAATAAAAGTGACAAACATAAACAGGAATCCGCCAACAACAGGTGCTGGAATACAATATTTTTCCAAAAATTTAACCTTGCTCTTGATAAAGAAACCGATAAGCAATATCACAGCAGCCATGGCAACTGTCATAATACCATCAGCCTTGATGGTAAAAAGGGAATCAATGACCTCAAACGACATGTGCGCATCCTCCTTTTTTTGTAAAGCAGACAAGTTTTTTATTTTTCACGTGCTTTCGTTGCAAACCCCATCAGATCACAAGTCAGGCGAGCCGCTGTGTAACAGGTAGTGTCACCTTCATCATCATACTGTGGAGCAACTTCTGTCATAGCCATACCAACTACATTGCAGTGGTTCGCAATCGCTTCCAACATCTCAGTTGCTTCATCGTATGTAAATCCACCCAGCATAGGAGATCCTGTACCTTTCGATAACGGATAGTCCATAGCATCAATATCAAAATGGATAAACGTATTACGGCCAGCTTCCAAATTCTTTAAAATTTCTTCAATTCCAACACGACGATAATCCTTAACAGAATATATTTTATCGCCATTTGCACGTGCTTCCTCAAAATCAGCAGGTCCACTGCTTCCTATACCGCGAATGCCCAGATGAATCATTTTTTCCACATATGGCAGTGTGGAATTATTTCGCATAGGTGAACCATTGAAATATGGCTGACCATTCAGCGGTTTTGTCCAATCCAGATGGGAATCAAAATGGATGATGTCCAGTTGGGAATAACAATCTAATCCTTTTACAGCTTGATGACCGACTGAACAGTCACCACCTAAAACGATAGGCATAACCCCCTGCTTTGCCAGAATGCGAACTGCTTCTTCCAAATTTTTATTCGTAGCAGTTAAATCACCCGGAACATAATCACAGTCACCACAATCTACCACGCGCCACAGATCGGTATCCAGATAACTCTTATTACGCTCAGGATCATAGTTGCCGCCCTTTTTCATGCGGAAGCGGGTAGATGCATTGCGGATTCCACGCGGTCCAAGGCGACATCCTGTTTTTCCCTGAATCGCCAGATCAAATGGCGCGCCCAAAATAGCGATATCTGCATTAGCGTGATGAATATCATAGCAGATCGGTACTTTAGCAAAAGTCGCAATACCAGTAGGTGCCATATTTAACGGTGCATCTTGTACAGTAAAAGCATTCATAATAAACCTCCTATTAGTCACAATTTTGAAACGCGTTTTGTTTTTGTGTCTTTCTGATATCATTATATGCTATCTAAGAAATAAGTCAAGGTTTTGTTGTCTATTTTGAAATACAGACACTCACGTGAAACAGTCTGTTTCTATTCTAGTACATATCAGATTGACTTTTTTCAGGCAGTTTACTATAATGAAACTACATTAGTAGTTGTCTAATAAGTCCGCGCCTTTACTGCGCTGACCGCAAAGTGCCACCCCACTCAGAAAATGGACACAGAAAAGGAGTAATCTTTATGGGCGATACGAATTTTATTGAATCCTCCACACCTATGGTAAATTCGGTACTTCATGCCACAAAAATTCTAGATTACTATGCTTCCCAGCGCCGGGAATATTTAAGCCTAACTGAGATCAGCCGCGCGATTGGTCTGCATAAAACAACAGTATACCGTATTTTGCGCACACTGCAGTCTGTAGGCTGGATCGAGCAATCCAGCACCAATGGACAATACCGGTTGGGCAGCGGTATTTTAATGATTGCATCTGCCGTGTCTGTGCACTATACCACACGCCAGCTAATCAGTGAAGAAATGCGCCGCTTGTGTGATTTACACAATGAAACCGTCGTGCTTTCCTCTTTGCGCGGAGATACGGGCATTTGCGTGGATCTTGTAAAAGGACATCATAATTTGGGAATTTCAAGTGAAAACGGTTATATTGTACCTTTAGATTGTGGTGCAACCGGTAAGACTTTGCTGGCTGCACAATCAGATGAATTGGTTGAACGTCTAATTCAAAATTATCCTGGTCTGGAAGAAAAGCTGCGTAATCAAGTAAAAGAAATCCGGCAGCGGGGATATTGTATCTCCGAAGGGGAGGTAGATGAGGGAGTCGCTGCCGTAGCAGTTCCACTTCCTATGCCGGATCATATTTATACACTAACCTACTCCGGACCTGTTGAGCGTTTACGCGGTTTAGATTATATGGTTCTGGTACATTCATTGCAACAGGCAGTTAAAAATATATTATTAAAATGTGATGGAAAAAGAAAGGAAGCTCTTTAAAACCTTTTACTCAGTATATTTTCTAGACAAGCAAAGTCTTGAATCAAACTGTTTCCATTGAAATAAAAATCCGATAATCGGATACTGTACGATTTTACTGGTGCAGTTATCCTGATCATCGGATTTTTCTATATGCGTATAAGATTATTATGCCTTATCTAATTTTTTAAGTGCCTTTTTAAATTGAATTGAAAACAAAATCGCCGTGAATGTCACTGCGATCGCATCCGCGATCGGCTCTGCCATGTAGACGCCCAGCGTTTTATTGCTGACGAACATCGGAACAATGAAGATTAACGGAAGCAGAAGCACAAATTTACGCACAACTGCCACGATGATCGAGCATACCGCATATCCGATGGCAACGAAGGTCATCTGGCAGGCGAGCTGGATTCCAAAGAGGAACATCGCACCGCAGTAGATCCGCAGAGCGCCTGCAGTGAAGGAAACGAGTTCTGGATCGGAGCTGAAGATTCCCGCGAAGGTTGCCGGGAAAAGCTGGACAAAGAGCCAGAACAACGTGGAATAGATCAGGGAGATCACGAGATGGAGCTTGAATGTCTTCTTCATACGGTCGATATTTCTCGCTCCGTAGTTATAGCTCATGATCGGCTGTGCGCCCTGTCCGATTCCCTGAAGCGGCAGCATTGCAAACTGCATCGTACTTGTAAGGATCGTCATGGCACCGACTGCCAGATCTCCGCCGTACTTTAACAGGGAAGAGTTAAAGCATACCGAGATAACACTCTCACTGGACTGCATCACAAATGTGGAAAGTCCCAGCGCAAGACACGGAAAAACGATAGATGGAACCGGCTTTAAATACTCCTTTTTGATCCGTAAGAAGGTCTTCTTTCCGGTCAGGAACGCGAGAACCCATCCGCAGGATACCGCCTGAGAGATGATCGTCGCGAGAGCCGCACCCTTTACGCCCATGCCAAACCCGAAGATAAAGATCGGGTCCAAAATGATGTTGCAGACAGCTCCGATGGTAACCGTCAGCATACTGGTCTTTGAAAATCCCTGGGCCGTGATGAACATGTTCATGCCTAACGTCATCTGGACAAAGATCGTTCCGACAGCGTAAATACTCATGTAATCAACGGCATAGTCGATGGTGTTTTCACTGGCTCCAAAAGTCAAGAGCATAGAGCGGCCAAACAACAGTAAGACTGCTGTCAGGATCGCAGAAATGATGATCTGAACCGTAAAACAGCCGCTGAGAATCTTCTCCGCAGAGTCCATGTCATCTTTTCCCATAAAGATCGACGCTCTCGGCGCACCGCCGGAGCCGACGAGGGCCGCGAAGGCGGAGACCACCATAATGATCGGCAGGCAGACGCCGACACCGGTCAGGGCGAGACTTCCGCTTCCCGGGATATGTCCAATGTAGATCCGGTCAACGATGTTGTACAGCATGTTGACGATCTGTGCAATGACAGATGGAACGGCAAGCTTGAAAAGAAGCTTTCCGATCGGCTCTGTCCCAAGAAATTCTTTACTGTTGTTCATGCAGTTTTCCTTCTTTCCTGTAATCTGAAATGTTTGAATTGATCCGGTTCATAAGTTCGAACAGCATCCGGTGCTCTTCCGGGGAGAATCCGCGGCAGATGATCTCAGCAGCCCGTTTCTGGACGTTTTTTCCATCAGAGACCATCGGCGCAGCAGCGTCTGTAAGTTTCAGATGGATCGTCCTCCGGTCCGTCCCATAATATTCCCCTGTGAGCAGTCCGCGCTCTTCTAATGAGCGGACAGACATGGAAACATGGGACTTTGTAAAAGCCCGCTTCTTGATAATCCGGGCGGCGGTGTCGCACTCCGGATTGTTGGCGAGAAACAGCAGAATATTGAATTCCATCTGGGTCAGCCCGTATTTTTTGCAGACCGGATCAATGAGCCCCGTATAGAAATCCCGGCTGTCCGCCATAAAATCAACAAATTTCATGTGTATCACCTCTGGTTCAAAAGTGAACTGTTCTATTTAGAACTATATTAGTATACAGGACTATTCTTAAAAAGTCAAGAGCAGCGGCAGTTCTAAGCATTCTAATCCTATCCAGGTGCCATATCCAGATCTCGTTCTTCACATGATGTCCTTACCTGCACTACAGATTTTATAAAAAAGAGGTGCCTTGGCTGCATATTCCCCAGGTCGACCGGAATTTGCACCCTGGCACATTCGCGCAGTCGCTTGCGACAATCTACATCTTCGCGCAAGTGCGCATCATTGGCACGTTAGTGCCTTTTGTGTGACAGGGAATTCTTCGGAATTTCCTATTACATCAAAAAGATCCGACAATCAAGTTGTCTTACAGAATCAAAAATTCCCGTAAAACAACCCAACTGCCGGATCTTTTCTATATATAGCTTTATATTCTAATTAAACTTCATCGAGATTCCCCGGCTCACCAGATCATGCCAGACGATCTCCCCTGTTTCCAGAGACTTTTTCACATCGATAATCCTCTGGTTCTCCGAACCGCGGAATGCCAGTGCCACGCTGTAAAGTTCCTGAACAAACTCGCCGTCCACGAGGACATCGATCAGGCTTAACATCTCATCCGTACACTCACATCTCGCCCGGCTCTCACCGAGAAGCTCTTTATCGAAAAGATAACCGGTATAGCACCAGATATTTTTCTTTGGGAATCTCTCGCGCACTTTCTTTAAGAACGGAAGAAGTACCCGCTGGTTCTCCGGCTCAAAGGGTTCTCCACCGAGAAGCGATAATCCATCCACAAAATCCGGCTCCAGCGCCTTTAATAACATTTCTTCCGTCTCTTCCGTAAACGGCTTTCCGTATCCGAAATCCCACGCCACATCATTAAAGCAATTTTTACAGTGATGTGTACAGCCGGACACAAAGAGGGACACGCGGACTCCCTCACCGTTTGCAATATCACATGTTTTGATCTCTCCGTAATTCATTACAGGTGCAGTACCCTTTCCTTAATTTCCTGCGTTCTGCCCTGATTCCAGAACTGTGTTCCGATGTATCCGCAGGTACGTCTCGCAACGTTGAGCTTGCTCTGGTCACGGTTTCCGCAGTGTGGGCATTCCCATACGAGCTTTCCGTCATCCTCGATGATCCTGATCTCGCCGTCGTAACCGCATACCTGACAGTAATCGCTCTTCGTATTTAACTCCGCGTACATGATATTGTCATAGATGTAGCGGATGACCTGAAGAACAGCCGGGATATTATCCTGCATGTTCGGAACTTCCACGTAGCTGATCGCTCCGCCCGGGGACAGTGCCTGAAATTCAGACTCTAATTTTAACTTACTGAAGGCGTCGATCGGTTCCGTTACATGTACATGGTAGCTGTTTGTGATGTAGTTTCTGTCAGTTACGCCCTTTACGATGCCGAAGCGTCTCTGGAGACTCTTCGCAAAAGAGTAGGTTGTGGACTCCAGCGGGGTTCCGTAGATGCTGTAATCGATATTTTCCGCCTCTTTCCACTTCGCGCAGTAGTCATTTAACTTCTGCATGATCTCAAGACCGAGTTTCTTTCCTTCCGGCTCAGTCAGTTTCTTCTCGATTAAGCTGTATACACACTCCCAGAGGCCTGCATAGCCAAGGGAAAGTGTGGAATATCCGTCATACAGGAGCTTGTCGATGGTCTCACCTTTCTTTAAGCGGGCAAGCGCGCCATACTGCCAGAGGATCGGAGCCGCATCGGATAAGGTTCCTTTTAATCTCTCGTGGCGGCAGCGCATTGCGCGGTGGCAGAGTTCCATTCTCTCATCAAAGATCTCCCAGAACCTGTTCATGTCTTTTCTTGCACTGAGTCCGATATCAACGAGGTTGACCGTTACAACGCCCTGATTGAAGCGGCCATAATACTTGCGCTCGCCTTCCCGGTAGTTTCCTGCATTCGCAAGGTTTCCTTTTACGTAGGAACGGTCCGGAGTCAGGAAGGAACGGCATCCCATACATGTATACACATCGCCCTTTAACTCCCGCATCTTCTTCGCGGAGATATAATCCGGAACCATGCGCTTTGCGGTACATTTTGCCGCAAGCTCTGTTAAATAGTAATACGGCGCATCCGGAGTGATATTGTCCTCATCGAGCACATAGATCAGCTTCGGGAATGCCGGTGTGATCCATACGCCGGCTTCATTTTTAACGCCGAGATATCTCTGTTTTAAGGTCTCCTCGATGATCATCGCAAGGTCTTTTTTCTCCTGCGGATTCTTTGCCTCGTCGAGGTACATGTAAACGGTAACGAACGGTGCCTGTCCGTTTGTGGTAAGGAGTGTTACGACCTGATACTGGATCGTCTGGATTCCCTTCGTGATCTCTCTGCGGAGACGCTCCTCCGTGAGCTTATCGATCTGATCCTCTGTCACAGCAATTCCAAGATCCTTCATCTCGCCGATCACTTCCTGACGGATCTTCACTCTCGATACCTGAACGAACGGAGCGAGATGCGCAAGGCTGATGCTCTGTCCGCCGTACTGGTTGCTGGCAACCTGCGCGATGATCTGGGTCGCGATGTTACAGGCTGTGGAGAAGCTGTGCGGGCGCTCGATCAGTGTCTCGCTGATCACGGTGCCGTTCTGCAGCATATCCTCCAGGTTTACAAGATCGCAGTTGTGCATATGCTGTGCAAAATAGTCGGAGTCATGGAAGTGGATGATTCCCTGCTTATCCGCCTCAACAATATCTTCCGGAAGAAGAAGCCTTCTCGTGAGATCCTTGCTGACCTCTCCAGCCATATAGTCACGCTGTACGCTGTTGACGGTCGGATTCTTGTTGGAGTTTTCCTGCATAACCTCTTCGTTGTTGCACTCGATCAGGGACAGGATCCGGTTGTCCGTCGTATTTGCTTTCCGCACCAGAGAGCGGTCATAGCGGTAGCGCACATAATTTTTTGCGATCGCAAAAGCACCGATCGCCATCAACTGGTTCTCGACCATATCCTGGATCTCTTCTACAGACACAGCACGTCCCAGCTTATTGCACTTATACTCTACATAATCCGCAATATCCGTAAGCTGTTCCGGTGCCAGATAGGCATTTTCTGTGGCGTTGCACGCCTTCTGGACCGCATTTACGATCTTGAGCGTGTCAAAACTTTCCTCCGCTCCGTTTCTTTTGATGATCTTCATCCCTGATTCCCCGTTTCATTTCATTGTGTTGGCAGAATTGTCCGTTTTACGCACAACTGCCGTTGCCTGTTTTTCTCTTCTGTCTATTCTGCTAAAAAACACAGCTGACCTACAGGTCCGCGCATTTACCGGCCGGCCTCAGGCATGTACATTTCAGTTGCTGATAGTTTTCTTGGTTGTATATACAGTTTGTTTTTTTCAGAATTATACAGAAATTTTATCTGATTTAGATATTTTATGATTGATCTGTCGGACCTGCCGCCACGAGTCTCTTAAGGCGGTCATGTCATGTTCCCGCCACGTTATTTTTAGTCACTCACGCGAGAACGATTCTATTATAACTGTATTGTTCCCGGATTGCAAGGAGTACTGCTATATAAATATGATATACCAAAACCATATATATGGTGAAAAATTCATGATTCAAAACTATATCTTGTTGTTTTTTGAATACAATCTACAAGAAGAGGCCCCTCCGGGATCGTCCCGGAAAGCCCTGAAAAGGCATATCCCGCAAGCCATTTTTCTGCCGTTTTAAGCGTCCAGAAAGCCCGCGGGACTGTTTTCTCTGCTCTTCTTACTTAAATATGTCTGCGCCATTCTTCAAGGCGGTAACGCTGTCTTTTCTTTGCGTCCTCCAGTTGTGCCAGCATTTTCGGAATATCTTCGTTAAAAGTTCCCGCAAGCACTACATAGTTGGACGCGTGGTTTGTCCGGAAGATCGTTCCGGGAGAATCTATGTGTGTTAAAAACAGCTCCATTTCCTCCACGATCTCGTCCGGGGTGATAAGCTCCATCTCCCCGCGTTTTACTTCCTCATTCATCTGGGTCCCCTCATAGAGGCGCAATGTCAGGAAGGAGGCATACTCCGGATTCATCTGATTGATCAGCTCCGCCGACTTGATGGCATGTTCCCGGATCCCTTTTCTTCCGCCGAGGCCGGAGATCAGCGTCACAGAGGTCTTGATGCCGCAGCGCTTCAATTTCTGTCCCGCCGCCGCAATCTGGGCCGCCGTCACATCCTTATGGATATGCTCCAGAACGCGGTCATCGCCGGATTCTGCTCCGATATAGACCATCTCGAGTCCTGCTGCCGCTAAGGCTTTTAAATCTTCCTCGGACTTTGCCAGAACATCCTTTGCAGTCCCATAGGAGGTGATCCGTTCCACATACGGGAAATTTTTGTGGACGTAAGCCAGAAGCTCTAAAAGAAGTTCTGTCTTTACCACCAGTGCATCACCGTCCGCAAAGAATACGCGGCTGACATACGGTCCGTAATAATCGCGGCATTCGTCCAGATCCTTCATGATCTCTTCTTTTGTCCGCACTCGGAATTTTTTCACCCGGTACATGTTGCAGAAGGTGCACCGGTTATGGGCACAGCCCACAGTCACCTGAATAATTAAGCTTCTCGCCTCGCTCGGCGGGCGGTATACGGTTCCTTCGTATTCCATATGATCACTTTCCTTTCCAATTAAAATGCCCCAAGTCTGTCCAGCCTGCTCAGAATATCTGCCCGTCTCTCATCAAACAGCAGATTCTTATTGTATTCAAAATATCGTTCACACTCATTTTCCTGTAAGAACCGCACGGCCGGGGCGCTGGAGTTCAGTTCTGTGATAAACACCACCATCTCCTGACTGCTGCCGAAGGTTCCTTCCATGAAATCAAAGGCATACTCCAGTGTCTGTCCGGCATGAGCGCACAGATCCTCAAGTTCTGTCCGTTCGTCACCAAACAGCTCCCGGAACCGGTCGAATATCTCGTCACCACCCGATAAAAGCTCTGCTTTCACAGTCTGAAGGTATCGGTTCATATCCGCTGCGATATCGGCACAGCGATATTTTTCCTGTCTTGTGAGAAGACCGGCTTTCTGTTTCTGCTCGGATGCCGCGGTGAATGCCTCGATCTGATGGGAGAAAATGTTGATCGGAGTCTGCGGCACTGTCTTCATCGTTTCTCCGGCCTCCGTTTTATCTTCCAGACTTCTCTTGAATGCTTTCAGCTCCCCAAACAGCACTTCCAGATAATCCTCTTTCTGCGCATAAGCCTTGAACTCCACATCGAGCTTCGCTAAAATCAGGCTGATGATCGAAATCTTCTCATCAAACGGCGCTTTCGCCGCCTGTTCCATCAGGTGCCCGTCCCGCTTTCCTTCCAGGATCTCGTCGATCTGGTATCTCGCCTGATACTTCTTATATAATTCCAGATAGTTCGCAAAATCTTTCGCGATCCGCGGGTGCTCGATATACTGTACCACAACCTCCCGGTCACAGATAAGATCCACCTTCTCGCAGACCTTCAAAAATCCGGAGAGATCTTCCCACCCACGAGGTGTCGCAAAAATCTTGCCATCCACAGTTGTCTCCACCTGGTAAAAATACTGCGGCTTTGCGGTGAGGAATGACAGGATCGCCGGATGGATATCCGCCTGCTTCGCGTACTCTTTCCAGACCTCAAAATCCGCCTCCACATCGATCTTTTTGATGCGGTCTAAGGTCGCGATATCGAATTCCCGCACGGATTTATTGTATTCCGGCGGGTTTCCTGCTGCCACGATGATCCAGCCATCCGGAATCTTATGATTTCCGAAAGTCTTATACTGCAAAAACTGCAGCATGGCCGGAGCCAGCGTCTCGGAAACGCAGTTGATCTCATCGATGAAGAGAAGTCCCTCGGCGAGTCCTGTGTCTTCGATCTTATTGTAGATCGCCGCGACGATCTCACTCATGGTATATTCCGTCACATGGACATTCTTCCCACTGTAAGTCTTCTCCGAGATAAACGGGAGACCGATGGCACTCTGTCTCGTATGGTGTGTGATCGTGTAGGAGACGAGACCGATCCCGCACTCCCGCGCCACCTGCTCCATGATCTGGGTCTTTCCGATTCCTGGCGGACCGATGAGCAGCACCGGGCGCTGCCGCATGGACGGGATCTCGTATTCCCCGTGTGCGTTCTTCGTCAGATACACCTGTATCGTATTTTTAATTTCCTGTTTTGCACGCTTGATGTTCATATCTTTTTACTCCGGTATAATTTTTACAGTCCGTGAACCAGCCTGTCAAACCTTTTACTTTCCGTAACTGTTCAGTACCCCCACAGTTACGCGCAAAAATCCATTCCAAATCGGCTATGCCGATAGGATTTTTGCCTTCCATTCTAAGTTTTCTTACGGTCAGCGCAGTAAATGCGCAGACCTACTGAACAGTTACTATTTTCCATCTAATATTTTCCCCACATCTTCCATCGACTCCGGGTCCAGAATCACCTTCATCGCCCAGGGCGGAACGTCCGCGTCAGTATAATTATCCCGCATAAACACGAAGGCCGTGTCATATGGCGGCATTTTCACCGGAAATGTCCCATATCCGTCCGTAAAATAGAGAAGTCCCCGCAGCCTGCTGAACTTTCCCGCCTTGATCATCTGGTCCACATGCAGGAATGCCGGGCGGAAATCAGTCCCGCCCATGCCATGAAGCTCCATGTGGTCCATGTAATTCCGAAGGTCTTCCTCGCTCTCGATCTTCACATCCTGCCGTACTTTATCGTCGCACTGCAAAATGTGAATATTGACCTTCTTAAAGAAGCTCTCCGACTGAGCCAGCACCCCGTAGGTCTCTTCCAGGAATTTCTTCACCAGCTCCCCGGAACATGACATCGAAGTGTCGATGACGACCACAAAATCCTCGATCCGCCGGACTTCCTTCGTCTCAAGAGGCTCGATCAACGGCATATTTCCATATAACTGCATGCCGTAATTGTAAAACACATAGTCAAATGCGTCGGGATCGATCTGAACCGTCTCCTTCAGCACCGAAAATTTCCGCAAAAATTTCCGGTAATCGTACCGCTCCCGGTTTTCCACCGCAAGCTGATCCATCAGCTCCCTGGAGTCATCCGCCGCCTCGTTGGAAAACGCCTCCATCTCCGCCTGCATCTTCTCCCGCTTGTCATCCCAATCGTTTTTTCGGTTCCGGTTGGGATTCGGAGATTTCTTCTCGTCCTCTTTCTCCCATCTGGAATGATCGTCCCGGCAGAATTCCCGGCAGAGCCGCTCATATTCGATCTCCGAAAGCTCCATCTCCTGCATAGTGTGATAGATGCTCTCCGCGTTCAGTACCTTGATCTTTTTCCTCAGACGTCCGTAAAATTCCGCCCGCACCGGGGACATCGGCAGATGGACGCACGGCTTGTGGATCCCGTCGATCAGGGACTCCACAGCGATATCGCATGCCAGATTCCAGTATTCCTCTGTCCGCTTTTTTCTCGACCATGGGTGGACAAAGAGACAGTGGAAAGTCTCGTGCAGGATCATGCGGTTTACATAAACAGGATTTCTCCGGTACCAGCCGCAGATGTATCCTGTCTCAAAGGATAATAAGGTTCCGTCCGTTCCGATTCCCTTGATGCTGTTGTCCGCCACCGGGAACAGACCATTTAAGGCCACGTCGAGAAACCGCATGGAAAGATACAGCTCATTCCTCGCGTTCCGTATGATCTCAACGCCGATCGCCGCCAGTTCTTCCAGCGCGCCCTGCTCTCTCAGGATCGGCGACCATGCCGCATCTTCTCTCATGACGATTTCTGACCTCCTCACAAATCAAAATCAAACTTTTTCTTCTTTACGCCAAACTTCTTCCTCTGGATCTCCATAAACATCCCCAAAAGCTCCGGCAGATGCTTTTTCGAGATCTCCGTGATCAGCCCCGACATCTTATCCGCCGTCAGCGGATTCTTTTCCGGTGTTAAATACTGTCCCGCAATCCATTTTATGGTCTCCGGGTCCTCAAGGCTGCCGAGAAGTACTTCATAAAGATTCTCCATAAGAAACTTTTCATATTCCTTTTTCGCGCTCTCCCACAGTCCTTTCGGATACTGCAGCCGGGTCACCGCGATCTTCGATGCCATGAGAACCGATTCCTCTGCTTTTTCATACACAAACATTTTATCATACCTGTCAAATCGGAATTTTCGTCCCTCAAAACAGTAGCGATACTTCTGCCCTGCACCGTGGATATTGGATACCGTGATCCTGGCGGGCGTATTTTCCACCGCCTCGTCGTAGTATTCCGGGAAGATCACACGCGCAGTCTCTGTCTCCCCGTTCTCTTCCTCAAAAGTACTTGAAGCCAGCGATGTTCGTGCAAAGTCCGTGTCTCTCTCGTCCTGCATTCGATTTTGTCCGCTCTGTATAAACACATGTACTGTGACTCTCTCATTGATCTCCGTCACAAAATCCCTGAGTGCCGACTCTTCATCCACCCCCATATGCACAGTCAGACTCCTGATATTCCGGCAGCCCGTAAACACACCGCCGCCGACTTCCCGGAGCGTCCCGTAAAAATGGATCTCCTGAAGCTTCTCACATCCATAAAATTCATATCTTCCGATCCGGGTGAGTGTCCGCGGTAGATAGACTTTCTCCACCGTGCTCCCCGAAAATACCTTGTCTGCCAGCTCTGTCACCGGAAGTCCGCCCAGACTTTCCGGTACCACGCAGACGGCGCCTGGTGCCAAAAGCTTTGTCACACAAGCGCCCCCATTTTTCTCTTTAAATTCAAATTCAACATCCATATTCCAGTTACACTTATTATAATTGTTCAGCAGACCAGCGCAATAAGTTCACAGACCTGCCGAACAGTTATGCTTATTCTTCAATCAGTTTATTTAACTTTCTCATCGCACTGAACCGGTAATAATATACCAGGAATGCCAGCGAAGTGATACTCCAGCTTAACGGATAGCTCGTCAGCGTCGTGTACAGTCCCGGATGGACTGCGCCTGCGCCGAATACCCAGATCACACGCAGGATACATGTACCGACACAGATGATCAGCATCGGGATCAGGGCATCGCCCACACCGCGCAGAGTACACGGATATACGTTGACGCAGATATAGCAGAACCAGAACGGTACCAGGAAACAAAGGATGTTCATGCTCTCAGCCATAACATCCACATCGTTCGTAAAGAGACTGATCAGAACCGGTCCCGCCGTAAACATAAACAGACCGAGTGCCGCCGTGATGATCGTCGACATGAGAAGTCCCACGTAGGTTCCCTTCTTTAAACGTCTGATCTTGCCCGCACCGAAGTTCTGACCCGCAAAGGTCGTCACGGAGATTCCCATGGCATCCATAGTCATCCAGAAAATACCGTCGATCTTTCCGTAAACCGCCCAGGACGCGATCGTATTCGTTCCGTATCCATTGATGTTTGCCTGAATCAGGATATTGGAGATCGAGTACATCATGGACTGGAGTCCCGCCGGAAGACCGATCTTTATGATCCTCTTTAATAATACCGGCTCCACACGGAGTTCCTTCGGGATAAAACGGTAAGATTCTTTTGTCCGGATCAGCGTTATCATAACGAGTACTGCCGATAAAAGCTGGGACATGATCGTCGCAAGCGCCGCCCCGGCAACTTCCATATGAAAACAGACTACAAACAGGAGATCCAGAGCAATATTGGTCAGGCAGCTCGCCACAAGGAAATAGAGCGGTCTCTTCGAATCTCCCACAGCTCGTAGGATCGCAGCGCCCATGTTATAGACCAGATTTCCTATGATACCCAGAAAATAGATCCTGAGATATGTCACAGAATATCCAAGGATCTCTTCGGGAGCACCCATAGCCCGGATCGCAGCCGGAGTGAAGATCTCACCGATCACTAAGAGTGCCACACCGCCGGCCAGCGCCAGACAGAACGATGTGTGGACCGATTTCTGCACCTGCTGCTCTTCTTTTGCCCCATAGAACTGGGATACGACAACGGCCGCGCCGGAGGACATTCCGACGAAGAAACCAACTAACAGGTTGATCAACGTTCCTGTCGTACCCCCTACCGCGGAAAGTGCTTCTTTTCCAACGAATTTTCCAACGATCATGGCATCTGCCGTGTTGTAAAGCTGCTGGAAAAATGTCCCGAACAGGATCGGAAAGAAAAAGAGCAGAAGCTGCTGCCAGATCACACCGTCCGTGATCCCGTTGTAGCCTGCCGGATGATTCTTCTTAAGTGTCATATCTTCACCCTCTACAAAATCCGCCATGCATGGATCCCGTTTGCAGTCTTTTCTGAATGCATGGCAACTGATACTTCCGCCCTGTATCTGTCGGTTGCGGACACAGGGCGGAGATATGATTGATCAAAGGCCGGCTCTTTCGCCGCCTTTAAAGGTTCTTTTTATGATTACAGGAGATTCTTTCTGAGTTCCTCGCCGCTCTTTGCGGAAAGGTATGCCGGCGGAATGTCAAGAATGGTCTTGCATCCGCTCATTCCCTCCTGTTTCATGCGGAATGCGGCGCGGGCACAGCAAACGATCACGGAGGAAGTGAACTCCGGGTTGGAATCCAGTTTCAGACGATACTCAATCACATGTGTATTCTCCTGATTCCATCCGGTCTTTCCGTTTCTGATCACGAAACCGCCGTGCGGGAGTGTGGAGTGGTCACGCTTCATCTCTTCCTCGCTGATGAAATGAACCGTTGTGTCATAGTCGGAGAAGTAGTTCGGCATCGTTACGATCTCTTTTTCGATGCGTGCAAGATCAGCACCCTCTTCAGCAACAACATAGCACTCTCTTGTGTGTTTCTCTCTCGTTGTGAGCTCCGGAGTCTCGCCATTTCTGATTCTCTCCAGTACACTCTCAACCGGGACTGTATACTGTCTTGCGTCCTTCACGCCATCAATGCGGCGGATCGCGTCGGAATGTCCCTGGCTTACACCTTTGCCCCAGAATGTATAGTCTTTA
The DNA here is from genome assembly GCF_003435225.1 of Clostridium sp. AF28-12. Taxonomy (NCBI): domain Bacteria; kingdom Bacillati; phylum Bacillota; class Clostridia; order Eubacteriales; family Clostridiaceae; genus Clostridium; species Clostridium sp. AF28-12. Next base: position 80,945 of record NZ_QWGJ01000007.1, on the reverse strand, counting down.
CCATCCGGGAGAATTGCATTTGCGTATACACGATTTAAGGAGAACATACCCGGATCCCAGCCTGCGGAGATCACTGCTACATTTCCTGCTGCCTTTGCCGCAGCATCAACTGCCGCAAAGTGCTCCGGAATTCTCGCGTGTGTGTCAAAGCTGTCCACTACGGTGAAATATTTCGCATACTCCGGTGTCTGCACCGGAAGATCTGTCGCACTTCCGCCGCAAAGGATCAGGACATCGATCTTATCTGTCATATGTTTCGCTTCGTCCGCATGGTAAACCTTTGCGTCTTCGGTCAGGATCCTTACATTTTTCGGATCTCTTCTTGTAAATACTGCCGCAAGCTCCATATCCGGATTCTGTTTGATGGCGCACTCAACGCCGCGTCCAAGATTTCCATAACCCATAATTCCGATTCTGATCGTCATATTGTTCTCCTCTTCTTTCTTTATTTAATGTCGCTATCTCCATTTTACCAATAGGCCGTTATAGTGTCAATTGAAATAAGTTTAACGAATTTGTCTCCTGTTTCTTCCAGATACACCTGCAAAACCTGCCACCGGAAGGTTCTTCTGGGAACACGGTAATGAAAAAAGAAACAACGGAATCCGAAATCCTTTTTCTCAAAGATCCCTGAGTCCGTTGTTTACATATTTTTTAATATATTAATGTTTTTCCCTTTTCATAAGCACAAACGCAACGCCCGCCGTGATGAACTCTGATACAGTCACCGTAAGCCAGATTCCGTCTACACCAAAGAGTGCCGGGAGAAGGAACACGAACACGCTGTTTAAGATCACTCCGCGGAGCAGTGTGATCGTTAAAGAAAACCACGGTCTCACAGTAGACTGGAAATACATTCCGCTGATGATGTTCCACTCGCTGACTAAGAAGCAGAGGAAATACAGCCGGATCGCCGGGACCGCCATTGTGAGGATCTCCGGTGTCGGGTCCAGGAACAGATAGGACAACTGTACCGGGATCAGCATGCCGATCGCAGTGAATATGAAGCCTGCGGCAAATCCGGTCCGGACTCCCAGTTTTCTCGCCTCGCCGACTCTCTTCAGGTTTCCCGCGCCAAAGTTCGCGGAGAGCAGCGGCTGTACTGCCTGAGCGATACCGTTGGAAATGGACGATGCCACAAGCGCGGTGTTTGTGATGATTCCATAGACCGTGATTCCCATCTCTCCCACGTAAGCGAGGAGCTGGCGGTTAAACAGCAGCATCACGAAGCCGTTGGAAATCTCCAGAATAAAGCTTGCGAGCCCATTTCCGAGCACCTCCGGCACCCGTCTCCACACATCGCTAAATTCCAGCTTCAAATGGTTATCTTTCGAGAAAAAATGGCTTGCGAGGATCAGCACCGTGAGTGTCGTTCCGGTGGCTGTCGCCAGCGCCGCACCTCCCATTCCCCATTTCATGATAAAAATATATACATAATCTAGGATCACATTGGTGACGCCTCCACTAATCACGCCCGCCATGGCAAGCTTCGGCGCACCGTCATTTCGGACGAATGCCTGAAGGAATGAAGACAGGGCAAACATGGGAGCCGCTGTTGTGAGCACAGTTCCGTAAGGCACGGTGTATTCATTTAAGAGCGGGGTATTTCCCATAAAAGTAATCAGAGGGTTGAAAAAGATTCTTCCCAATATCAGAAAGACTGCTGACAGAGCAAGCACCACACAGAGTGCCGCCGTAAAATAACTTCTGGCGCGTTTTTCATCGCCGCGTCCTCTGGAAAACCCAAAGAGAACGCTGCCGCCGACTCCGCACATCATTCCGATCCCGAAATATGTGTTGTAGAGCGGCAGTAAAATATTCATCGCCGCAATACCGGAACCACCGACTCCGCGTCCGATCATCATCGTGTCAGCCAGAATATAAATAGATGTCACGAGCGTCGCGCTGATGGACGGCACCAGGTAACTGAAAAATACCTGGCGGACCGGGGATTCCAGCATGTTGATCTGTTTCATAAGTGTTGCTCCTCAATATTCTTCAAAATGTATTTCGATATACCTTGTTCTTCTTTCTAACAGCAATATTTCAGCAACTCTTTTTGCAAAGCTGCTGATTTCTTAGTCTGCGATGTTAAAATTCGTCCTTGCATATCCTGCCAGCGTGTCTGCCATCTTTTTTCCATACTCTGCGGCAAAATCATCAAGGACTCTTTCAGCGATCCGTGTCCCCTCTTCCCCGAAGATTGCTTCACAGACTTCCCGGTATGCCCAGTAGGAGTGAGCGCAGTGGTACTCGAAAGATCTGAGGCCTGCCGGATTTTTTGCCATATTGGACTCCGGCGTCAAACCGGCGTTCCGGATCGTCTGTATACAATAATCATGGTCATGGAGTGTCTGGGAGACCTCATAGCGAATCTCCGGGTTGAAACCTCGGGAAATGGACGCATCCAGGTCCTTACAATAGAGAAGCCCCGCTTCCGGGAGTCCCATATTCTTAAACTGGGTATGCCACGGACAGACATGGATGTGGATCTGAAAGTCCGGGCTTAAGCTTGTCATCTCGGACTGGTTTCCGAGTCCCTGTGCTTTCACCTCTTCCGTGTTGACCCACTCACCGTACTGGCAGTATGTCTCATAAGTCAGAGGTTTTCCGTCCCGGATCGCCCGCTGTGCCATCCGACGTCCACGCTGTTCGCCGTAATATCGGGTGGCATGCAAAAATGCCGCCTCGCCGCGGTCACCGAAGATTTCCTTCAGGTAAACATAATATTTTGCCGCGATAAACGCGTGTGACAGTTCTGTAAATCCCATAATGCTTCCTCCCGTCCTTTATTCTATTCTTCTGCTTCACCATAGCGCTCTGGCTTGTATACAAAGTCCATGCTGCGGACAGACTCATTTTCCCGCATGACCAGATATCCGCATGCTTCTTATTTCATCTCTCCAAGAATATCCGACAACTGCGCAAACTGTGCAAGGCTTAGCGCCTCGCCGCGGATCGTCGGAGTGAGTCCCATCTCTGCGATCGCTGCCGCGATCTGTTCCTTTGTATACGGAAGTTCAGGCGCATTTCCGAGACCGTTCTGCAGCGTCTTTCTTCTCTGATTGAAGGACGCGCGGATGATCTTAAACATCAGGGCAGGATCCTTCACCTCCACCGGCATCTCCTTATGTCTTGTAAGCCGGATCACCGCGGATCCCACATTCGGACGCGGGATAAAGCAGTTCGGCGGCACATTCGCCACGATCTCAGGCTCTGCGTAGTACTGGACAGCCAGGGACAGAGCGCCGTAATCCTTGGACCCCGGACCTTCCTTCATGCGGTCCGCAACTTCCTTCTGGACCATGACGGTAATATTGTCGATCGGCATGCCGCTCTCAAAGAGCCCCATGATGATTGGGGTCGTGATATAGTACGGCAGGTTCGCAACAACCTTGATCGGCTTTCCGCCGTTGTATTCCTCGGCCAGTGCCTTGATATCGACTCTTAAGATATCCTCGTTGATGACGGTCACGTTGTCGTAATCCGCCAGTGTCTCCTTTAAGATGGGGATCAGGTTCCGGTCGATCTCAACAGCTACAACATGTCCGGCGTTCTCCGCAAGGTACTGGGTCATGGTTCCGATTCCCGGGCCGATCTCAAGGACGCAGTCATTCTTTGTGATCCCGGCTGCGGAGATGATCTTCTCCAGTACATGGGTATCGATCAAAAAGTTCTGACCGAACTTTTTCTGAAACATGAATTCATACTTCTGTATGATTTCTATGGTATTCTTTGGGTTTCCCAGATTCGCCATTTATTTCTCTCTTTCTATTTTGGACTGCGCTTTTGCGCAGGTGCTTTTATTTACGCGAACAACGAGCCAAAGTCCGCGCTTGCGCGAGACCTTGGCGACTGTCGCGATAACAAGGGGAAACTCGCGAAGCGTGTTTTCACTTGTTGCATGAGTTGCATCTTGTATACAAAATTTGATACTATTCCGATATCGCAGTCCGATCGGTCTGATCGTCCCGAAACTCCTATTCTGTGATCCGATACAGCGCTCTAGCGTTCTTCGCCGTCTCCCGGATGATCTCTTCCGCGGAAACGCCCTTGATCTCCGCCAGCTTTTCCACTACATACGGAAGATTTCCGGAGAAATTTCGTTTTCCCCGGTTTGGCACCGGGGCCAGATACGGACAGTCCGTTTCCAGAACGATCCGGTCGAGCGGCGCATATTCTGCCACTTCGATCAGTTTTTTCGCGTTTTTAAAGGTCAGCACTCCGCCGATCCCGATATAATATCCCATATTCAGGTATTCTCTCGCCATCTCCACTCCATAGGAGAAGCAGTGGATCACGCCGCCGGTGGCACCGTTGTGTTCCACCTTCATAATATCTAACGTGTCCTTCGCCGCGTCACGGCTGTGGATGAGCACCGGGAGTCCCGTCTTCTTTGCGACCTCAAGCTGTGCCGTAAACCAGTGTTTCTGGATCTCCCTCTCCGGCTCGTCCCAGTAGTAGTCAAGACCGATCTCACCGATCGCCACAACCTTCGGGTTTTCTGCCAGGGATTCCAGCCACTTCATATCCGCGTCCGTAAGCTCCGCCGTCTCGTTCGGATGCACACCCACCGCCGCATACATGAAGGAATGCGTCTCAGCTAACGTCAGAGTTGTTTTTGTGGATGCGATGCTCGCGCCGACATTCACAACGGTGCTGATTCCCTGTTCTTTCAGGCCCGTGAGCACTTCCTCCCGGTCCGCGTCAAATGCCTCATCGTCGTAATGGGCATGTGTGTCAAAAATATAGTCCATTCTTTCTGTCCTCAAGTCATATGTCGTTTTCTTTTTCATCCGGAGCCGGCATCTGTAAGACTTTTTGCACAATCTCATTTTCTACAGTCCCACAGCCATCTTGATTCCCCGGATCACCAGCAGATGCAACGGATAAAACAGATAGAAAATCCTTCCGCTCCCACCGCCCTTTTCTCCATTGTAACGGTTTATCAGAAAAATTGCAACGCAAGCCGCAGCGCCATAGAAATCCATATACATACAAAATAAAAGCACAACGCAGACAGCCGTGCGAAGCTGTGGTTCCGTGCGCAATGTATACAATATAACGATCAACAGCACGCCCATAAACCCATAATCCGTCTTCAGGTAATAGGCTGCCAGTCCGAAAGGGACCGCCGCCAGAACCCGGATATACCGCTCATATTCCAACGGAAATCTCCTCTGGCCTACCGCCTCCCTGCCGCCATCTCCTGTTTTTTCCCGGTTTCCGTATGACACTCCAGATCCGGTCCCACAGATCAGATCTCCAGCCCAGACTGCCAGAAGTCCCAGAAGTAATGTGAACACCGTATTCTGGTCCGCCGGAAAAAGCCATGTTCCCCCCGCCACAAGATCAAAGGGGATCTCCGAAATAACCGCCAACAGAAGCAGCCTCAGCGCATACCTTCTCCGGTCTCTCGTGTGCACCGCCCCCTCTGCGATCATAAACGCAAAGAGAGGAAAAGCCACACGTCCCATAAGGCGCATGGCTGTCCCACAGAGGCTCCAGGCAACGCCCGAAGCCAGTTCTGACTGTTCAATAAGCCCCACGGCAGCATGGTCAATGACCATGCTGACCAGAGCAATGTTTTTTAGCTGTTCCGCCGAAAAGCAAAAGCGCACATTCACTTAGCAGACCTCAGAACCGGACTTGATATCCTTTGCCGGTGTCATTAATGCGAGGTTGCCCTCATCATCCTCTGCACAGAGGATCATGCCTTCGGATACCATGCCTGCAAGCTTCGCCGGTTTTAAGTTCGTAACAACCATGACTTTTCTGCCGACCATATCTTCCGGTTTATACCATGCCTTGATTCCGCTTAAGATCTGTCTTGTCTCAGAACCGATCTTAACCTGGGAGCAAAGTAACTTTTTAGACTTCGGAACCTCTTCACACTTCACGATCTCACCGATCTGGAACTGAAGCTTTGCAAAATCATCATATGTGATCTCCGGCTTCTTCTCAATGTCCATGCCTGGCTTCTCTTCTTCCTTCTTCTCTTCCTGATTCTCTGCTGCGGCTGCTGCCTTCATGGCCTCTACCTTCTCCATAACGTCCTTGATATCCATACGGGCAAACAGGATCTCCGGTTTCTCTGTAACCTTATTTCCGTTCGGGTACAGACCGAAGGTATTCATGTTCTCCAGTGATCTCTTCTCTGTGTTTAACTGCGCGAGGATCTTCTCAGAGGTCTGCGGCATGAAGGAGAATAACAGGGATGCACCGATGGTGATCGCCTCTGTCAGGTTGTAGAGAACGGTTGCAAGGCGGTCTTTCTTCGCCTCGTCCTTTGCGAGTGTCCATGGAGTTGTCTCGTCGATGTACTTGTTGCTGCGGCGGAAGATATTGAAGATCTCTGTGATCGCGTCTGCAACACGGAGCTTGTTCATCTTCTCGTCTACCTTCTTGACAGTCTCAAGAACGGTTGCCTTTAACTCTTCATCGACAGGCTCTGCGGCGCCCTTGTTCTCGACAACGCCACCAAAATATTTGTTTGTCATGGAAACGGTACGGTTTACAAGATTTCCAAGGATATTTGCAAGGTCGGAGTTCATGCGTTCAACCATAAGATCCCAGGAGATCACGCCGTCGTTCTCGAACGGCATCTCATGAAGTACAAAGTAGCGGACTGCGTCTACACCAAAGAAGTCAACGAGTGTATCAGCATAGAGGACATTTCCTTTGGATTTACTCATCTTGCCGTCACCCTGTAACAGCCACGGATGTCCGAATACCTGTTTCGGAAGCGGAAGACCGAGAGCCATTAAGAAGATCGGCCAGTAAATGGTATGGAAGCGGATAATATCTTTACCGATCAGGTGAAGGTCTGCCGGCCAGTATTTCTTAAACTTCTCATCGCTGTTTCCATCACAATCATATCCGATTCCCGTGATATAGTTGGTCAGCGCGTCAAGCCATACATAGGTAACGTGCTTCGGATCAAAGCTGACCGGGATTCCCCACTTAAAGGAGGTTCTGGATACACAGAGATCCTGAAGTCCCGGAAGCAGGAAGTTGTTCATCATCTCGTTCTTTCTGGATACCGGCTGGATGAACTCCGGATGCTCGTTGATGTACTCGATGAGCTTCGGAGCGTATTTGCTCATACGGAAGAAGTATGCCTCCTCCTTTGCCGGCTGTACCGGGCGTCCGCAGTCCGGGCATTTTCCGTCAACGACCTGGGACGGAGTCCAGAAGGACTCGCACGGTGTGCAGTAAAGTCCCTCATAATGTCCTTTATAGATATCGCCCTGATCATATAATTTCTTGAAGATCTTCTGGACCTGTTTCTCATGGTAATCATCTGTGGTACGGATGAATTTATCATAGGAAGTGTTCATGAGATCCCAGATCTCCTTGATCTGACCTGCAACGTTGTCAACGAACTCCTTCGGAGTTACGCCTGCGTCTGCAGCCTTTAACTCGATCTTCTGACCGTGCTCGTCGGTTCCTGTCTGGAAGTAAACGTCATAGCCCTGTTCTCTCTTGTAGCGTGCGATCGCGTCTGCCAATACGATCTCGTAGGTGTTTCCGATATGCGGTTTGCCGGATGTATAGGCGATCGCAGTGGAAATGTAATATGGTTTCTTACAGTTTGTACACATGGATTGATTCCTCCTGTTTTTTTATCTCTTTTTACGGCTCTTCTCCTGCCGGTCGTTTTTATTGCACAATGACATAAAAAAGAATGTGCTTTGGCACGTTCAGAGCTCTCGCGCAGTCTCTTGCGACAACCTGCCTCCTCGCGCAAGTGTGCGTTTTTGTTTAACAGGACGTTCCTTCGGAGTTTCCTGTCAAATAAAAAAAGCTCGTCTTTAATTATTAAAGACGAGTCTCCCCGTGTTACCACTTTAAATTCGGCGGTGCCTCACGGTCATCACCCTCACCGGCTGTCAAAAACAGCCTGACACGCTAACGGGCGCTTCCGGCACAGGCTAACACGGTTTCCGCTTTCACCTGCACAGCTCCGGGACCATCTTCTGCCGCCTCTTTGCTCCCCTTTCTCACCAACCGGGGTCTCTGAAAGCTTCCTTTCGGCATACTCTTCCCTTCCAAGCTTTTTCCATATGATGCCTTTAGTCTATCCTGTTCGAATAAATTTGTCAAGGTATCGTTTGTTTTTCCGGCGTTTTATGTTGCAGTTCAGCCATGCATCTTCATCTAAACCATCGCATAAATGAACTCTAATATTTTTATTGATTTTTTATCCGCAAAAGACTACACTGTGGTTACCAAAAAACTTTTTCACAGATCTTTGCATCGGTATCCTGCAAATCTGCGGCGTCTCTTAACTCTGGAGGAATGAGCTTATGAATCATACATTACTTAACAATCAGGAACGCGCAAGACAGCTCCGTATCCGGGTCGAAAATATCACGATCCTGTTGCTTGCCGTCTTTTCCTTTTTCCTGTTCCTTTTAACCTTTTTCCCGTTTTCCAGGATCTCGAAGGCCATGCAGGGATCCTTTGAGATGGGGCGCATGGTACAGCGTGCCTTTTCCATTGTTCTTTTCGTTTTGTCCCTGCAGTTATGGAAGAGAAAACGGAACGCATGGATGATCGCCGTAGGGATCTTTGTCCTCAATTTTCTGCGCGGACTCATCGGAATGGGACATCCGCTGCACAACGGGATCATGATTCTCGACCTTTTCTTATTTATCCTGTTTTTCATCACGCGGAAAGATTTCTGCTGCCCGGCCGGACGCGGAAACCGCCGACAAACACTGCTTCTGGCACTTTTTGCCATCATCGGTGTCCTCATAAATGTAGGGATCACCTGGCACTATATGCGGCTCGGAACCGCGGACGGTGCTTCTGTCTCCTTTGCCGACAGCTTCACTCAGGGAATCAGTATGATCTTCGGCATGGGAAGTCTTCCCGCGTCTATGGCTGACCGCCATGGAACGGAGTTCGTCCTGTTCTGGTTCAGCTGGGGCTGTATTCTCGCCGCTATTCTCTGTGCCGTGCGCCCGTGGATTCAGAAACAGGCCCACGGATCCCAGGAAATCCAGCATGCCAGAACACTTTTAAACCTTTACAGTCAGAATCCATGCTCCTATCTCGCGCTGGAGGATGACAAATGTCTGTATTTCGGTCATTCTGTCGATGGAGTGCTTCCTTATGGAACCGTCGGAGATACCATTGTTGTAAACGGTGATCCTGTGTGCAGGGATGAAGATTTTCCGGCTCTTCTCGCGGAATTTAAGGAATTCTGCCAGAACAGCGCCCACAACATTTTTTTTCTCGGGTTGACGGACTATTATCTCAGGGAATATGAAAAACAGGGTTTTGGTCTCGTAAAGAGCGGTGAGGAGGCGCGTTTTAAACTCGCCGATTACGAGATCAGCGGCAAAAAGGGCGCGAAAATGCGAATGAACATCAACCATGCCACGAAAGCCGGTGTCACCGTCCATGAATACAAGGTCCTTGAGAAACGCGATCCGGCTCTTGACCGGGAATTCGACCGGATCACCGATGAATGGCTGGATGGCAAGAAGAGCGGTATGCTCCAGTTCACCATGGGTACCGTAGGACTTGAGGATCCGATGGATAAGCGTTATTTCTACGCATTAAATTCTGATGGAAAAATGGTTGCCTTTATCGTCTTTGTTCCATTTCTTGGAAAAAACGGCTACATGGCAGATGTGACGAGACACGGAAAAGACGCGCCCAGCGGAGTCATGGAGACGATCATATACGAGGCATTTCAGGTATTTAAGGAAGAAGGCATCGGCTACGGCAGCCTCGGTGTTGCCCCTCTGGCAGGATTAAGTGCCGAGAGCAAAAATCCGATGGAACGTCTTCTGCAGTTTATCTATGACCACTTAAATGCCTGCTATGGATTCCGGGATCTTTACCGCGCGAAAGAAAAGTACAGTCCCACCGAATGGGTTCCGTCCTATTACGCGTACCTTCCGAAATATCCGACGCCGAGCATGCTCTACGCTGCTGTCGAGATCCAGAATCCCCACGGGATCCGCGGTTACATTCTGACGTTTCTAAAAGGAGAGCTGCACAAATGGAAAAAATGATCTGCCGTCAGGGAATGGCGGATACGTCTCAGGCGTGGATCTATTATAAGGAAAGCGGGCGCGGCACTCCCATCTTAATGCTGCACGGAAACGCGGAGACGCACCTGATCTTTGATTATTACGAAGAAAAGCTGTCCATGAAATACCGTGTCATTCTCATGGACAGCCGCGCCCACGGGCGCTCACGGATCAAGCCGGAATACGCGGAATCAGAGTTCACTACCACAGATATGGCGAGGGACGCAGCAGCGCTTCTGGATATCCTTCATATCCCGTCCTGTATTCTTTTTGGATTCAGCGATGGAGCAAATATCGCCTTGGAATTCGCATCCCTGTTTCCGGAACGAACTCAGGCTGTGATTGCCATCAGCGGGAATGTCTCACCGGTCGGGCTGATTCTTCCTGTCCGGGCTTTCTGTGTGGGGAAATACTTCTGTCTGAAAGCGGCGACAAGTCTGTTCCGGGGAATCTGCAAAAAAAATCCTGCCGCTTCCTGCATCCTTTCATGTCTTTTCCGTCATCAACAGCTCGCTTCCCTGCTCTGCAATTCTCCCATGATGTCCCGGGAGCAGCTTGAAAATGTCCAGGCGCCGGTTCTCCTGATCGCCGGAACGAGAGATCTGGTGAAGGTCTCCCATTCCCGCCTTATGGCCCGGCTGATTCCCCGGGCGCAGTTAGTTTTGATCAAGGGGGCGACCCATACGTCCATGTTTGGGCGTAAAGCGTTTTATTTGAAAATCATCCATGATTTTCTGGACAAATCACAAGCATAACAATAAGCCCTTTTCTCTTTCTCAACAATAAGTCCCGGCACCTCCACCGGTCGGTCATTTTTTATCGCTGTATAGTTCTGTTTTTACCGGCAAAGCATATATTGAACCAAATGGCTGTTTCTTCCGCGCCTGGTCAGCCAATATTTTTCGGAGGTCCGAAGATCTATGGCTTTTAAAACATTCCGCCTTGCTATTGCCGCTTTAGTTTTGACCGTTTTCATTACTGCCTGCCAGAATGACCGGATCTCCCGGGCCCTTTCCCCGGAGACCGGGGAATTTTATTCCTCTGACGCTCTTTCCTCTACCCGATCCGGTCATTCCGAAGAGGAGCGAAAGCTTCAGGCAGATTTCGACGCCTTCTGCACGGAACTGTTTCGAAAAGAGATGGAGTCTTCCGGCACTCTGGATCTTCACTATACGCTTCTGCACCCGGAAAATTATGGAATTGATGCTGAAGATGCTGCTCTCGGTACATACCGTCTGTCGGAGCTCATAAAAAACAGCCGTGAGATTCATGACCTGAAGGAAAAGCTCTCCGAGTTTGATCCCCATATGCTGCCCGATGACCAGCAGATCCTCTATGACTCCCTTTTCGAGAGAATTGAGACCGGTCTGATGGCAGAAGGTTTAGAACTTTATGATCAGCCTCTCGCTCCCACCATCGGGATCCAGGCGCAGCTTCCGATCCTGCTGGCGGAGTATTCTTTTCACTCGCTTCAGGATGTGGAAGATTATCTCACTCTGCTTTCCCAGCTTGATTCCTATTATGGGGATATCCTCTACTTTGAAGAGCAGAAGGCGGCTGCCGGACTCGGACCATCTGATGCCTCGATTGAACGGATCCTGGAATCCTGTCAGAGTTATCTCATAGATCCCGTGAACAATTTTCTCACGGAAACCTTTGAGACACGGTTAAATTCTCTTTCCACAGATATTTCCCTGTCGGAACAGCAGAAAAATAATTTCCGCTCCCGCCATCTTGAGGTCATAAAGAACTCGTTTCTTCCCGCTTACCGCCATCTGATCGATGGGCTCTCCGGATTAAAGGGACGCGGTATCAATGAAGGTGGGCTCTGCGGATTCCGGAATGGCAGACGGTATTATGAATATCTTCTACGATCCGGTCCCGGCCTTTCTTATAATATAGAAGAATTAAAGGCAGCTCTGTCTGACCGGATGCAGAAAGATCTGGAAACGATTTCTTCTCTTTCGAAAAAGACAGGTCCTGATCTCTCCTTCCGCCTTACCGATCCACCTGCGATTCTGGCTGATCTGCAGACACAGATGTCCGGAGATTTCCCGGTTCTTTCCGAAGCCTCAAAAAAATATGAGATCCGGTACGTTCCCGCGCAGCTGGAATCTACGTTAAGTCCAGCGTTTTATCTTACTGCACCCCTTGACGATCCCACCCGGAATGTGATTTATATCAACAATGGTAGCACCAGCGCAAAAGACGAACTGTACCCAACACTCGCCCATGAGGGCTTTCCCGGTCATCTCTACCAGACCGTCTATTTCCGGGAACACACACACAATCCTCTGGCGGCCCTGCTCACCTGTTCCGGGGCAAATGAAGGATGGGCAACTTATGTAGAACAGTTATCCTACTTCTATGATAATGGTCTTTCTGAAGAAAACAGCGCTTATCAGGCCGCCATGCGGTCCTTTTCTCTCTGTTTTCACTCACTTTTAGATATCGGGATCAATTATGACGGCTGGTCAAAAGACCGGGCTGCCGCCTTTGTCCGCACCTGCTTTGACGCGGATGACGCGCTGGTGGAGGAACTCTGGCAGACCATGATCGACAATCCCACAAATTATCTGGAGTATGCCGGCGGATATGTGGAGATCATGGAGATGCGGGAGGAAGCAGAAAAAAAGCTGGGGAACCGATTTTCCGCGAAGGAATTCCATAAGTTTCTTCTCGATCTCGGTCCTGTGCCGTTTTCTGTGACACGGAAATACTTTACATTATGGCTCCAACAGAAATAGCCTGTAAAAAAAATAAAGTGTGTAAGTTTTTGCCTCAACTTACACACTTTATTTACACGTTCTTTTTAATCGGATGTTCTAAAACTTAAGCGAAATATCCTTTTTCTTCCAGCTTCACAAGCGTACGGTAAACCATTTCTGTTCTCGGTTTGATGGTGTCAATTCTTAGATTGGACTTTTTAAAATGACTATGATAAACTGTTACCAGTATATGTTTCGGGTTTTTATGGAGATCAAAAGGTTATGGTGAACTGTAACTATTTGCACAGGCACTTCAAAATATATAACTTGACAACACAGGAATCGCTGAAAGCGAAAGGACTAAAAAATGAAAATAGCGTTACTATCAACGTCATATCTGGAATCTTTTTATAAAAAAGAGCTGAAGGAACTTGACCTCGCAGATATTATTGATGTTTATGTGTACTATACATATGAACATGTTGTGGATCTATATCGTCAGATCTCCGAACAGTACGATGGAATTCTGGCCGGAGGAACCGCCCCGATGCGGATCATTCAGAAAGCCTACCCGAAGCACAAACCAATGCGGAACATTGAATGTGGTATCAGTAATTTCTACCGCGAAATTACCAGAGTCATTTTCGAATATCAGGATTTTACACTGCAGTATGGATACTTTGATTTCTGTGATGTTATGTGTCCGGATAATGCAAAAAGTCTGATTGAAAAAATGAGGCAGGGAAAATTTGAGGACTGGTTTGAAAAGAATCAGGAGTTTATAAATCAGGTGCCGCCCAATGAAATCTGGGATTCTCTGGAGGCAAAACGAAATAAGCACATTGAACTCTGGAAGAGCGGAACCGTTAAATACACGCTATCCAGACGAAGCCTGATCGTGCCGGACCTTTTAAAGGCAGGTGTAAATTGCCGATTTGTCAACTGTAATCAGGACGATATTTTAAAGAGCAGTGAGCTTCTGATGCATGACATCACGATTCAGAATCTGAAGAAAAACCGCCCTGCGGTGATCGATATCAAGCCTTATCCAAATACAGAAGAAAACAGGCAGAAAATCCAAAAGTGCCTGATGTCATACAGTAAAAAATATCTCTGTGACTTCCTGCAGGAAGATCAGGATGATTTTATTCAGGTGTTTACGAATCACCACTCCGTGGAGAAGCTTACCTGCGACTTTCAGACCTGCACGTTGAAAACGTATCTCGAGGAAAAATGTGATTTTCGCGTCAGTATCGGATACGGATTAGGAGAAAGTCTCCAGGATGCCGTTTCCAACAGCCTGTATGCATTAAAAGAATCCATGAATACAGTGGATTATAACAGTTATCTGATCAATGTGAAGAAAAACAAGATCGGTCTGTTTGGAGATGGAAGGCTGGTAGCCTTTTCAAGTGACGTTTCCCCTCAGATTTTGAATCTGGCCGAAGAAACAGGGTTATCTACCCTGACCATTCAGAAAATTTTAAAAGCTAAGGAAATATTAGGCGATACGGATTTTACTTCCCAGGATCTGGCTGATATTCTCCATATCACACTTCGAAGCGCCAATCGAATGTTGGATAACATGGTGCGTTATCATATGGCCGCCCTCTTATACCATCGTCAGAAAGGAACAAAGGGAAGACCACAGAAAGTATATCGGATCATCCATGAATAGCTGCACCCGGCAACCTGTTGCAAAACATATTGTAACTATTCAGTACCTTCATAGTTACACGCAAAAATCCATTCCATATCAGCTTCGCTGATGGGATTTTTGCCCTCCAGCCTATGTTTTCTTACGGTCAGCGCAGCAAGTGCGCAGACCTACTGAACAGTTACAACATATTACATAAATCAAACATAACAGGAGGACTTTTCAATGAATGAGATCATGAACAACATACTGACAAGAAGAAGCATCCGGAAATTCACTGATGCACCTGTGTCCAAAGAGATTCTGGATGATCTGGTGCAGGCTGCGCTCCATGCGCCGAGCGGATGTGGAAAACAGACCTGGAAATTTACAGTTATCACAAATAAAGCAGCGATCAGGCGGTTGGCAGACGCGATCAGGACGACCTTAGACCGCCCAGGCTACAACATGTACTGCCCAACGGCAATCATCATGCCTTCGAACCTCCGTGACAGCATCTGGGGAAAAGAGGATGATGCCTGCGCCCTTGAAAACATTTTTCTGGCTGCCCACTCCTACGGTGTCGGTTCTGTATGGATCAACCAGCTCCAGAATATCTGCGATACTCCGGCGATCCGTGACATCTTAAATGATTTTGGTATTCCGGCCGATCATGTAGTCTATGGGATGGCTGCTTTAGGCTATCCGGATCCGGATACTGAGATCCAACCGAAAGAGCGGATCGGAAAAGTTGCCTATATCGAATAAGCAAAAACTTTCCGGCGCCGCTGTTCACCGCGGCGCCAGTCTTTATACACATCCAGTTACAGACACAAAAATACCTGGTCAGAGTGAAGTAATCCATCTCTGCCAGGTATTTTTATCCGGATCTTTGTGCTGATCTACTCTACGTACCCCGCATTCCAGAAGTAGAGTCCGCTGTAATTATTTAAGCCTTTCACATGATCATTCCATGCATAATTCGCAATATAATGGCCAAAGTTGATGACCGCCAGATAATCCCAGGAATACTCCTGAACTTTCTCCCAGGCCGCCTTCGCGTCATCCATATTTGTGGAGGTATTCATGTCATTTAAAAGACTCTGCAGGGTTTCATCATCGTTCCAGCCCGCGTAATTCGGTCCAAAGTAAAGCTTTAAGGACGGAATCGGAACCTGTGAAAATGTGCAGATATATATCCAGACGAAATATTGTTCTACCACAGGTTTATCCAGCCCCATCTTCGCCCGGAGCGCCGCGATATCTTCCACCGTGGCCTCATCGCCAAGAATAGAAGCTGCCGGATCACCAGGCGTCAGGTGCACTACTGAAAAGATAACGACGGATACGATGATCAATACTGGAATAATGGAAAGTAACCGTCCTACGATGAATTTTCTCATATTGTCCTCTCCCTTCTTGCTATCCAGAAAAAACAAATAAAAAAGCACACAATGCGTCTTTTGATACACCATTGTATGCTCAACAGTTATCTTTTTGCTTTTTCTGCTCCTGTAATTGCGTTTTATTCTACTGTCCATAATTGGATTTGTCGATTAACGATTATGTATATATATTCAGACTATTTTGCCAGTTCATTTAGTTATTTTTTACAATGTGCCTGGAAATTTTGTTCAGAGTGAACCATTGACTCTCTTTTAAAGTTATTTTTGTTTTTACTTTATTTTATTAATTTCTATTTTGCATTCACTGCCACTACAAAGGTGATAGTTATTAGACTTCCCACTATCTGGGCGTGTTCGGAACCTTCACCGTTAGAGCGCGCCCATGGCGCGCATACTCAAAAAGGCAGATATCCTTTTGAAGAACATCTGCCTTTTACACATCTTATCAAGAGCTGGTAGTCTATCGTTTCTACTCCCGATTCTTTTTATTCTCTTCTTCCTTATTCTTAAACCAATTATCCAGTTTCGTGAGACCCCGGATCAAGATCTTCTTCTCATCATCATCAAATTCATCCATGATGGATGTGATCATCTCTTTGTGGAATCTTGCATGATGAACAAACGCCTTCTTGCCCTTATCTGAAAGCGAAATATATACGACCCGGCGGTCTTCCTCACCGCGTTCTCTCTCCACATAGCCTTTTTTAACCAGGCTGTTCATTGCGATCGTCAGGGTTCCCACCGTGACGGAAAGCTTTTTCGCGATCGAGGACATATTTTTCGGTGTTCCTATGCCGATGGCCTCAATCACATGCATATCGTTATTTGTTATATCCTGGAATTCCCGGGTAATGATCGCTTTCTCCTCAACATCCATGATGCTGCGGAATAATCTCACCAGGATCTCATTCAGTTCCTTATAATCGTCCAACAGCGGAATCCTCTTTCTCCCTGGGCTGTCTGATCTCTTCTGGCAGCCCGGATCTTTTGTCTTTTATAGGTTTTATTATAACCGATTCCAACTGACGGCACAACTGATTTCCAAGTGTTTCCGACCTTTTTCCGGGAAATTTCAGGACTTGCAGCCTCTTCTCTTGCTATGTCCCCACTGCTGTTCCGCCGCTGAGAACGCCTGGCTTTTTGCCTGGCATCCTTGCGGTCTTACAGTAAATCCGCCAGAAAGATACTTGCAGCTATCCCGGCCGCTGTCGCGACTAGAGCTCCCGGCAGTGTCCAACGGGTCTTTCGGATATGGGCAGACATAAAATATACACTCATGGTGTAAAATACTGTCTCCGTACACCCCATCATGATCGAGACCATATTTCCCACCAAGGAATCTGGACCGTATTCTTTAAAAATATCAAGGATCAGACCGACAGCCGCGGAACTGGATATGATCCTCACCAGGATGATCGGAATTACCGGAACCGGGATATGGCAGAGTGCGGCTGGGAATTTCAGAAGCTCTGATAATACCTCCAGAATCCCGGAAGCTCTCAATACTCCCACCGCAGTCATCAGTCCGATCAAGGTTGGAAGTACATCCGCCACTGTCCGCATTCCTTCTTTTGCACCATCCAGGAAATCGTCGAATACCGGCCGTTTTGCGAGGATTCCGGAACCAACGATATAAAATACCGTGAGCGGAACCATGAATTCTGAGAGGAAAATCAATATATCCATGTTTTTCTTCTATGCCCTGCGATTGCCGTTTCTTTAGAACTTCCCGACATTAACACATACTCTACAGAATGTCTTCTTCCCGTCCGTCCAATCCTGGAAACCGCAGCATTCTCCCTTCAATTCTCTTCCTTCTCATTGTATTCTCCGCGAAAATCCATTATACTAAGCCCATGGAGGTGTTTTTCACTATGAGTATTCTTTTTCTAGAGTATCCACCCTGTTCTACCTGTCAGAAGGCAAAGCGCTGGCTTGATGAGCATAACGTATCCTATACCAGCCGCCACATCAAGGAGAACAATCCCACTGCGGAGGAACTGACAGAATGGTATAAAAAGAGCGGACTTCCGTTAAAAAAATTCTTTAACACCAGCGGACTTATCTATAAATCCATGGGATTGAAGGATAAACTCCCGACAATGAACGAAGAAGAGCAGATTGCCTTGCTCGCAACAGACGGAATGCTTGTAAAGCGTCCGTTAGTTATCGGCGATTCCTTTGTTCTCACCGGTTTTAAGGAAAAAGACTGGCAGGAAAAGCTAGGGTAACTGACGCCCTGGCTTTTTTCCTGTCTTCACGAATAACCAGATTCCCGCTGCTAAAAAGAACAGGATCCCGATACTGACCGTTATCGTTGTGACATGGCTCTCCAGCCATTCTATGATCCGCTCCGCCAGACTGGTTCTCAAAAGATCTGGGGGATCCGTTTCTTCTTCTGCCCGACTTACGATCTCTGTCTCGGGTGCGTTTTCTGTCTCATTTTCCGTTTCTGGAAGAACTTCCTCATAAATTCCAATATACTGCTTTCCTTCCAGATCCGGTGTTCGGATCTGACCTCCATATTTTGCTTTTACATTTCGAATCAGCTTACTTCCGCCTGCAGTCGCATTTCTGAACATCACCTCCCCATCCATATAAGGTTCTCCGTCCCATTCCACCCGGTCCACCCGATAACATACCCGGGACAACCCTGCAAGTTCTAAAAGTTTTTCTCCATAAT
The DNA here is from genome assembly GCF_003435225.1 of Clostridium sp. AF28-12. Lineage (NCBI taxonomy): Bacteria > Bacillati > Bacillota > Clostridia > Eubacteriales > Clostridiaceae > Clostridium > Clostridium sp. AF28-12. Next base: position 62,463 of record NZ_QWGJ01000007.1, on the reverse strand, counting down.
CAGCAAGATCTGCATCGCCAGGAATCTCCATATCTCCCAAATAGAACGAATCTGCCCCGTATCCAGATACCGTCACAGAAAAGGAAAAGGTATCCGACCAGCTTCTCGACGTCTCTTCCACATCTACAAGAGAAAGTTCCCGCTCAAACTCTGTGCCGGACTCCTCATCGATAAGCGGAACGTCTGCCGTCTCCGGCACCGTATCATCACCTTCCAGGTCATAGGGAATTGTCACCTGGGCATATGTTATTTCTCCGGCTTTTTTCGCATTTCTGATTCGTTTTGATACCAACCGGTATTCCTTTTCCCCCTCGCTCCTTGTCTCTTCCGGTATGAATGCCTCACCTCCATCCGTAAATATGGGGCTTTCATAGATCAAAGTCTCTTTTTCTTCTGATTTTTTTTTCCCAGATGCTGCCTCTTCCGTGAAAAGTGTTTCCTCTGCAAATGCTTTTTCTTCTTCCAACTTCGTTTCCTCCGTCTGCGATATTTTCTCCGCTGATAGTGCCTCCTCTTCCGATGATATTTCCTTCTCTAGTATAGTTTCATCCTGCGACATTCTCTCTGCAAATGTAGGCAGCGGAAATGCCAGACATGACAGAAACATCACACTTCCTAAAAAACCGGAAATTTTTTTGACAGGAAGCCGGAATATTCGGCTCCCATCATTTTTTATCCTTACGTTCTTCTTTTCTCTCATTTTCCTCCTTCTTTATATGCAGATACCAAAGACCAAGGAATCCGATAAACAGACCAAATACCGCAATTTCCGGTCTCCGGGTATCGCCAGTCTCCGGGGTCCTGAGACTTGTCCTGTCCTTCTGACGGACTCGCCCCTCTGTGCTGCCGGAAAATTCCCGCTCATAGCGTACCGTAATCCTGCCATACGTCTTTTCTCGGTCCCGTTCTTGTTTCGATTCCTCCTCCGATTCCGGTTCTGTCCACTCTGCCTCCACCGGTTTCTTCGGTTTGTCATGCGGAGTGGGCGCTGTTGGCTGTTCCGGCTCTGCCGGTCTCTCAGACGTCTCCGGTTCCTTCGGCGCTGTCGGAGTCTCCGCTGGCGCCGTTGTCTCAGATTCGGCGGGCTCTGTCGGCAGCTCCGGTTCAGTAGGTCTTTCCGGTTCGTCCAGTGTTTTTCTGCGGTCTGTCATCTCGATTTTTATAAAGCTTCCATCTATTGGCACTGTAAATTTGATGGAATCAGCGATCTCATACCCATCCGGCGCAGATATTTCCGTCAGGATATACGTCTCTCCTGCTGTCAGCGTTCCATCCACAAAATGCGGAGTTTTTCCTGATATCCAGGAATCGATGACCGTTCCATCCACCGTTTTTAACTCCAGGGACGCTCCAGGCAGTTCTTCTCCCGTCGCCATATCTAACTTGCTGAACTGTGCTCTCGTCTTTTTATTCGTAATCGAAAGTTCATACAACTGGATCACCGCTTCTTTTTCCCTGTCAAATACGATAGAAAACGTCTCTTCCGAACACCCATATCCAGGTGGAGACTGGATCTCCTGAACCTCATACTCGTACATGACCCAGGCACCATTTTTCAGATAACCGATCGGGAGCTCCGGTGACAGCGCAATTCCGTCCGCACCTGTCATAAATATCGTCTTTTCTCCCGTCTGTACGCAGACCGCCTCAAACCATGCCCCGGAAAGTTTCAATTCTTTATCTTCCGCATCTGCCTTTCGGATCCTGATCCTGCCACATGCTATCTTTTCTTCTGGTTCCCGTCTGTTTTCCACCTCATAACGGACGATATTCTCCGTCTGGTCTACCGTGATAAGGATCGGTTCCGCTCCCTGATAACCGTCCGGAACTCTCGTCTCAAGAAGTACATATTTTCCTTCCGGGATCCGGTCAATTCGGTGCAGACCGGCTCTCATATCATAACTGGTCATTCCCGGATACCTCTCGGATGATCTGTCATGATAGCGGAACTGGTATTCAAACCGCGGTGACAGCTGACCGTCGGATGTTAATCTTTTCGGATCTCCATCAACTGTGACTGAGACCCGCATTCTGCTTCCATCCGATAATTCCCAGATCTGTGTGATGATTTTTCTGTTTTCCGTCGCCATATCCTCCAGAAGTCTGGCATCTCCTGAAGAGACTCTTCCCTGAAATTCCTTTTTCCACGAGAACTGCCGGAATTCATTTCCATACTGTCCAAACATCTTTTCATACGCCTCTGGAATCGCCGGAACATATTCCGACAGATCATCCGCCTTCCAACTGTCCACGATTCGGTCTTTCCGGTACAGATAAGCGCCGTTTTCCGTCTTTGCTCCCCCATTCTCATCCAGAACTGCCTCACAGAGGACAAACTCTGCTGCGGCAGGCCAGGATAACGGCTCTTTCTCCCCGGATGCATTTCTCTCAAGCTTAAAGACCTCCAGCTTCGTATGATCGTCTTTCAAAACAAAGCTCTGCAGATTTCCTGTTTCCTCCACTGTAATCTCCATGGATGCAGGAATGTAGCCACCCGGTGTTTCCAGTTCCTCCAGAATATAATCACCTACAGGAATTCCTTCAAAATATTTCGGTTTTTCATCCGTTATCCACATTGCAGTGACTGAAGCTTTACGGTTATCCACAGGATCTTCCGAGTTCCACACAGCCGGTGTCTCCTCTGCCTTCACGAGATAATATCCTTTAGGATATTTATCCTGATCGGCAGTATTTACCCGCTTTGCCTTAAACAGCGCAAGCTTCGCCCCTGTTACAAAGGTCTGGCTGTATGTGCCCCGGATCTCTGTGCTTGTTTCACTTGTCTCCATATCTGTGCGGTTTTCTACCTTCTGACGGTAATCTTCTGTTCCGTCGATTTTTGCGATCTCCACCTTTGTTTTTTCATCCGACAGGAGTACTCTCTGGACCTCATTCGTCTCCTTCACTTCCACTGCTGACGGAAATGTGCGGACATAGCCATCCGGCGCTTCCAGTTCTTCCAGGATATAGCTGCCCGGGATCACCCGCCTTAAAAGGTCCGGCTGTCCGTCCGTACTTTCATCCATCCGTCCATCCTGAATCGTTTTTTCGCCGCTGATCCACACATTTGGAATCAGATAGGACTCTCCTTTCCTGTGCTTTAGCGGCACGTCATCCGCCTCATCCTCCGGATCTCCCACATCAAGCAGCTTTTCTCTCTCATTTAAATGATACGCAGCCCGGTTTTCCATCTCCAGAAGCTCCTCATACCGGTATGTCACATAGTCCCCATCCCGGTCATAGACCGGCTCACCCTTTTTATACAGAGCTCCGCTCTCCGGATAATATTTCACCAGGCCAAACTCATCGAGAACCGGTTCCATCCATTTTTCAAAAACCCTTGTTTCCGTGTTCCATGTTCCCGTAATATAGGCATTCTCACTTCCTTCCATGATCTCCGCCGGTCTTCCCGTCAGTATTTTTCTTCTTCCAGTCAGATTTCCCGCGGTGTCTGTTTCCTTTACCACGGGCCATACATAGAATACCTGCTGTTCTCTTCCATTCGATCCGATTTCTGTCTTCTTCACATATGCCAGGCCTGTGTAGGCATCAACCTCCGCATCCCTGCACAAAGATCCATCGAGATGAAACAGTGTGGTCTCCGGATCCGTTGCAGTAAATACCTTCGATTTCCGGTCATACACAAGTTTTGTAAAATCGCCTCCCGATATTTCAAATACCGGCTGTCCGTTTTTCAACGCATAGATCGATTCTGTATCAAAGGTGATCTTCTGTTGCCGTCCTTCCCGGTCATAGCCGTAGAAAGTCCCGTCTTTTCCCTTTTTTATCACATCAAGATTTCCAAGATCATAGAATAAGACCGGTGTATCCCTTCGCTTCACTGTCTTGATTTCCCAGGTATCTTCTCCCCGCATCTCATCTACTGACGCTCTGTCCCGGGAAAATTCCAGCTTTTCTCCGGCATATCCCTCTTTTACAACAATATCTGTCACATTTCCATTTCTGTCCCTTGTGACCTCAACACCTTCAAATGCATGATCCTGTGAATCCCCGGTCTGATTGACCCGGATCGCATCGTAAAGTGCAAGCTTGGCTCCTGTTACATACGGATTCTGATGATCTGCCGCCTCCAGTTTTCTCGTCACATAACCATAACCCTGAAAGATTCCATTCTCATAGACAATCTCCACCCGTTCTCCGCCGCGTTTCCTCTGCTCCAGCATCTCCAGAGTCCCCTTTTTCCAGCCAAATCCCTGGTATGTACCTGCATGATTGTAGGCAAGATCTAGATTCTCAAGCCCGTACTGTGCACGAAGTTCCGATATCGTTCCTTCCACTCGCCCTGATACTTTCATTCCACGAATTGAGTCTATTGCCTTTGTTTTTGAAATTTCCAGAATTGTTGCGGTATTTTCCGCATATATTCTGGCAGTATCCGTGACATTTTCCGGGTGGATTCCATCCGGATCCTGCTCGTACCCGTAAACTGCTGCCGCCGTTTTTCCTTCTGTCCAGCCTCCGGAATACAGGATCCGGTCACTGTAAATCTCTACTGCCACAGGTCCTGAACGCACATACCCGGTCGGCGGCTTCACCTCCGCCAGCACATAAACCCCCGCGGGAAGCGGATTCGGTGTTTTTGCATATCCAACTGCCTGGAGAATCCCCTTTTCCTCGATATCCCGAATCGTCGGGATCGCCATGAGTGTTCCTGTCTGCAGCCCATTTTTATCCGTAAAACTTACCAGATCACTCTCCTGACAGATCGGTGTTCCGGCAGGGACCGTTCCATAGAAAAGCTCTCCGGCCCCGGCTGCCTTTCTCGCAAATGTCCGGATTTCCTTTGCCCCCATCGCCTCAAGAAAATGCTGGCTTCCAAGGATCATCGTATCCGCCGTATAACATCGCACGGCACCATCCCCGTCGTCCGTCTCATTTCTTTCCGCCCGATAGACCCCAAATACCGCGTCATCATGAAGGATCGGCTCTCCAGTTTCCGCGTCAAGCTTCTCAATTCTCAGATTTGAGAAATACTTTCGATTCAAAAATGTCTTTTCCCCATAACCGGCCCAGACTGTATCCTCCTTCTCCTCATTCGGATCCACAATGCTCCATGGAACAAGCATCGGCGCATATTCCCCGTCATAGGCAGTCTTTATGCCTGTCATCATCTCCTTTCCATCTTTCTTCGCTCCATTTTCACTATCTGACCGGTAATGATAGTACTGCTTTACCTTCTCATTCCCGTAAGGCTCGTAATGCCCTGCTCTCTTTTTCTCAGAAAGTCCATACGGATAGACTTCAAAATCCCCATCATTGCTGTGGGCACATATCACATACTCCCGAAGTTCCTGTTTCTGGTTTTCCGCCGACTCCTCGTTAAAGCGTATCAGATATTTTTTTGCAAGATCCCACGGAGAATCTGCAGTCCTGTATACATACTTCTCCTTCCAGTCATCTCCAGCCTCAGTCTGTCCGCCTGCCACTGGAAGAAATATCTCCTTCGGCGCATCGATCTCATAATGCCTATTCTTAAAGTCAAGAAGCTCCGGCGCATGGGGCTGTTCCTCCACGATCACATATTCTCCGTAAGGAAGATACCTCGATACCGCTGACGCTGCCTCTTCCTGTGCCTGTCCATTTTCCTTCCGGACCGCCAGAGTCGTCCTATCCCCGTCTAGTCCGCCATTCTCTTCGCAGTCCCAGGCAATCGCATAGATTTTTCCCAGATCATACTTGAAAAATGGCTGCAGATAGTCCTCCGCTTTCTGGATCGCAAGATAGAACGCATGATCATACTGCTCATCCGAATATGCGTTTTCTCCCTGTTTCATCTGTTCCTGCTCCGCTTTCAGATACCAGTCGATGGCAAACTGCCGGACTGCGTCCGAGCGCTTCGCATTCTCCTTCGCGTATTCCGAGGTATTGATCTCATTTTGCTTTCCGGTAATGAGACTGGCCGCAAACGATTTAAATGATGTATTCCACAGGAATCCCCTTCTCTTCCAGCGATCCGTGTCCGCTGTCCGGACAGCTGCAAAGAATTTCTCATAGTTATACCCTTTATCCGTCCCGGCTTCCCCATGGTCCGGATCTATCTTCCGCCCCACTGTCTCCAGTACCTGGCGGTCCGTCTTTTTCGTATAGACCTTCTGGACCAGCTCCGGGAAATTTTTCTGGTATTCTTCGATCTGCACCGTTTTCCCGTTTTTATCCACCCAGAAGATCTCTCCGTCTCTTGTGCAAAAGATCCGTTCCAGATTGGACTTCAGATAGATCTTAAACCGGAAATTTCCGATGTTTTTCCCGTCATCCGTCTTTTTCTCTACCCGTATCTTCTGCTTTACCGGCCGTTCCAGTACAAGAACAGGCGTGAGCCCCGTATCTCCATCCTCGCTGATCTTATCCTGACCGCGGTATACCAACCGCTTCGCAGTGATGTAAGTGTCTGAAAGGTCCTGATTTTTTGAGACTGACACAGCAAGCGCTGCCCCCGAGAATTTCACAAGGTATTCCGCATAACCGATCCGGTCTCCTTCCTGATATCCCCAGACATTCGCGTTTCCGATCGTCTGGATCTCCTTTTCCGTCAGGACATGATCTTTTTCCGGAAGTTTTACGATAAAGTTTAAGGTGAGACTCGTCTTTCCATCGGTAAAGTCCTTTCCGAACGAATCTTTTCCGGAAGTCCGAACCTGAATTCTGTATACACCAGTCTTCTCCCTCACTACGCTTTGAAGCTCCACTTCTTTTTCCACGAGCTCTTTTTCTGTTGTGACCTCGATCTTATCTTCCGTTCTCGTCAGCGGAACACGGTATCCATGTGCCGGATCTCCCGACAGATAATCGATCACCTCTTCTCCCCCTTTATGATAAACCATGACCTGATGCATGATCTCTGTCAGCTTTCCATCTGTTCCCGGCATCAGAGCCGGTGTCAGAGTCGCATCGAGATAATATCTTCTGTTTCCGGCGGACCCCATCACATACTGTCTGTCGATCTGGAACCGGAAGTTTCCGCTATTTTTATATTCCTGATACACCCAGCGGAGATTTACCGGATCCTCGTACACCGCATAGACACTGTCCGTCGTCTTTTTCCCATTTTCCACTTTTGAGGTAAAAAATCTGCGATTTCCAATAGAAGATGCACCTGCATACAGCGTTACCTGATAACCAGCATCCTCTTTTCTGATCCCATCGATTCCGCAAAAGTTCCACTGGGGATGTTCCTGATACCAGGTGAAAATGCTTCTCATAAGATCCAGAACACAGGAATTCTTTTCGACAGGCACTGTAATTTCCTGCACCGCTGCACCATACACGGTCTTTTTTGCCGGCTCTCCCGGATCTGTTGTCATTCCCCAGAGATCTTTCTGGCCCTTTTTTACTCCCCGGCTATAGACCGGCACATCCTCCAGCGAGCGGATACCTCCGGCCGTAACCGGAACTTCATACCCGTTTCTTCCAAGGATCTCCTCTGTCTGAGCCTTCAAGAAGAGAAAGCTCTCCGACGTTTCGTCTGAAAGGTCACAGTCCTCCAGTTTCACCTGAAACCGCTCATCTTCCTCATTGACAGACAGATTTGAAAGGCTCATCGGTATCTTTTCCGGAATCTGTTCTGCCTTTAAGATCTGCGGTTCTATCCGGCTCACCGGTTCCTGTCCGGTAATATTTCCCGCCGCATCCCGCTCCGGCTGATAGAGAAGATCACTGGTATCGCTCTCCGCCCGTTTCCATACGGTTCTCCCGGCCCCATCTTTTACAATCACCTCTTCTGTTCCCGTCACGTGAGGTCCTGTCACCAGCTCCTCCCCTGTATCAACGCGGTAGAATTTCGTTCCTTCCGGAAAACCATAGGCAAAGATCTCATAACCTCCATCTCCATTTTCCCCTGCTGCCCCCGCTGATGTGACCGAAAATGGAAGTTCATCATATCCTTTTCCTCTTCCGTCATCGCCTTCCATTGCCGCTGCGAGTTCCGGCATCGTGACCACAGCCGTTCCATTTGCGTCCGTCACAGATCCTGGAGTTTCAAAGCCTGCTCCCCGGTTGGTGATCTCCTGATCCATTCCGTTTACTGAAAGCTCGTATCCCTCACTTCTGGAAAGTTCTTTTATATAATATTTTCCCAGAATCAGCGGTCTCCCGATCCACCAGTTTCCGTTCTTCTCCATGTTCTCCTGATACAGGTTTCCTGGTCCGTTCCAGGAGATATCCGTCCTTTTTCTGATCTTTCCGGCCGTATAATCGTACTCCACTCCCGGTGCTTCCGTATAACACAGGAAATCCGCATTTCCATCCCGATCTGTTGCTGCCGCTGCCACAAGATCATTTTTCTTATAGACAACGCCGGTATTGGTCAGAATTCCGTTTCCTGTCACCTCCGCATCCGGATGAACGATGTCTTCCGCCGCAAAAAGACCATACACGGCCCCTTCAAGTGTTCCATCTCCTTCCGCATCCCCGTAGGACGAATAATCATCCGATTCTCCCCGAAAAAGATCTCTGTCTTTTTTCGTGATATGGATCCGCCCCTCAGTTCGATGGTCATACACATGCCAGGCATCCCCGCAGTCCTCAGCGCCATTACAGTGCGAATATCTCTCGGAATCCCCGAGATCCAGATGCCGGATTCCGTCCTCCTCTGCATCCGCCAGAATATCCTCAAAGTCCCCGACGCCTTCAAACTCTCCCCAGTCATCAGCTTCTTCACCATCATCAGCTTCTTCCCGGCTTCTTCCCATAAACCAGCCATAAAACCGATCAAAAATACTTTTCTTTTCTGCGTTGGACGCCGTTGCTTTAACCGCAGCTTCTTTCGTATCCGCTTCCGCGTTGGACGCCGTTCTCTTCATAATTGTTTCCGCGCGGCTTTTTACCACCGGTATTTTTCTCTCCGAAACAGTACTCCCGCCTGTCATTCCATTTCCCGAATACCAGATGTTTTCCGTGATCTCACGGCTGCTTCCGGGTCGCTTTTCCGCGTCTGCTCCCGCCTGGGAAGAATCCGTCGTGATCATCTCCACAGGGATATCATCCATGTGCAGATCGTGGAGGATATACCCGTTTCTTGCCTGGATCTCCTTCCATGTATAGGTAAACCGCAGTCCGATAAACTTCCGGTATGTCTCCTCACAGTCCGCCTTGCAGCCGGATTCCTCAAATGCGGCTTCGGATGCAGCCCGGAGCTTTCGCTCATTTCCAGCATTTTTTCGGCTTCTCCCATCTGGTTCTCCGCTTTCCAATACTTCCTGTACCTCATCGTAGACACTCTCATCCGCCAGCCAGTGAAAATGGCAGCCTCCTTCCGCCTCTGCCTCACAGGCCTCCACCAGTTCCATCCACTGCTTTGCCGCAGCCCTGTTATTATCCCTGGTCTGTTCTGCGGCCTCCTCATAGGCATCGCTCTTTTTCCCGTCCTCATCGCCGGAATCCCCATCTTCCTGGTCCTCCGGCATATTTGCCCATGACGGCGCGGCATGTCCGTCACAGTATGTCTTTTCATACGCATACTTTCTGGTATCTTTGTAGGTTATCTTCCCTTTTCCGTTCGTGGTTCCTTCCGAAAACACCTGAAATCCGCTCCATGGACGAAAGCTCAGGTTCTTTTCCGCAAGTCTTCCCTCGCCGTCTGTCTTTGAGATCTTTCCTCCGTCCTCAAATCTTTCATACAGATAGAACTGGCTTCCCTTGAGTGGCATTCCAGTCTCATCGTCATGTTTTACAAGCCTGACATTGTAATCCGCCGAAAAGGTCTCCTTGTGACGATAGATCTGAAATTCGAGAGTCGGGGGTTCCACGCCGTATTCCGGTATTTCCCCGTCTCCCGCGCCTCCTGGTTCTCCGCTTTCCCCATCTTGGCTAATCACCAGATAAAACACCATATCAGAGGGAATGATCCTCATATCCGCCTTATAGAGTCTCTGATGTTCCGGCGCGTTGATGCAGACCTTAAAGTCCATCCACTCCCTGAGATATTCCGGATTCCAGCTGCCTTCCGTATACCAGCCGGAATTGCCTTTCATAGTGATCTTATACCGCACCGTTGTCTTGTTGTATTTCTCTTCATCTGTCATATTGCTTCCGACAGCATTCTCATTTGCGGTCACCGAACCATTATTGTGGATCCGGATCGCATCTCCGCTCCAGGTCACCTCATACAGATTTTGTCCCATCACCGATTTCGCGATATTTTTATCCTGGGATGCGTCAAGCCATCCCACGTTTCCCCCTGTGGATCCATTGTCCCACACACTCTGGGGCTCGATCTTCGCGATATCCCGGATAAACTCTTTTCCAAGAACAAACTCCGTATCCAGGGCGCCAGGTCCGTCAGAAAAAGGCAGTACCTGAAATGGCACTGCCGTATCTTCCGAAGTTGCTCCCCTGATCGCATCCGGAGCTTCTTTTCCCGCCGCCAGCCCGACGGAGGACGCCTGCTCCATAACAGCGATCGCGCGGTCTTCAATTTCCGGATTGTCAGCCACCCAGGCAAATTTTGTCCCTGCATCGTCTTTCACATACTTTACGATATTGGCACTGGACGTCGTAGACGCGATCTCCGCATAAAGACCCGGATCAAACTTTTTTGCCGCGTCCTTCAGTGCCGACCAGTTGTCCGGATATGCCCAGAATAACCGTTTCGCCTGCGTTTCCGTAAGCGGAGACGGCATCGTATCAAACTTATACATATCATACCGGTCGACCTTCTTCCAGCCTTTTCCCCCATCGAGGCAGTAATACGGGGCCGTCGATTTCTGCGGCCACACATCTGATGCCTCGGACGGGAACGGGAGTGGAATCCCCACTCCCGTGATCGTCATAATGACTGCCAGAAATCCAGCCAACCATCGCCTTCTTTTTTTCTCTTCCATACTGATCCCCCGCCATCATTTCTTTCCAATCGTCTGTACCGCACCTCTGACACACCATGCGCCTGTCTCATCCACAGTGTAGCCGTCCGGCGTCACACAGTCCGCCAGCATATGTCCGTTTTTCTGGTCCATATAGTAGCATTTTCCATTGATCCAGTTCCAGCCTTTCGTCATCCGCCCGGTCGGTCCCAGGTAATACCACGCTTCTCCTTCTTTTATCCAACCAGTCTGCATTTTCCCCTGGCTTCCGTCATTTGTCTTCTGAAGATAATACCAGCTTCCATCTTTTTCATCGAGAAACCACCCTGTCTGCATCCTGCCGTCAGCCGCAAAATGGAACCAGGAAGTCTTTTCCTGTCCTTCTTTCGCATATGGGTTGTAGATCCAGGCCCACTCATTGGCATACGTTCTTCCGCCGGAAACAAATTTCCAGCTTCCATCCTCCTGCTTTCTCCACTCACCGGTGACACTGCCCTTTGGCTGTTCCCCTGTGTTCTGGTCCTTTTTCAGCACACTTCCCGTTCTTCCGCCGCCGGAAGAACGTCCTCCTGAGCTGCCGGACCAGGTCTTATCCACAAGCTTAAACTTTAATTTCACAGGAATCTTTTTCTTCAAAGCCCCAGCTCTGACCGTGATCTCGTCCTCATATTCCGCCGTATACGGATATTTCTTCATCCCCTCCGCAATCCAGAATGCCTCCGTATTTACTGATACCGCACCGTTTTCTACCTTTACAGCACCATTTTTTACGTTCCAGTTAAATTCGAAGCTACCGTCCCCATTTCCTTTTAACGCTTCCTGCGGTATCAGCTTTGCCGTAATCTTCTGTGCATCCGCGCCCTGCCATATGACCGCCGGGTTATATCTCGATCCCGTTTTCGTGAGTATCAGGTCAAACACCAGCTCTCCCTGATCCACCTTGATCTCCTCCGGCATCACCACAGTCCTGTCATCTGTCACAAAATCCACTTTCACGCTGCAGACTGCCGACTGGATATTTCCAAGGGCATCCTTTGCCGCCATCACTACCTCCGTGCTTCTTGTTCCACACCCAGTACGTTTCTCATAGATATGTTCCTTATGAGCCGCTTCATCCGCCTCTATGAGATCCAGGATCCATCTCGTATCCTTTTTCGCCATCACCTTTGCGTTCCGGTAATCTCCGTCCGCGATTCCCTCTTCCACAAAACCGGCGTCCACCTGGATAATGGCATTATCGCCGACGGTCCAGTTGATATCTTTTTTATCGAAATAGTCCGGTGCAAAGGATCCTGACAGGATCTGCGGCGCGGATACCGTGATCGTTTCCTGCGGCTTTTTCCTGTCACCGGTCAATGTTCTTGTCACCATAAAATTCAATGCCGCTTTGTCGAGAGTCGCGCCTTCCGCTGCGATCTTCGTCCGGTCCTTGATCTGGAATGTCACCGGGATCCTGCAGTTTGCGGTCACAGACTTCTCCTCAAAGCTGGATGCCGGTCTCGTCTTTGCTGTCAGAACCGCAAGTCCGCCCTGGGTACCGTTTCCGTAGACCGTATCCTCAATGGGGTACCGGTACTGTTTCTTCGCCTGTTCTGTCTCCGCTTTCTCCACAATATCCTTAAAGAATCCTGCATTCAGGTTCAACTCGATGGATGCGCTCTTTTTCGTATATCCAGACTCGTCCTCATCATCATTTTTCTTTAAGATGATCAACTCATCGTCATCCACACTCCATCTCACCGCCTCATCGGCGACATCGTTGTTCTTATCGACCACAGCATGGATCTTCACGTCCTGGACCTTCGTTCCCGACTCCAGCTTTCCGTTTAAATATCTCGCCAGCAATTTCCCCGCGGTATCCCTCACTTCCGTGGTGATCGACGGGTTCATCCGGTCCCCGGTGCGCTCCTCAATCACCCGGAAACCAAGTTCCTGGGGCTCTACCCGCACACCTGCTGCCACTTTCTTATAGAACGCAGAGACCTCCGTATCATGTTCCGGCATCACAAACTGGTAGGAACCTCCTGTCTGATAGGTCGTCTTCCTTCTGCGCCCAAGAGAATCTGTATAGGTCGGCACACCATCCATCTGGAATTTCTCTGTCTCTGTGTTCTTCGGAGCCGCGAGGACTGTAACGGTATCTCCGGCAGCCACCGCGCCCCGGTATGCTTTGTGGAATTCCTTGCTGTAGGCAGACGGACCTCTCGCCGTCAACACCGCCACATCATAGAAATTCCCTGAATTTGCCGCTGTATCCACCTGAAGGACCGACAGCAGATATCCCCTCACCGGTCGTCCCACGGAATTCGGTGCGAAATGATCTGGAGTATAGAGATCCTGTCTCGCCACAGACTCGGTATCCACTACATGGAGAACGCCATTCTCGAGTTCCTCATAGAAATAGAGTTCGTCCTCCTTCTTCGTGTTCTGTCCCTGCACCAATGTGTAGAAATTATCTCCTTTGTTCCAGAAGCCAATATGAGCATCATAGGTGAACCTATTGTCATCCGAGACACCTGAGCCGCAGACACCGGCTGCGATCTTCTCCTCCGTATCCGCGAACAGGTACGCCACATCTGCTCCGTCCTCAACCCCATAACGGAAGTGGAAGCCAGTGTCATGAGTTCCAATAAAAGTTCCCTCACGCGCCGCACTTCCAAGCCCTGAAGATGCGATGGTCCCCTCAAACCGTGCCACCTTCATCTTTCCGGAAGCGTATTTTCCCGTGATACCGCCGATGGACTGGGAGCCGCTTCCGCCGATGGTTCCCATCACATGCGTATTGAAAATATCCGCGGAATTCTGGAATCCCACGATTCCGCCCACATAGCCTCCTCCCTGGATCCTGGCACTCAGACTGTCCCCTGTGTTGACCTCACAATCCGCAATCAAAGACTCTGCCGCCCGTCCGGCAATTCCCCCGGCAAAAATCTCCTTTCCGCTTCCCGTATCGATAGCCACATGGTCGGAAACACAGTTTTCCACCACAGAGTCTTCCAGAACATCCGCAATAACTCCACCGGCTGTACCGGTAGTCCTTAATGTGCCGTTTACCGTCACATTCCGGATCACCGAATGTTTCGCACGTCCTGCAAGAATTCCTCCGTTTTCCTTCACCGTGATCACATGACCCGGTTTTACCTTGAGATCTGTGATCTCCGCGTTCTCCACTGCGCCGAACAGTCCGCCAAGGTCCCAGGATGGCTGGTACATGCGGAAATTGGACACAGTTTTCCCGTTTCCGCTAAAATGCCCCTCAAACGGTGACACTCTTCCGGCCCGCATATCCGCCCCGGTGTGATAGAATCCGATAGGGATCCAGTTCATTCCACCAAGGTCAATATTTTTCCCCAGCTCAAACCAGGCACCTTTATAATTTCCCGGATAAGTGCCCTCTCCACTTCCAACCTCCATTCCCATGGACGCAAGGGCAGCGAGCCCAATGAGGTGCTCCTTCGTTGTGATCTGGTACGGCTTTTCCTTTGTTCCATCCCCAGTTCTTCCGCTTAAAAAGCTCATATCACCCACATCAGCGCCCCAGATCTCCTCATCCGCAGCGAGCACAGCAATATTTTCCACGGCATCCGATGCCGTCGCCGTTCTCTCCGCCGCTGTTTCCACACTTCTCAAAACTGCCATTCCTCTTACCGGCGTTCCAAGCGCCATGCAGAGTCCTAACCCTGCTAACATCATCTGGCTCTTTCTGCTTCTGTTTTTTCTGCTCTTCTTCATTTCTTTTCTCCCCTCTATGCCTGCGGCAGACAGAATGCCGGGCAGATCCCGATCCCAACATCTGACACATCCGCCTGTCTGAAGCATCCATTTTCAATATCTACAACATACTCCCTGTTTCCATATACAAAACTGCCTCTTTCATCCACCTCATAAGCCGGTGTCCGAAGCCAGAACCCCCGGCTGTAAGGACTTCCCTTTCCTTCCGGATTCCAGATCTCATCCCGATACCGGTATGCTTCCTCCAAAGACAGCAGAAAGAATCTGTCCCTGCAGTCCTGGTATGGCAGCAAATGGCTCTCAAGACCATCCAGACGGCTGTCAGCAAAATCACCATCCCCTGTTTTCCCTGTAAATGCCGTCAATGCTCCCGTGTATACAAAAGATGCATCTGGAACCGCAGTCTCTGCCTGTTCCCCCAGCCATTCTCTCACCCGGGATTTCTTATAGTTATTGTTTTCTCCAAACGGAAGTAAGATCCGCTCCTCATAAGTACTGTCCACATCGGACCGAATCACATTTTCCGCCAGAAACAGCGCACGTTTCCCATAACTGCCTCTGCCGTCCTGGTAATCATCATCGATACATCGAAACCGGCATATTTTTCCCGCAATCTCCCGCGAGACCACATCCCCGGTCCTCCATGCGGCCCGGTCTTCCTTCTCCCCGAACTTGTCTCCCGTTCCTGGAACGGTATTTTCCCCGGAATCCGGCGCCCGCCCCCGCCATTCAAAGCCGATCCGGCAGTCCGTAACCGTATCACCGTTCACATTCCTGGTCCCCAGATCCAGCTTTGAAATATTTACCACTCCGGGAAACATCTGCGCGATCACCAGCGTATCGAACGAGCTGTCTTTTCCCGTTACCACAATTTCCTGCCGCCCTTCCCGTTCTGCGGCAGATACCGTCTCCATCAGAAACCGCCTGCCCGCTTCCCGATCCCTCAGGATCACAGGTTCTGCTGTCAGAAATTCTGCCGTTCTCTCCGCCGCGTAGGGAACGAGTTCTCCCCGGCAGCTTGTGAGTACAGCAAGAGAACCGGCCGCAGCAAGCCACTTCGCCACTTTCTTTCGATTCATTTTTCCTCCTGGATATTCCGGCTAAAGCCGCCGGCGGCTTTTCGATAAAGCAGATAATATCTGCCTCCAAAGATTTTTAAGACTCCCAAAAGATCTATTATGATTTGACTGGAACTCCCCAACCGGTTCGTTCCTCCGTTTGTCCATAACTATATCACAGGCCATACCCGGAATCCATATCGGATCCGTAAAACCAAAGCCCCATTATTTAGCCAGTTTCACGAAAATATTTTTGCATTTTCGTCACTTTTACCATACCATTTTTTCACCGATGCCAGTAAAAGCATTATTTATAAGCATTTTTCGATGTCAAAAAAGACAGGACATGCCGCGCACGTCCTGCCTTTCACCTGTCTTACCACGTCTCCACCGTCCGCAAAAATTCCTCCATCGAAATCACTCCGGCGCACACAAGATCCGCCAGCTCTTCCCGCATGGTCCGCATCCCCTGTGTCTTCACCACATAATCCTCGATCTCCCACTCCGGCCGGTTTTCCGCAGTCATCTTCTTCAGTTCCCGGTCCATCACAAATATCTCATGAACCGCAGTTCTTCCTTTGTATCCTGTATTCCGACAGAATTCACATCCGCGTCCGCGCCTTGCGCTCCGGATCTTTCTTCCAAACAACTTCTGCTCCTCATTCGTAAGTTCCACCGTCTCCGCACAATGCGGACATACCTTTCTCACCAGTCTCTGTGCCGCCATGCCGCATAAACTGTCCGCCGTGAGATACGGCTCGACACCCATATCTGCCATTCTCGTGATTCCGCCCGCCGCGCTTTTCGTGTGCAGAGTCGAGAGCACCAGATGACCGGTGATTGCCGCGCGGACACTGATTTTCGCTGTCTCCGGATCCCTCGTCTCGCCGACCATGATAATATCAGGATCCTGTCTCAAAACGGCACGGAGTCCTGCTTCAAAAGTAATCCCCGCCTGTTCATTCACCTGCATCTGGCTGATCCCCGGAAGATATCGCTCCACAGGATCCTCGATGGTCACGATATTCACCGGCTGTTTCGCGAGATATTCCAGGATCATATATAATGTGGTAGTCTTCCCGCATCCTGTCGGTCCTGTAAGATACAGGATCCCGCCCGGACTTCTGAGGATCCTCTTCATCTTCTCATAATTTTTCTCACGCATTCCAAAGGTTTTGCAATGATCGATCTCCGTTTTCATATTCAGGAGTCTCAGCACCATCTTCTCGCCAAAGATCGTCGGGACCACGCTGGTCCTCACATCCAGGCAGATCCCGTCGATCATCTCCTTAAAATGCCCGTCCTGCGGCACTCTCTTTTTCGCAATGTCCATTCCGCTGAGGACCTTCGCCCTCGTCACCAACGGCTGATGCATTTCCTTGTCATATTCCCGCACATGGAGCAGCATGCCGTCCAGCCTCATCCGGACAACCATCCGGTCTTCCTGCGGTTCCAGATGAATGTCACTGGCATTTTTCCGGTATCCCAGATTTAAAAGTTCCTCAAGGAGCTTCACCGCAGATCCGGCCTCTGCCCCATAGTTCTCCATCTCCTGGACCTCATTCTTATTTTCCTGTTTTCCTTCTCCGCCTAATATGCCCAACATCCCATTTTCCTCTTTCTATCATAACTCATTCCCCCTCGCTGACGCAGACGGTTCGTGAGTTGCTGTCTGTACTTCGGATCCGCGGCTGCCGGGGATTGTATCCAGCACCATCTCCGGTCTGCACACTGCCATTCCTCTCATACAGGTCCTTTTTTCCATCCATCACCCGTACCGTGACAAGGACGCGGCCAGACCGGCTCTCTTCCACCTCAATTTCCGGTTTCAGCGTATCGATATGAAACGCGTCCATGGACAGTCCGTCCAGTTCTTCCACTTCCACAGCACCTGTCTCCAGCCGGTCCGCCACATATCTCCATGCCGCGTCCCCAAGCATTTCTGCCTGCTCCTGTGTCCTTGCGTGATCCAGTACCCACACCGCCATCCGCCGCATCGGAAAGATCATAAGGAGCAGCATACTGAAAAGCAGCATGACGATCATA
The DNA here is from genome assembly GCF_003435225.1 of Clostridium sp. AF28-12. NCBI lineage: Bacteria > Bacillati > Bacillota > Clostridia > Eubacteriales > Clostridiaceae > Clostridium > Clostridium sp. AF28-12. The sequence continues at coordinate 44,810 of NZ_QWGJ01000007.1, read as the reverse complement.
ACCTCAACCAGTGTAAACCCCCGTCTATGACCCTTCTCCATCTTTAATCTTTCCTTTCACCTGTCTCTTCTTCCGAAGTCATGGACACCCAGAATCCCGAGACCTGGACGGTTCCGGTATCCGACGTTTCTTCCGCGAAATATCCCGATTCCAGAAATTCTTCTCCATCAACCGCCAGATGGATCTCTGCCGGTTCCCCGTATTCCGTATCTCCCATATGGCGTTCCAGTCTGTTTCCTGCCTCATAAATCTCCCGATACCGTTTCACGGTCTTTGAATAGCCGGAGACACTGAGAAGCATCGCCTCAGCTACCAGAAGAAGGATCAGAAACGCCGTCATCAGCTCCACCAGTGTTGAGCCATTCTCATTCCGTTTCCATCTCTTTTTCATGGCTTTTCCTCCCCACTCCGTTCCGCCGAAGACGGCGTACTCACGAAAACAGGTGCCATGGGGATCAGTCTCGACGCACCTTCCTTCCGGTCATTTACAGTACAGACCGCCTGTAACACAAGTCCTGAACCGTCCTCTTTCCAATAGGAGGAGATGACTGTCTCGATCCTCTTTTTCTCCCCATTTCCAGTCTCTGCCCACACTGCCGCCTCCGTCTCCGGAAGTCCCTCCGGTCCCTGTAATTTTTCAAGGATTCCTGTCGGCTCCTCCTGACACATATTCTCCACAAGGATCTGCACCACCGCCTCGGCTGCCAGCCTCGCTTCCGTTCCAGCAGCAAAGTTCAATGCTGAACGATAGCGCCTTGCCCCAGACGAAAAGAGAAGTGAGGTAAATACCGTGACAAACAGCACGGTCACCAGAACCTCCGCCATCACAAATCCTTCGCTCCGGTTCTTTCTCACCGCCACTCCCTCCTTATCGAATACTTCCATACATGTTCCACATCGGCTCCATGATTCCAAGGATCAGGATTCCGGTAAAGATCCCGATCAGCAGGATCATTACCGGTTCCAGCAGGTTCACCAGCTTATTCAGCGCCAGATCCGACTCATGTTCATAGCTTCCCGCGATCCGCTCCAGCATTTTATCCAGGTGACCCGCCTCTTCTCCTGTAACGATCACCGCCGCCAGTTTCTTTTCAAATCCACCACTCTCCCGGATTGCCTCGCTCAAAAGTATTCCGCTGCTCACACGCTCCATGATCGTCCTGATCTCCCGGTCCAGATACATGTTTCCGGTCGTTCCTTCCGTATATTTCAGGCAGGATGTGATCGGAAGTCCACTGGAATAAAGGCTGGACATGTTCTCACAGAATCTTGCCGTACAGATGATCCTTATCTGCCGTCCGACCACCGGAAATTTGCAGATTACCCGGTCATAGCTGTAACGAAACCATACTCTTTCCGTCAGGATCTTCCATCCTGCCAGGATCATAACAGCCGCCACTGGCAGGAAATAGCGGTACGCATACAGAAAATGGCTGATCCCCATGAGGATTCTTGTAAGAAGCGGCAGCGTCACATCCACCAGGATCGGCTCTAACGTCGGCAGGATCTCCAGAAATACGAACAGCATTAGAAAGATCATCATCAGAACCAGGATCTTCGGATACAAAACCGCGCTGCGGATTTTTCCCTCTGTCCTGTGTTCTTTCTCATAATGGACCGCCAGCCGTGCCGTCGTCCTGACAAGCTGGCCGCTCATCTCCGCTGCCCGGATCATCTGGATCGCCGGTTCCGGAAACCGCCCGGTTTCTTCCATGGCATCCCCGACGGTCTTCCCCTCGGTCATGAACGCTCCCAGTTTTCGACACGCCAGGCAGAACTCCCGGTCGGTATCATCCTGCTGCATGATCTCCAATGTTTCCGGAATTGATAATCCCGACTCCACCAGGACAGAAAACTGCCTGAAAAACTCCGACAGCCTTTCTGCTCCAAGCTTTTTACGCTTTTTCATACAAAGCTTTCCCCCCCTATTTCCGTGCTGGGCGTAGTCGCCTGCGGTAAAACAAAACGGCGCAGTTATCCACTGCACCGTGTAAAATCAATATTTTTATGATGTTATTCAATATTTTTATAATGTTATTTTACGGAATCTTACAAAACTTGTCAATGTATTGTCCGCAGACGGTCTACTTTCAATATCTTCGCCGTTGCTTCGCATTCCAAATCGGCAAATCCACTACCACCTCTGTATTGTACGACTCATAGCCGCACCACCCGGTCACACACCTTCTCCAGAAGCTCCGGCGAATGGCTCACCGCAATCATCCCCATCTCCCGGCGCTTCAGTTCCTTCAAGACAAAATCCCAGATCTGTCCCTGTGTAATAAGGTCCAGCATCGTCGTCATCTCGTCCGCGATCAGAAGTTCCGTCCGTCGCCCCAACGCTCTCGCAATACAGAATCTCTGAAGCTCGCCGCCGGAGACCTCCACTGGGAACCGGTCTTTCCACTCGTCCCGGATCCCAAGTCCCGCCTCGATCCGTGCCCACTCGCTGGGGTTCTCAAAAGTCCAGTCGCCTTCCTCCAGAACCGTACTCAACCGTCTCTTCGGATTCACCGAGAGTTCCGGATGCTGCCATACCATCTGCACCGGGCAGTAGCCACGAAGCTCAAGAACCGGCATCCCGTCCACAAGAACCTCCCCCGAATCCGGCCTCTCGTACCCCGCCAGAATCTTGCAGAGCGTCGTCTTCCCGTATCCGCTGGGCGCCATGATCCCCACACTCTCTCCGGGTTCCACCGTAAGGTTCACATGATCCAGGATCTGTCTCGTCCCTTTTCCATATTTAAAAGAAATATCTCTCGCTTCCAGCCTCATCTGCCGTATTCCTTTCGCATGTCCTCTAAGATCTCCCCCATATCGCAGAGCTGTTCCCCATCCTTCTTCCAGTTCTTCGGCATGGACCGAAACAGCGCCTTCGTGTACGGATGTTTGAGATTCCTCTCATCCTGAAATGCCGCCGCATCTGTCTCCTCGGCGACTCTGCCGCCGTAGAGCACGATGACCCGGTCAGCTGTCAGGAGCGCCAGCTCCAGGTCGTGGGTGATCAGCAGCACACCTGCCCCATCGTCCGCCATCTCCCGGAAATGTCCCATGACGCGGGTTGCCGCCTCCAGGTGAAGTCCCGGTGTCGGCTCATCCGCGATGACGAGCTTTGGCTTCTCCATCACCGCCGTGGAGATCAGGACACGCCGCGTCATGCCGCCGGAGAGCTGAAATGGGTATTTTCCCCGGATATCCGGGGCTAAGCCATAGCGCTTCAGCACCGCCAGGCATTTTTCCTTCACAGAAACATCCTTTTTCCCGTTCTGGATCTGATCCCCAATCTTCATAAGCGGATCCAGGTAAGAAACGCTCTGGGGCACCAGAACGATCTCATGTCCCCGGAGGCTTTTGACCTTTTTTTCCGTAAGCGGCTCCCCAAGAAACCATATCTCTCCGTCCATTTCACTGTTGTATGGAAGAATTCCCATGATCGCATGGGCCAGCAGACTTTTTCCCGAACCGCTGGATCCCACCACCGCGACGATCTCACCACTTTTTATTTCCAGGTCCATCTTCTCCACCGCGTGGATCGTCCGCCTGGAAAATCCCCGGTCATACTGGGTGAAGGTGACGGAGAGGTCCTTAACTTCCAAAATCGTATCATTCATCTTCCCCGCCTCCTTACTCATGAACACTGCCCGGATCCAAAAGTCGGCAGAGTTCCTGTCCGATATAATGAAACAGAAGCACGGTCCCAACGAGGAAAAGTCCTGGGAACAGCGCCAGCCACCATTTTCCCATAGCCAGATATTTCATGCTTTCCGAAAGGATCACTCCGACGGCCGGACTCTCGGAAGACAGACCGAAGCCCAGGAACGTGATGCTGGCTTCATGCAGGATCGCATGGGGAAACATGAGCACCAGGCCCGTGATAAACTGCGGAACAAGATTCGGTGCCATATGGGAAAACGCGATGTAAAATTTCCCTTTTCCAAGCTTTTCCGCGATCTTCACATACTGACTCTGCTTCAGCTGTAAGACCTCCCCGCGGATCAGTCGCGCCAGGGATGCCCAGTGGGTAAACGCGATTCCGCAGACAACGCCCCAGAATCCACGCCCGCAGGCAAAGGAGATCAGGATCAGAAGCAGCATATGGGGAATTCCCATGACGATATCGATAAGCAGCCGCACCGCACTGTCCACGAACTTTCCGAAGACCGCCGCGCTGAGTCCCAATATAAAGGCCATCACCGCGCTGACTGCCGCCGTCAGAAGTCCGATCCGGATACTCAAAGAAAGTCCCGCAACTGTCCGCACGAACATGTCACGTCCCATCCAGTCCGTTCCAAAAGGATATTGTATACACGGTGCCAGATTTTTTCTCGTAAAATCCGTCCTGATGGCAGCTTCCTGCCAGAAACTTCCGAGCACCGCAATGACCGCTAACAGCACAGCCGCCAGGATCAGAAGCGCGAAGCTCTGTATTCTGCGATTTTTCTTCATCAGCGCTTCGCCCCCTCTCTGATCCGCGGGTCGATCACGCCGTAGAGAACATTCGCCGCAAGGTTTCCCGCCGCGACGATCACCGCTGTAACCACCGTGATCCCCAGAAGAAGCGGCACATCGCTTCCAAGTCCTGCCGTCACAGCCGCCTGGCCCAATCCCGGATAGGAAAATACCTGTTCTACAAGGACGGAGCCGCCGATGATCTCACTCACCGACGCGAACTGCAGCGTCATGGCCGGCAGAAGAATGTTCCGAAGTCCATGACGACGTAAAATCGACCAGTCCGACTCGCCTCTGGCTCTCGCGAACAGCACATAGTCGCTCTCCATGACCTCGATGAGCTTTTCCCTCGTGTGCAGGGCGATGGAGGAAATTCCCGTGATGCTGAGGGCCACCGCCGGGAGAATCGCATGGCGAATCCTGTCCACAATGGAGATCTGCCCGGCATCCATGCCGATGGGCACACTGAATCCGATGGGAAACCAGTGAAGCTTCACCGCAAATACCATAAGCAGCACCATTGCCACCCAGAATGCCGGGGTGCTGGCCACAAACAGGGAATATCCCGTCACGATCCGGTCCATGATCCCACCGCGCTTTTTTCCTGCGAGAACGCCGAGGAAAAAGCCAAGAATACCAGAAAACAACCATGCCGTGAATAAAAGCCAGATGGAATTCATGACCTTCTCCCCGATGATCTCTGCCACCGGACGGCGATATAAAAGGGATGTTCCCATATTTCCGTGGAGAAAGTCTTTCAGCCAGTTCAGATACCGCTCCACCGGAGGCAGATCTGTTCCCCAGTAGCTTTTTAGCTTTGCGATCTGCTCCGGGCTCATAGAGCCCAGAGCTGTCTGTCCGACATTTGTCTGAAGCGGATCTATGGGTGAGACCGCCAGGAGCCCAAACGCCAGAATGCTTACCAGAAGCACCATCAGACACATCCGTACTGCCTGTCTGCCAAACCACAGACCCGTTTTCTTTATTTCCATGTCCACTGGTCGACATTGTTTACGATCGACCAGCCATGTCCATGTGGGTGAAGTTTCTGTTCTGCCACCTGCAGACCATCTTTCACCCAGTATAAATGATCAATATTTACAAGCCAGATCCACGGAAGATCCCCGTCCTGGGTGATTCCCGTCGTTCCGTCCCACTGGGCGTTTTTCCAGAGTTCATAGGACTTTTCAAGGTCGCTCTCCGCCAGAGCCGCGTCCATATATCCATTCACCTTTTCGTTTCCATAAGGGGAATACTCCGCATATTGCTTTCCGGGAGCCGTGTGGTAAATATTGTAGAGCTCCATCGGTGTGTGAGCACCCCATCCCCACATAAGCGGTGTGGACTGTGCCCGGTCATAGGCCGTATCCCAGCCGACGCCCTCTGTCGTCACCTTGATTCCGATCTCTTTCAACTGGTTTGCGGTGTCCTCCGCAAGTGCCTGGCGGACGGAATCCCCGGTCGGATAGAGCATGTTGAACTCGGCGCGGACACCGTTTTTCTCCAATATTCCATCACTTCCGGCAAGCCATCCGGCTTCCTTTAAGATTGCTGCCGCCATATCCGGATCATAATCCACCTCCGCTGCCTCATTGTACCACGGCATCTGATCACAGACACTGTAGGCCGCTGTTCCGTATCCGTTCAACACATGCTCGATCATCTCATCCCGGTCGATCGCCAGGTTGATGGCCCGGCGCACATTGATATCGCTGGTGAAATCATTTCCCAGCGGCACTCCGTTCTCATCCGTCTCCCCCGCCGGGATCGCCGGCAGGTTGAAGCCGCGGTTATCCACGGTCTTGCAGGCCAACAGGGAAAATCCGTCTACGGTCTGATCCGAGTACGCCGCGGAAGTGTAGGCGAGATCCACCTGCCCGGAGAGCGCTGCCGCGTAGGCGGCGTCCTCATCCATAAATAAAACTGTCACCGTCTTCATCTCCGGCTCATCCCCGTAGTAGTCCGGGTTTGCCGTGAGGATCACCTGCTGCCCCTTATCCCACTGTTTCATGATGTAGCGGCCAGAGCCGATCGGATTGGAACCATAGTCCGGTCCATAAGCATGTTCCGGGACGATTCCGGTAATTGCCATCGTATATGGCCATATGGAATACGGGCGGGTCATATCAAATTCCACAGTGGTATTGTCGAGGGCTTTTGCCTCTTCTAACATCGTAAAGTCATTGACAGAACTGGTATCCCGCAGTGTATTGTAGGTAAATGCCACATCCTCCGCTGTCAGCGGTTCCCCGTCCGTAAATTTTACATCGTCCCTGATCGTCACGGTCCATGTCATCCCATCATCGCTGACGTTCATATCTGTCGCCAGATCATAACCGATCGTCATATCTGCCTTTGTTACCGTCAGCGTACTCTGGATCAGCGGCTCATGGACATGTTCCCCCGCGCCCCATCCGTATGCCGGGTCAAATCCAGCCTCAGGCTCAGATGATGGTCCCATTACAACGATAACAGAATCTTTTTCATTATCCTGCTCCATCCCGGCAGCTGCTTCTGTTTTCTCCGCCTCAGAGGACTTTTCCGCGTTGGAGGTTTCTGTTGTTCCCGAACTATTTCCGGCGCAGCCCGCCAGGGAACATACCATTGCTGCTGTCAATGCCGCTGCTATTGTCTTTGTTGTTTGTTTTTTCATGAATTTATCCCCGTTTCTTTTTTATACCTGGTAATATCTAACGTCCCACACAACTAAAAATACCAGAAAGAGGCATACTTTCTGTATGCATCAACCTTCCTGGTATTGTATTATTTGTCTCTATAGACTGTGCATCTGGCTCCGATGCCATGCGGCAGTAAATATTTCTCGGTTTAAACCGCCTTGGGCGGGGAACTCTTTTATGAGTATGGGCTTCAGCCACATAATAGTAATATTATAGTAGACTTTTTTTCAAAAATCAACGTTTTTCCGGTCCATGACCTTGCAGAACGTGATTCCTGCCGCCGTGCTGGCGATGGTCGCGAGGAGCGCCGGTCCTGCGATAGCCGCCGGGCTGACACTGCCGTACTGGCTGCGGTAGGCGATCATGTTGATGGGAATGAGCTGGAGTGAGGAAATATTTACGATCAGGAACGTGCACATCTCATTGCTGGCAGTGCCCGACTGTCTCGCCAGACTGCTCTGCCCTGCCGTATTTTTCCTCTTATCCGGCGCTTTTTCCTCCCGTCTCTCATCCTCCAGTTTCCCCAACTCTTCCATCGCCTTTAACCCTGCCGGTGTCGCCGCCCAGCCGAGTCCCAGCATGTTCGCAATCATATTTGTCGCGATATATTTCCCCGCCGGATGTCCGTCCGGGAGATTCGGAAAGAGAAACCGGATCACCGGACGCATCTTCTCCGTCAACGCCTCGATGAGCCCAGCCCGCTCCCCGATCTTTAAGATCCCGCACCAGAACGACATGATCCCAAGCATCGTAACACCCAGAGTCACCGCCTCTTTCGCCGAATCCAGCAACCCATTCGTCACTGCCCCCATATTTCCATGAAACGCCGCCCAGAAGATCCCGGCTGCCATCATTCCTGCCCAGAGCATATTTAACATAAAAAATCCCGCATTTCTGTCAAAGTCGGCGACGCTTCGGCTGCCTGCACTCGAAGCGCAGATACGCCAAACCACCACCTGAATTTCTTTATCTTATGACAGAAATACGGGATCTATGAACTTTATAAAACTGCTTTCCTGAAAATTTATATTCTGGCTGCTTCACATGATCTGCACAACAGCCTCTCTGAGTTTTTTACTCTCCGCACAGCGCCGCCATAACCTCCGGCACCGTCTCGATCTTCTCACAACGGTATGCATTGCTTCCGCAGAACAGCAGCGCCTCATCAATCTTTCCTTCTGCGGCGTTGATCAGCGCTTTCGTGATGCAATACGGTGTTTCCGCCGGATTACAGTGTTCCAGACACCGGAAGCACCGCTCCACCTTCACCGGTCCCTGAGCAACACGCTCTAAAAACTTATTTTTGATCGCTCTGCCCGGCATTCCAACCGGACTCTTAACGATCACAATGTCTTCCTCTTTCGCGTTGATATATGCCTCTTTGTATGCAATATCCGCGTCACATTCTTCAGTCGTCACAAATCTTGTCGCCGCCTGGATGCCCTCAGCCCCAAGCGCAAACTGGTGCAGAACGTCCTTGTGGTCGAAGATTCCTCCCGCCGTGATGACCGGGATATGTTTTTTGTACTTCTCCGCAAAGCTCTTCACCGTCTCGATGATTCCGCGGATCTCCTTATCATATGCCGGTTCATCGAAGGTCTCCGCCACATGATCCGTGTCAGCTCCAAGCTCAGTGAGCTGTTCCCTGGAAAATCCGAGATGACCGCCCGCGCATGGTCCTTCCACTACAACGAAATCCGGTGCTGTGTGGTACTTTCTGTCCCACATCCTGCAGATCACAAGAGCAGATTTCACAGAGGAAACGATGGGCGCGATCATGGTACACCGCTCTTTCTTTTCAGAACCTCCGTTCTCATTCTCCGCCTCCGCGACAAATTTCGGCATGTCGATCGGGAGACCGGCGCCGGAGATGATCACATCCGCTCCGGCTTTCACCGCCTCTTTCACATAGGACGCGTACTCCTTCGTCGCGACCATGATATTAAAGCCCAGAATCCCCTGGGGCGCTTTCTCCCTGGCTTTCTTAAGCTCGGAATGGATCGCTCTCAGATTCGCCGCCATCGGATTTTTTCCGAAATCCTGATCCTTAAATCCGATCTGGGCCGTGGAAATGATTCCGATTCCGCCCGCCTTCGCGACTGCTCCGGCTAAGGACGAAAGGCTCACGCCGACACCCATTCCTCCCTGGATCACCGGGCGTTTTGCCACGAGATTCCCTATTTTCAATGGTTTCAGACTGATTGCTGCCTCCATATTTCCTCCTAAATCATAACTCCCCGTATTTACTCCATCTCTAACATGACCATAAGCTGGTCTGCACGCTGCTGGAGCGCTGCCTAAAATTTCCGGAATCTCTCATACCGGCGCTCCGCTAACGTCTTCCCGTCAAGCTGTGTCCACGCTTCAATGAACTCCTCCATGGCATTCTCCATAGTCTTCGCGATCTCCGGAAGCGTCTCAGGGTCTGCCGGTTCCGGCTCCGGGATCACACGCTCGATAATTCCGAGTTCCTTTAATTCCGCCGCGGTCATCTTCATGACCCGCGCCGCCTCGTCCGCACGCTTGCTGTCCTTCCAGAGGATCGATGCAAAACCTTCCGGGGAGAGAACAGAGTACACCGCATTCTCCATCATCCAGACCTCGTTCGCCACAGCCATGGCAAGTGCTCCGCCGCTTCCGCCCTCTCCGATCACGATGGAGAGCACCGGAACGGTGAGATCTGACATCTCAAAGAGATTTCTCGCGATGGCCTCTCCCTGTCCGCGCTCCTCGGCTTCCAGTCCGCAGAAGGCTCCTGGGGTATCTACAAAGCACACTACCGGGCGTCCAAATGTCTCCGCCTGCTTCATGAGACGCAGCGCCTTCCGGTATCCGTCCGGGGACGGCATTCCGAAGTTGCGCTTGATGTTGTCCTTTGTATTCTTACCCTTTTCCTGCCCGATCACTGTCACAGGCATTCCGTGGAAGGAAGCGATTCCGCCGACGATGGCACCATCATCTTTGCAGTAACGGTCTCCGTGAAATTCCATGAAATCATCAAAGATCGCACGGATATAATCCGTAGCCACCGGACGGTCCGCCTTTCTGGAAAGCAGGACAGAATCCCATGCGCTGCGGATTGCTCCTGCTGCCTTTCCGGAACCATGATGCGCTCTCTTCGCAGAAGAATTCTGCTCTTTTTCCTCAAAAGCCGCCCTGTCAACTGTGTTTTCCGTTTTCCAGTCCGCAAGACATCCGCTCTCCGGCTTCTTATGAAGCTTTAAGATCATCGCCAGCGTCTCTTTTAATTCCTCACGCTTCACGATCTTATCGACAAAGCCGTGCTCCACAAGGAACTCCGCTCTCTGGAAACCTTCCGGCAGCTTCTGCCCGATGGTCTGCTCGATGACACGAGGTCCCGCAAAACCGATGAGTGCCCCCGGCTCCGCGAGGATAATATCTCCTAACATCGCGAAGCTTGCCGTAACGCCGCCCGTTGTCGGGTCCGTCAGGACGCTCACATAGAGCTGTCCCGCCTCGTGATGTCTCTTTAAAGCCGCGGAAGTCTTTGCCATCTGCATCAGGGATATCATTCCCTCCTGCATTCTTGCGCCTCCGGAGCAGGCGAAAAGGATCACCGGAAGCTTTTCCTCCGTGGCCCGCTCCACGGCTCTCGTAATCTTTTCACCCACGTTGTGGCCCATGCTGCTCATCAAAAATCTCGCGTCGCAGACACCGACAACGGTCTTCTGTCCGTGGATCGTGCAGGATCCGGTGACGATGGCCTCATTGAGCTGTGATTTTTCACGGGCTGCTGCAAGCTTCTTCTCGTATCCTGGGAAGCTTAACGGATTGGAGACCTGCATGAACTTGTCCCACTCCTCAAAGCTTCCCTCATCCGCGATCATCTCGATCCGGCGGTACGCATGGACACGGAAGTATCCGCCGCACTTCGGGCAGATATAAAAGTTCGCCCTTACATCGTCCGTGTAGATCGGCTTTCCGCATTTATTGCACTTTTTCCACAGCCCGGCAGGAATCACCGGCGCGTCCTCCTCTGCCGTTCTGGCAGATTCCTTTTCTCCCGCACGGTATTTCATATCGATCTTCGTATATGTTTTTTTAAACATATCCCTTAGCATATATAAAAGCTCCTTTCAAGACTGTGAAAATTGCACGTTCAGCCATGCAGTCTTCTTGTTTTCATGTTCCATGAAAACAAGAAGCTCGCGGCGTCCCGCATATACATCGCCAGAGAGAAAAATGCTTATGCAAGCGAGCTTGCAACGCATTTTTCTCTCTGACTCTGTGCATGGCTGAACTGGTATCATCTATTCTTTGGTATACTCCGGAAAATGCGACGGAATGAAGTTTGTATCCACATTTCCCGCCTGAAAATCCGAATCGCTTAAAATATCATACTGGAAATCCAGATTCGTATTGATTCCCTCAATGACAAGCTCCCCGAGGGCGCTGCGCATCTTCGCGATGGCGGACTCCCGGTCCTTGTCCCGCACGATCAGCTTTAAGATCATGGAATCATAGTTCGGCGGTATCCGGTAATTGTTGTAGACCGCCGTGTCCACACGGACTCCCCGGCCACCCGGGAGATGGATATCTGTGATCATGCCCGGGCATGGCATAAAGTTCTTCTCCGGATTCTCCGCGTTGATCCTGCATTCGATAGCATGGCCAGAGATCTTGATGTCCTCCTGGCTCACGGAGAGCGGTTCCCCCGCAGCGATCCGGATCTGCTCTTTGATGAGGTCCATGTCCGTGACAGCCTCCGTCACCGGATGCTCCACCTGGATCCTCGTATTCATTTCCATAAAATAGAAATTTTTATCTTTATCTAAAAGGAACTCGATGGTTCCCGCATTCTCATATCCGACCGCCTTTGCCGCGCGGACTGCCGTCTCACCCATCTTTTTCCGAAGCTCCCCGGAGATCGCCGCTGACGGGGATTCCTCAAGAACCTTCTGGTGTCTCCTCTGGATCGAGCAGTCGCGCTCACCGAGATGGACCACATTTCCGTAACGGTCGCCTAAGATCTGGAACTCGATGTGGCGCGGATTCTCCACAAACCGCTCGATATACATGGTATTATCGGAAAATCCCTTGACGGATTCCATCTGGGCATTTAAGAAGTTCGCCTCGAAATCTTCCTCCGACCTCGAAACGCGCATTCCCTTTCCGCCGCCGCCGCTGGACGCCTTGATCATCACCGGAAAGCCGACCTCTTTCGCGGTCTTAAGGCCTTCCTCCACAGTGTAGACCGGCTCTTTGCTTCCCGGAACCACAGGAACGCCCGCCGCCATCATAGTTTTTCTCGCCTCGGACTTATTTCCCATCTTGTTAATGATCTCAGCTGACGGTCCGATAAAGCGGATATTGCACTTTTCACAGAGCTCCGCGAAGCGGGCATTCTCGGACAAAAATCCGAAGCCCGGATGGATAGCATCTGCCTTCATGACAACGCATGCGGTTAAGATCCGCTCCATATCGAGATAGCTCTCCGTGGACGGCGCCGGTCCGATACAGATCGCCTCGTCCGCAAGAAGTGTGTGCAGTGCGTCCCGGTCCGCCTCGGAGTAGACGGCAACCGTCTTGATCCCCATCTCCCGGCATGCCCGGATGATCCGAACGGCGATCTCGCCGCGGTTTGCGATTAAAATCTTCTGAAACATCTCTTCACCAGTCCTAACCGATCATAAATGTGAGTTCCGCAGATACCGCGACTTTGCCGTCCACGGTAGCGACCGCCTTTCCAACACCGACCGGTCCTTTCTGCTTGATGATCTCGCATTCCAAACGGAGCTTGTCGCCCGGAACTACTTTCTTCTTAAACTTTACATTATTCATTGCGCCGAAATACGCAGTCTTTCCTTTGTTTTCCTCAACGCTTAAGATCGCGACAGCACCTGTCTGTGCCAGCGCCTCAACGATCAGGACGCCCGGCATTACCGGCTCCTGCGGAAAATGGCCCGCGAAATACGGCTCATTGTATGTCACAGATTTATATCCGACGGCTCTCACGCCCGGCTCCAGCTCCTCCACACAATCCACGAGAAGAAACGGATGTCTGTGGGGAATGATTTCCTGAATTTCTTTGATTCCTAACATAATTTTTATCCTCTATCCAATCTTTCACAGCCCGCGCGGCAATGCGCGGGCCGCCAAACGGTTATCTTTATAATTAACGAATCCGGAATAACGGCTGACCATACTCAACCGTCTCCTCGTTCTTCACAAGGATCTCCTCTACGATTCCGTCATACTCGCTCTCGATCTCATTCATCAGCTTCATGGCTTCCACGATTCCGATGACCTGACCTTTTTTCACGGTATCTCCGACTTTTACATAGTCCTCTGCGTCCGGTGCCGGGGAGGAATAGAACGTACCCACAAGTGGACAGGTGATCACTTTCTCGGAGATTCCGGAAATTTTCTTTTCCGCATTTTCACCGGAGACCTGCTCCATAGCGGTCACATCCGCGGTCTGGATCATGGAACCCTGTCCCGGGACCTGCATAACGACCGGTGTCTGCGCCGCCGCAACGATTTTCTTTTCCCGCTTCATGCTCAGTTTCCAGTCGCCTTCCTCAAGCTCGAAGCCGGTCATGCCGTTCTCTGACATTGCCTTCATTAATTCAATGATCTCTTTTACTTCCATCGCCGTTCTCCTTACTCCTCAAACTTTCTGACAAGCAGGCACGCGTTGTGTCCGCCGAATCCCAGAGAGTTCGTTAAGACTGTCTTTACTTCCATGGAAACGCCGTCGCCCTTTGTGTAGTCAAGATCGCATTCCGGATCGTCTACTTTTAAGCCTGCTGTGGCATGAACGAAGCCGTCCTCGATGGATTTTACACAATCGATGAACTCAACGCCGCCGGCAGCGCCTAAGAGGTGGCCGATCATGGATTTTGTGGAGTTGATCTTTACTTTATATGCATGGTCGCCAAGCGCAAGCTTGATGGCCTTTGTCTCGAATAAATCGTTGTGGTGGGTCGCTGTTCCGTGGGCATTGATGTAATCGATGTCCTCCGGCTTCATTCCCGCGTCAGCAATTGCGTATTCCATTGCCTTTGCGGCACCGCTTCCGTCCTCCGCCGGGGAAGTGATGTGATAAGCATCGCCTGTCGCTCCGTATCCGGCTAACTCCGCGTAGATCTTCGCTCCGCGGGCTTTTGCATGCTCTAATTCCTCTAAGACAACGACACCTGCGCCCTCGCCCATGACGAAACCGTTTCTCTCAAGATCGAACGGAATGGAGGCGCGCTCCGGATCCTCGGAGGTGGAAAGCGCGGTAAGTCCGGAGAATCCCGCAACGCCTAACGGTGTGATGCAGCTCTCAGTTCCGCCTGCTACCATGACCTCCGCCTCGCCGTGCTGGATCGCACGCATCGCCTCACCAATGGAGTTCGTACCGGACGCGCACGCTGTCACGACGTTGATGTTCTTTCCCTTTAAGCCAAACTGGATGGACACGTTTCCTGCTGCCATGTTGCTGATCATGAGCGGCACCAGAAGCGGGTTTACGCGGTTCGGTCCTTTTTCCAGAAGCTTCTTATATTCCTTCTCGATGATCTGTAAGCTTCCGATACCGGAACTCACGCAGACACCGACACGGAACGGATCTTCCTTTGTCATGTCGAGGGAAGAATCCTCCAGCGCCTGGCGGGCTGCCGCTACCGCAAACTGTGCGAAGCGCTCCATTCTTCTTGCCGCCTTCGGATCCATATAGTCCTTCGGCTCGAAGTCCTTGACCTCTGCTGCGAGCTTTGCTTTATAATCGGTCGTGTCAAAATAGGTGATCGGTCCAAATCCGAGTTTCTTCTCTTTTAATCCGTTCCAAAATGTCTCAACATCGTTTCCGATCGGGGTGATCGCGCCCATTCCTGTTACTACAACTCTTCTCATGCTTTTCGTTCTCCTGTTCTAATTATGCTATCATCCACGCCCCGCGCAGATGATAACCGAAACATCCGCTGTCCGGCTGTGTGGCCGGAACAGGCGCTTTTTCCAACTGTCTTTTACATCGCCATGCCGCCGTCCACATGAAGAACCTGGCCGGTAATATAAGCTGCCTCATCGGAAGCAAGAAATGCGACTGCCTCCGCAATGTCTTTTGTCTCGCCGAAATGCTTTAACGGAATCTGCTCGCCCATGGCTTTCTTTACGTCCTCCGGCAGCACATCCGTCATCTCTGTACGGATAAATCCCGGTGCGACTGCGTTCGATGTGATTCCGCGGCTTCCAAGCTCTCTCGCAACGGATTTCGTGAGTCCGATGATGCCGGCCTTAGATGCGCAGTAGTTTGCCTGGCCTGCATTTCCCATCACTCCGGAAACGGAGGAGATGTTGATGATCCGTCCGCCTCTCTGCTTTAACATCTGGCGGGAGACATGCTTGATGCAGTTGAATGCGCCCTTTAAGTTTGTGGCAATAACTGCGTCAAAATCGTCCTCGGACATCTTCATGATCAGGTTGTCTTTTGTGATTCCGGCGTTGTTCACAAGAATATCGAGACGGCCGTATTTCTTTACGATCCCATCGATCATTTCTTTGGATTTTTCGAAATCACTGACGCTGCACTGCATGCTCTCCGCCATTCCGCCGTTTGCTGTGATCTCGTTTACGACTTCCTCTGCCTTTGCTGCGGAACCGTTATAGTTGACGATGACGGTCGCGCCGTATCCAGCCAGTGTCAGAGCGATCTGACGGCCGATTCCGCGGCTTGCGCCTGTCACAAGAGCGATTTTTCCTGTTAAATTCATGTTTCCCTCCGTGTTTCTATCTGTCAGCCGTCAGGGGTTTGTCTCTGACGACATTATTTACTAATTTCTCTTTCGATCACTTAGTTCAGCTTCTCCAGATCCTCAAATTTCTCAATGTTTATGACCGTCGCTTCCCTGTTGATCTTTCTGATAAATCCAGCTAACGTCTTTCCCGGTCCGATCTCGATAAACCGGTCAACACCGTCCGCCAGCATGGTCTCCACGCTCTGCTGCCATCTGACAGAAGAAGATACCTGACGTGTCAAAAGCGGCTTTACGTCCTCTGCCTTTGTCACATAAGCAGCTGTCACGTTCGCCACATACGGGATCACCGGCTCAGATACCGGAATATTCTCCAGAAACCTTCCAAGCTTCTCCCCGGCTTCCTCTAAAAGATAGGAGTGGAACGGACCGCTTACATTGAGCGGGATCACGCGTCTTGCGCCCGCCTCTTTTAACTTCACCGCCGCGGTCTCCACTGCCTCCTTGAGACCGGAGATCACAATCTGGCCCGGGCAGTTGTAGTTTGCGACCTGCACATTCGGAATCTCGTCCACAACGGCATTGATCTCATCTGCCGTCATGCCGAGAACAGCGCTCATTCCGCCGACTCCAGCCGGAACTGCCTCCTGCATGAGGATTCCTCTCTCCCGGACTGTGCGGATCGCGTCATCCGCCGTCATAACGCCAGCTGCCACCAGTGCACAGTACTCGCCAAGGCTTAAACCAGCCGCCACATCCGCATGGATGCCGCGCTCCTCCATAACCTTCATCATGGCAACGCTCGTGGTCACCATTGCCGCCTGCGTATACTCCGTGATGTCCAGACGGTCATTTTTCTCAAAGCATAACTCCGGAACGGAAAAACCTAAAAGCTCCGTCGCACGGTCAAATACTGCCTTTGCAGTCTCCGAATTTTCATAAAAATCCTGGCCCATGCCGCATACCTGCGCGCCCTGTCCCGGAAAAATAAATGCTGTCTTTCCCATGATTCTCCTTACTTCTGACATCCGCCAAGCAGCTTATCTGCCTGCTCCATCATCTCATCGATCATTTCCTTGCATGTCTGCTCTTTCGTTACAAGACCTGCGATCTGACCTGCCATGACGGTTCCATTTGTGGTATCGCCTTCCTGAACGGCTTTTCTGAGGGTTCCAAGTGTCAGATACTCAAGCTCCTCAAAGGATTTTCCTTCTGCCTCAAGTCGGTTATACTCTCTTGTCATCTGGTTTCTCAGGCAGCGGACCGGATGTCCGTGGGTTCTTCCTGTTACCGCAGAATCGATGTCCTTTGCTTTAATGATTCTCTGCTTATAATTTTCATGAACGATGGATTCCTTTGCGACAACAAATCTTGTTCCCATCTGGACTGCCTCAGCGCCCAGCATGAAAGCCGCCGCAATTCCTCTTCCATCACCGATGCCGCCTGCTGCAATGACCGGGATGGATACCGCATCAACGACCTGCGGAACGAGAGTCATGGTGGTCGCCTCACCGATATGTCCGCCGGATTCGGTTCCCTCTGCAACGACAGCATCAGCGCCGCCGCGCTCCATAAGCTTCGCAAGAGCCACAGAAGCAACGACCGGTATCACGATGATCCCTGCTTCCTTCCACATCTTCATGTACTTTGCAGGATTTCCGGCTCCTGTCGTAACGACCTTCACGCCCTCTTCAACAACCACCTTCGCCACATCATCCGCATACGGGCTCATTAACATGACATTAACGCCAAACGGCTTCTTTGTCAGTGCTTTCGCCTTACGGATCTCTTCACGGACAACCTCTCCCGGCGCGTTTGCGCCGCCGATGAGGCCAAGACCTCCTGCCTCGGAGACAGCGGCAGCAAGATGATGCTCAGCGACCCAGGCCATACCGCCCTGAATGATCGGATATTCGATTCCCAGCATTTCTGTAATTCTTGTCTTCATTTTTATTGCTCTCACTTCCTGAAATCTATCTGTCGGGTATTGCCCGGAATTATCTTTATATCAGTAAAACGCGTCATAGACGCGTTTTACTCTGGTTTATTCGGTTTGATTATTCCTCAACACCTTTATCTTTTAAGTACTTCATAACATCGCCGACCGTTGCGAGGTTCTGAAGGTCCTCAGCCGGGATCTCTACGGAATACTCATCCTCAAGAGCCATAACAAGCTCAAATAAGTCAAGGGAATCTGCTCCAAGGTCATCCTTGAAGGAGGTTGCCTCTGTGATGCTGTCTGCGTCTGTGCTTAACTGTTCTGCGATGATTTCTTTCATTTTTTCTAACATGATTTGATCTCCTTTAAATGTTCTTATTATTTGTATTTTATGAGTTTTTACAATTTTTTGTTTTTTTAAATTATTTCTTATTATGTAGCTAACTTCTCCTGATTTCTGGATGAATCAGATATCTACCACTCCATGAGTACTGCACCCCAGGTCATTCCGGCTCCGAAGCCTGACATGATGATCTTGTCGCCCTTCTTCAGCATATCTTTCCGGATCATATCGTCTAACAGTAACGGAATCGATGCCGTTGATGTATTTCCAAACTGACTGATCGTCATCGGGAATTTCTCCATCGGCTCCTTCAGGCGTCTCGCCGCTGCCTCAATGATCCGCTCATTCGCCTGATGAAGAACATAATATTTAATGTCTTCCTTTTTTGTCCCAGTCCGCTGTAAAAGCTCCATAACACTCTCCGGCACCTTCCGCACTGCGAATTTGAAAACTTCCTGTCCATCCATGGTCATAAATCCGAGCTCCGGCTTTGTCCCTGTGAGAAAGTTTCCGACGGTTCTCGAGGTGCAGGCGAGAACATCACCCTTTGTTCCGTCCGCTCCCATCATCATATCGATGATTCCGGTCTCTTCCGCTTTTAAAACGGCTGCCCCTGCTCCGTCTCCAAAGAGGACACAGGTGCCGCGGTCACTCCAGTCTGTCACTTTGCTGAGGGTTTCCGCCCCGATGATCAGCGCCGTCTTGTAAATTCCGGCTTTAAAAAATCCTTCCACGATATTCATGGCGAAAATAAATCCCGCGCATGCCGCCGAGATATCGAAGGCAACTGCATTCACTGCCCCGATGGCCGCCTGAACACTGCAGGCATCGCTGGGATAATTCCGGTCCGGGGACGAAGTCCCGAGAATGATGATATCCAGCTCTTCCGGGGCAACTCCTGCTGCCGCAAGCGCCCGCTCAGCTGCCTTCGCCGCCAGATGGCGCGTTCCCTCTCCGGAGGAGATCCGGCGTTCCCGGATTCCGGTCCGTGTCCGGATCCACTCGTCATTCGTGTCCACGATCTTCGACAGATCGTCGTTCGTAATCAAATTCTCCGGCACATACGCGCCGATTCCAGCAATTCTGGCTGTCATCATCTTCTAAATCCTGCCATTTCGTTTATGCGGAAGGAATTTTATTCCCCGCAGTAGTTTTTAATTTCAAATAGTTTGATATTCAAAATGTTTGATTCTAATGGTAATAGATGTCTGCTGTTTTGTCAAGTGAATTTTTGTTTTTCCTTCTCACCGCCTGCTGCTTAAGTAAACCTGCAACCATTCCGTACCCTTGTGGTTCCACGCAGCAAAGAAGGAATGCCGCCTTTTCACCTGTTTAAGCTCAGTATTTGCCGCATCTGGACTGGTCAAATTATTTAAAATTGGATATTTTAACAATGCCATATCTCAGATATGATAATCACATATTTACCGCATGCGAAATTTTCCCGACAATTTGCTATGGCTCACCACCAGAAAAAGTGGGAGTCTTATCTGACTGAGATAAAAGGAGCGATATTATGAGTATTACAAGCGATTTCAGCAAATTTAAAAAAATCGATGCCCACAGCCATATCGGCACCTTCGGCAGTCCGTTCAATATCCACTTTAATGCAGACCTTCTCTTAAAACAGATGGAAGAATTCAATATTGAAAAGACGATCCTCTGTTCCGACGGCCCGCACACAAATGAAGAGACCGTTGCTGCCTTCAAGGCTCACCCGGATAAGATCATCCCGCTCATGTGGATCAACTGTGCCGAAGGAAAACCGGCTTACGATGCCTTAGAGCATTATATCCGTGACGAACACTTTGCCGGTGCAAAGCTTCAGTCCCTCTTTGACGGCTACTGCGCCGACGATCCCTGCGTGGATCCCGTCGCTGAGATCTGCGAAAAGTACGGAAAACCGTTATTCATCCATTCCGGTCATCCGCCGTTCTCCCTTCCGTGGCAGATCGGACTTCTGGCTGAACGCCACCCGCATCTCCCGATCGTCATGATCCATATGGGACATGCCCACGGTGTTTACGTCGATGCAGCGATCACCATGGCAAAAAAATACGACAATATCTGGCTTGAGACCTCCGGAACCTCCATGAGTGTCCAGATCGCCAACGCCTACAACACCGTCGGCCATGAGAAAGTCATGTTCGGCATCGACTCCCCGTTCCATGCCCCGACCGTTGAGATCCAGAAGATCATGGCCTGCGGCGTGGATGATGAAGGACTGGAGAACATTTTCTATAATAACGCAGCTAAATTTATGGGATTGAAATAAAGATTTTTGCCTTCTAGTCTAAGTTTTCTTACGGTCAGCACAGTAAATGCGCAGACCTACTGAACAGTTATAAAAACGGTTACATATTACGGCAAGTTTTTAGATATGAAGCTGAAAACATTGAACTTCGAATCGTTTAGGAGTTTTCATATTTCTTGAACTGTGCTTATTGTTCTGAATCTGCCTATATGATTTTAATTTTGCCCGATACGAGATTTTGTTTTATCTTATATGTTTAAACGATTTGAATTTATTGAACAATTCTGAAATATTGTATTTAAGGAGGACATCCCCATGAAAAATCATTCATCCCAAGACACCACCCTCGATATCTCCATCATTGGCTTAATGAGCGCTCTGGTATTTGTCGGAACCTATTTCTTTAAAATTCCTTCCGCCTTTGGCTACACCCACCTCGGCGACTGCATGATCATCCTGACCGTCTGCTTATTTGGCACAAGACGCGGCGTCCTCGCCGGTGCCATCGGCGCAGGTCTCTCCGATTTTCTCGGCGGCTACGCGGTATGGGTTCTCCCGACCATGGTATTAAAAGGTCTCTGGGCGTTCATCGCCGGAACGATTGCCTACAAGCTTCTGCCGAACTTTAAATATTCCTGGCTCGTCGGTGCTATCGTCGGCGGCATCGCCCATATTATCGGCTACACGCTCGTAAAGATCCCGCTCTACGGCACCGTTGTTGCCTTCGGTGAAATGTTCACCCTGTCCATGCAGACCATCGCAGGGATCGTCCTCGGCGGCGTAGCCTACACGATCCTCGTACAGTCCCCGGCGATCCGAACATTAAAGGCAAAATTTGCGTAACAAAAACCCCGGTCCGCAATGTTCATGCACTGCAGACCGGGGTTTTCATTGGGTCTGTATAAAATTTTTACAGAAGGAAATCACCTAAATCGCTGTTGATCATCTCGTCATAGGTCGGAATACCTTTCACAATGATCTGCTTATCTTCGCTGCTGTTATTGTTGAACGCATCGATGTAAGCGCTGATACCAGCAAGATGACGGCCAGTACGCAACTCAATTGGGAAGTTGCCGGAGCTGTAGTCAACATACAGAAGACCCAGATCATAGGCTATCACATAGCAAGGATCCTCACCTGTCTTTACCAGATCCTCATCTGTATAGCCACGAAGACGGCCCTGACTAGGGTTACCAGTCTCCATCAACAGTGCGTAAGTATTGGTATAGTCACCCAACTCACGGTGAGTCAGACCATGTAAGGAAACCGGAGACGGCTCCAGGCTCATGGAAATTCCCTCTAATTCCAGATTCAGAACGCCCTCAGATGCAATAGCAGAAGCGCGCTCGTGAGCTACGGTAGCATTGTTTACAGCATACTCCGGGCTGGACTCATGCAGATCGATCTCCATGTCAATATCTAAGGTCTTGATCATATTGGTTACCGCATAAGCAACCTGCTCAGACAAAGTACCATCCTCAACTCCCGGATAGCATCGGTTCAGGTTACGAGTTTCTGAACCGGAAAGTGTCTGACCGGAAGACTTGTGTGTGTAAATATCCGGATCCGGCCACTGGTCGATCGGGTTGGTTGCACGAGAGCCGTACTGGAATGTTCTGGTCTCACCATTTTTTGTGGTGAAGTGCATGTACTGTGGAGAACCATCCAGCGGGTCATTGTGGGTCAAAGCAGAATTATTGATGTTCGGGATCACATAAATGGTGCCCGCCTCAACCTTTGCATTCTCTTCCAGAATAATGCCGGCCATATGCCCAGAAGGTTCGTTGGCATGGGTGCTGCCCAGAACAACAAGGGAACCTCCCTCTTTTTCGCCTTTCAGTACATACACATCGGAATCGCCGATGGTGCCTTCCAGGTTTGGATTATAACGGCTCAACTTAAATACCTCGGTCACATTCGGACCAGTCACGATGTCTTCCTTGAAATGGCGCTTGGTATAAAAGCTCGTACCGGCAATACCGCCAACAAGAGCCGCGCAAACCAGGATGGCAACGGCGGACAGATACGTTTTCTTCATTTTCATTCACCCTCCTTACTTGATCAGGAAGATGCGCAGCAGCAGAGGAATTAAAATCATAGCTGCGTTGATCTGATCAACAAGGCGTTCTTCCTTAAAAATCATATTGTACAGTGTGCTTACAAAAACCAGAAGGGCGATGGCTAAATAAATGATCGTGATAATACTCATAATTCAGTCCCTCCTTTAAAACAGTCCGGCAATCAGTTTTGAATTTGCCAGGAAGAAACAAGCGTAAACCAGCAGAATGATGATAGGCACAATACAACGCTTCAGGATCTTAGTGTATTTTTCTACACCTGTAACCTGTGCCGCGAACAGACCTGCTAAAGCGGTAGGAGGCATCATATCACCCACAGCAGCGATCAGGCTGATAGCAGCTAAAACCACAACGGAGTTTCCGCCTAAAAGTGAAGCATAAATGTAAGCGAACGGAACGCCTAAAACCGAGCATGCGCCGTAAGAGGAAACTGCACCAAACAGCGGAATACTGATCGCGCAGGCTAAGAGCCACAATGTGCTCGGAAGACGCAGACAGCTGATAACTACCAGACCACGAACGCCGGTCGCTGTCATTACTTCGATGAACATACCAACCCCCATCAGAATACCCATAACAGGTGCTGCGGTACGGATGGCTTCCGGTACAGCAGTCAGTACATTGATCTTCTTTCCGGTGAACAGACCAACGGCAGCACTGATAAGGAACATGAGTGGCATACCGATGTCTTCGCCTAACTTCAGAACCTTAAAGATAACCATTAAAGCAACCAGAACCAGTAACGGAATGTAGATGCGCACACCGTACTGCTTGCGGATCGCATCCTGCTTTTCAAGAGCAGGTTTCAGTTTTTCATAGTCCATGTGGCGTGCCTGCTTGTAGCCGAGTAAAAGCACGAACAGAATCGCTAACGGGAAAGTGATTAAGGCCAGCGGACCCTCAAAACCAACATAAGGAACATCGATACCTGCGCAGATAATTAATGCAGCGGTATTTACAGGAGGTGCGATCATACCAAGCAGAGCACCCATAGCGATAATGGAGCCTGAGGTAACGGCATCAATTCCCATTAATGCAAGAACCGGAGCCATAATGGAACCTGCTGAAAGAACTGCTGCAGTGGAAGAACCGGTGATCATGCCGGGGAACATGATGATGAGCATGATTAAAACCAGTAAAACAGCAGGGAAACGATGGAATTTCTCAATAATCAGGCTGCTTAAAGCATCCAGAGCACCGGATCCCTCAATGACCTTCATGAAAATCATGGCACAGCCAATAGTCAGAATGGTATCTACATAACCGAACTCGCCCTCTACCATCATACGGATAGTCTCGGTGCCGAGGCCGCCCTCAAGAGCACCGCAGAGCGCTGCTATCAGCATTGATACGCCAACAGGCAGTTTGAATGCAAAGCAGCCGATCATGAAAACACCGACCATCACAATAAAAGTGATCACGTAAGGTGTCATAATGATGTTCTCCTCTTCAAAATCACTGCGGCCCGTTCAGCCAGGCCGCAGGTTAGTTTGTTTGTTTGTTTAGTAACTCAGATTTACAGACCAAATGCAGTTTTTAAAGCGTCAAGAGTACCTGCAGTGTTATCTACATAGATTGCAGGAGTTCCGTTGCCGGATAAGATACCAGACATCAGACCATCGGAATCCCCCTCAGAAACTACGATAGCAGCATCGCAGCCCTGGAAAGCCGGAGTGATAAAGCTGTCAGATAAGGTACCGCGACGAGCGGATCCGCCAGTGTGCAGAGCAAGAACAATGATACCTTTTTCCTTTGCAGCGGAAATCAGAGCGTCAGTACGTGCAAGCTCCTGGTCAGCATCGATACCGGCAGCACCAAGTCCCTTGGAAGATCCACCGACTGCAAGGATCAGAGTTTTGCAGTCATCCGGAAGATCTGCGCCTGTGATGTTCTTATTCATTGTTACTTCAATGCCAGCCTTTGTGCAAAGTGTATTTGCAATGTCTACATCAGCACTCTGTCCAATACTGGTCAGGATAGCCGGAGTAGAGCACATACCTGCGCTGATCTCAGTCAGTTCAGTTGCAGCACCTGCTGCCGCTGTAGTTTCTGCGGAAGCTGCTGCTGTGGTTTCTGCAGCCGCTGCGGTAGTTGTTGTGCTGGAAGCGCCGGAGCCGCAAGCAGCCAAAGATAATGTCAAAGCACTAGCCGCAATAAAAATACCAAGTTTCTTCATAATCGTATATCTCCTTTTCTTATTTTACGGCTGCCCGCCCCGTTATCGGGAAGCGGGCAGCACTGATAATTCATGTATTACTGGAAATGAAAATTAATATGCCAGAGCCTTACCATCACGGCGAGGATCCGCACCACCGCGCAGTGTTCCGTCCTTACCGATCGAGATTCCCTGTACACCGCCGAAGAACAGCTGCCATTCTCCCTTATCGGTAACTTCATGTCCGCGATCCTGCAGTTCTTTAGCAACCTCAGGAGTGATCGGGTTCACACCGCCGGACTCATAGCAGATATTTTCAGATGCGTTGTCGTAGATACGTGCACAATCGATCGCGTCCTGAATATCCATATTGTAGTCAATCATGCGCTCGATAACCTGAGCGATCGTCGGGAAAATACGGGTAGCTCCCGGGCTTCCGATTGTCATGTACGGAGATCCATCCGGATATAAAACGATAGACGGGCTCATGCTGGATAACGGACGTTTTCCGCCTTCTGCGCAGTTTACGCTCTCAGGATCAGCTGAGAAATCATCCATCTCGTCGTTCATAATAAATCCATAGCCAGGAACACCAACCTTGGAACCAAAGCCGTAGTTGATAGTCTTTGTGCAGGCTACCATGTTGCCCCACTGGTCAACAACGGAAAAGCTTGTAGTTGCATAATGCTCTAACTCTTCCGGCTCTACAGCCACATAGCTGCCGCTCTTGTCAGTGATCTCACTATAACGCTCTGCAGCATAGTCTTTGCTTGTCAGCTGAGCTAGCGGAACATCAGCAAAGTCAGTATCTGCCATATACTGCGCGCGGTCTGCGAAGGCGATCTTGAAAGCCTCAGAGAAACGATGTACATACTCGGCGCTGTTTACACCAATCTTGTCCATATCGTCGTAGTTCTCGAGAATGTTCAGGATCTCAACCAGGTGTGTACCGCCGGAGGATGCCGGTGGTAAAGAGTAGATGGTGTAATCTTTATAGTGACCAACGACAGGCTCACGAACCTTTACTTCGTAATTTGCAAGGTCTTCCATGGTCATGTTGCCGCCCCAAGCCGCAACAGCATCTACCATAGCCTGTGCCATATCGCCGGTATAGAAAGCATCTTTACCGCCATCAGCGATCAGCTGCAGGGTCTTTGCCAGATCCGGGTTTTTGATCACATCGCCAACCTCATACGGCAGTCCGCTCTCATCCAGGTAGATATTGCTCAAAGTCTCGTTTGCAGCAATACCGGTATACTCGCTGTCCAGCTCTTCCTTAAAGGTAACTCCCACTACATAGCCGTTGTTGGCAGTGTCGATAGCAGGCTGGAAGATCTGCTGACGGCTTACGGCATCAGAACCGTAGTTATCAAGAAGATACTCAAAACCAGCAACTTCTCCAGGTACAGCTACCGACAGACCGCCGATCACACTCTTGTCACCCAGATTGTTCACGCCGTCCAGGCTGAACTGCTCCATCTTTCCGTTTTCATCCAACCACATCTGTGCATTAGCAGCTGCAGGAGCAGTCTCACGGAAATCAAGGACACTCACCTTGTCATCTTTGGCACTGTAAATAGTCATAAATCCGCCGCCGCCCAGACCGGAGAAGTACGGCTCAGCCACGCCCAGAGTGTAGGCTACAGCAGCCGCTGCGTCAAAGGCGTTTCCGCCTTCCTTTAGAATTTCCAGACCTGCCTTGCTGGCGTACCAGTTACAGGAAGCAACCGCGCCGTTTTTACCGGTAGCGTCACGGTCATCACGCTTCTTCTCGAGGTTTTCGTTGTAAGGCAGCCAGACATCCTCACCAACGTTTTCGGTCGTAGAAGCAGCTTCTGTTTCGGAAGCTGTCTCGGTAGCAGCCTCACTGCTCGCCGCTGTCGTTGTCGTTGAGGAAGCAGTTCCGCAGGCAGTCAACGAAGCTGCCAGACTGAGTGCAACTGCCGATCTTGCAACCAGACGATTTGATCTTTTCATTGTCATCCTCCTTTTGTTTGAGAGGTTCGCCGCCCATCGGCAACTCCTCTCTGTTTTATGGTGTCTTTTATTAGTAAGCGAAAGCTTTACCATCACATCTCAAGTCGGGGTGAAAGCTGATCCCCAGGATAATAGTAATATTTATGTAGAAACTGTGTCGAAGTTCCGTAGGAACTGTGTAAATTATACAAAATCACTCTATTCAAGTCTATTTTTTCTCATATTTTTCTCAAAAATGTAATAATGTCCTTTGATCAATTAAATCGGGTTTCATATAAAACGAAAAAAGTTTTACCTCGTTTTCTCAAGGTAAAACTTTTTTCGTTTTATTGTAGATCGCTTACATATTTTCAACCCAGCGGAATAACTGGCGCGGGCGGCCGACTTTGCCGTAAATGCTCACCATTTCCACTTTCTTATTCTGAATCAGATACTGCAGGTAACGGTATACCGTCTGATATGCAAGACCGCTGCTGCGAGCCACCTCATTTACTGTCATGTAATCCCCACCTTCTTTTAACGAATCCAGCACCAGCTGCATCGTGGCCTCACTTAAGCCTTTGTCCAAAGGTGCCTGTTTTTGATGCTCTCGTTCTAAAAGGCGTAAATGCAGCTTGATGCGGCTGATAATATCTGGAGCCTTGATGGGCTTCAAGGCAAAATCACTAGCACCCGCCTGAAGAAACTGGTCAGCCACCTCCTGACTTTCATCAATTGTAAACACGATAATTGGCACAGTATGTGAAAGTGCACGCAACATCTGCACTCCTTCCACGCCGTTAATGCCGGGCATGTGATAATCGATTAATACAATGTCAGGTTTGTGTAAACGAAACTGCTCCAGGCCTTTTTTTACATTTGGGGCACTGCAGGCCTCCCAGCCCTGAAAATGAAACAGCTCGCCTAAGGCAAAGCGAATATTTTCTTCATCGTCAATGGAAAGTATCGTAATCTTTCGTTCCATGGTTTACTACCTCCGGTAAAAATATGATGAACCGTGTGCCCTTGCCCGGCTGGCTTTCCGATATCACCGAGCCGTCCATGGCTTCCACGGTCTGTTTCACAAAGGCAAGTCCCAGACCGCTGGAGCCAAAGCCGGAAATTCCCTGCTCCCACATGGTGGCTTGCTGCTGCTCGGTCATACCGCAGCCGTTATCTGAAACAGAAAAAGTGATAAACGGCAGGTCATCCACCCGGCGGGCCCGTACATGGATCCAGATGGCAAGCTCCCGCTCCTTCTCAACCGCCAGTGCGGCATTGTGGATCAGATTTACTAACACGCGCGTAAACAAAATACTGTTTACGCTTACCTGAAGCTCCGGTACCTCATTGTCAATATGCACGTTAGATGCGTAATCCTCTACCGATATCTGCGCAAGTGCCATATCTAAAATGTGCTTGGTGTCGCTGGGACTGCATCTGTTTTCATATAAGATTTCCGAGATCATGCTGCTCATCCGATCCATCTGGCTTTCAATGCGGCTCAGATATTCGATTTCCCTGTTTCTTCCGTCAACCTCGCATTGCATTTTTAAAATTCCCACCAAAGTCTGAGTACTGGTCAGAGGCGATTTTAAATCGTGCACCAGATACTTCATTTCCCGGTAGGTACGGTTTTTCATTTCCAGCAGTGCTGCACGACTCTGCACGGTCTGCATTTTTTCTTTTTCCTCCGACAGACGCAGAAGATTATTTTCATCCCGCAGCTGCAGGAGAATAATCGTTGCAAACAGGGTCACAACTAAAATTCCCACCGCACCGATGGCATTTAAGAGAGAATTGGCCTCCAGCACATCAGCAAATAGCTTGATATCAGAACTCGTCTCACCGCGTCCCACGGGCAGACCGCTCATCAGCGGCATGATGTCCAGGAACTGAAAAGCTATAGTAAAAATCAGCAGCATCAGGTTCTTTTTTGTTAATGATATATATTGATAATCCAGACGCCGAAACAGTACCACGGATGAACCCAAAAGCAGAGCAGGCAAACCAAAGTCGTAACGAATACCGTGCACCAGACCAATGCCCTCATATACAAGCGGCAGGATCAGTAAAATCATGCATGCATTGGGTATCCAACTTTTTTTC
Source organism: Clostridium sp. AF28-12 (assembly GCF_003435225.1). Taxonomy (NCBI): domain Bacteria; kingdom Bacillati; phylum Bacillota; class Clostridia; order Eubacteriales; family Clostridiaceae; genus Clostridium; species Clostridium sp. AF28-12. The sequence goes on along the minus strand of NZ_QWGJ01000007.1, from coordinate 16,150 downwards.
CCTCTCCGGTAGAGTTCCACTGACTCGGCAATATAATATGCTCCGATATAATGCGGAGCAGCGCGCAGGGCATTTAACATCACCAGGCGTAAAGCAGCCACCATCAGATCGGTCTTCTCCTGCTTTTCCAACGCAAGATGCATATACTCCCGCACCTGAAAATTCTGTACCGTAAATAAAACCGGCATTAAAAAACTCAGCGCGATCAACGCCAGACCGATCATCATTTCTTTGTGGTCTATTTTGCGGATCTCGAAACCCGCCAGTTTGATATTACCTGTCATCACTCCTGGATCTCCTTTTAAAGGCAAAAACTAATATACACACAGCCCCAAGGACCCCGGCCAGAGCCGGAAAATGTGGATATACCGTGTGGTAATACAGGGCACTCTGTCCTGGCGGGACGATCATCTCTGGATCAAACGGCAGACCGTACTGGGCAGCCAGCTGCTTGATGTTTAAAAGATGCAGAACCGGCAGACCATGTGCATTATAATATTGCAAGAGTCCGTCATCACTGCGCACACTGGTAACCGTATAGGGAACCATCACACCGGCCTTCATCTTGTCCTCTTCCAGGCCGATGGTCGTAATGTTTCCGCCCACACCGACAAAACAGCTTATGGGACCTAACGTCTCATACAGGTCCTCACGCGCCTTCAGGTTTGCCGCGAAATCGCGCTCCTGCATGATATCTGCCACGCCATAGGACGCAATGCGGGCAAGTGCCTCCTCTTTTTCCTCCTCAAACATTTCACCTCCGCAGTCATAATCACCTCCCGGTGTGATCAGAGCCGGAGGTGTCTGGAGCCTGCCGTCAAGATAAAGGCGGCAGACCATGTCCGGGAAGGTAAACTGCGGCTGGTTTGCCCCAAAGGTGCTCGCTCCCATGGAAGCGATATAGATCACCTTCACATTCATCGCCTCACCAGCGGCCAGCACAGCCAGATTCAACGTTGGAAAGGAACCCGAAAAGCCCGCGCCGATGGTATCGCCGGACTTTACCCCGGCCTCGGTGAGCATCTGCACCAGCAGTGCGGCCATGTCCGGGTTTGCTGTGGTCCGCTTCGCCTCCTCCGAGCCAAGGCTGGTGGTAATTGGCGTATATTCATCGCCGATCATTCCGGTCTTGTGCGTATCATAAGGAGTGAGGGAAAGTCCTGCTTCCAGCTTATAATCCCGGATATCATCCATCCAGCCCTGCAGCTTCTGGGCAGCCAAAAGTTTGATCTCATAGTCTTCCGTGGCTTTCGTCTGTCCCATCGCCAATGTAAGGACAAGGCAGACGGCCAGCCAGACCACAGCCAGGATAAGTGCCGTGCTTCGGCGTTTTTGCAAACTTTTCATGCGAAAACGCCTCCTTTCACACGCCGGGCAGCTTTTGCCCGATAAGCAGTAAGATCAGCGCCGTAAAAAGCGTAGTGGCGGCAATTGCCAGAAAGGCATCGAAGAATCCCTGTCTGTCGATTTCCCGCGCCAGAATACCTGGCATTAAAATGCCAATCACACTGAAGGGAAGCAGTCTCCATGCGGAAAGTACACAATTCAGCACAAAGGTCAGCAGGATCAGAAAGGCAAACCGGCGTCGACCAAATAAAATCAGCCATTGCGATGCCAGACGGCATAAAAGCACACTCACGGATGCCATAATCAGCGTAGTAACAATACGACCTGGGCTATGTAACGCCAGAACCAGATAACCGGGTACGATAAGTCCAGCCGAAAGCCCGGTAATCTCGGTAAAGATCATACTCACCACTACACCTAACAGAATGATTTGATTATACATAAGGCTCTCCCTCCTCGCGGACACGGGCGATCAGTTTGCGCCCCGCTCCATACAAATTGCCGACTGCAAACAGCACTGTACCCGGTGCTGTATCGTTTAGAGGCATATCGTCAGCCTGTGAAAAACTGCGCACGGCGCAATCAGGCAAGAACCGGTGCAGTTTGGCAGTCATATAGTCTTTATGCGAACCTGCCAGCCAGACCTCGGCCGGAGCCAGTCTCTCACATACAGTCAGCATATCCCGGGTGCGGCTTCCCCGATCGGCCCGGTTGCATACGATCAAAATAAGCTTTCCGGCCTTCTCTCCAAGTTTTTTCTGCAGATCGTCCCAGACGATGCAGGTGGAATCAGGATCATTTACCGAAACGGCATTCACAAAAATCCCCTGCCCCATCTTATATAGTGCCAGCGCATAAGGGTCGCGCTTATAATGGGCCATGCCCGCAAGAGCTGTTTCCCACGAAACGCCCAGATCTTCACATACAGCTATTGCCAGGGAAATATTTTCGGCAAAGTCAAAATCCGGCTCATCCCCAGCGGGACGTGCCAGAACGAAACGGCTGCCCAGCGCCTCCGCATGATTCTTGAGACGGTCTGCCATGGTCTCATCGGCCGTAAATAAAACTCCTCCCTTGGGAATCGTGTTGCTCAACGTATCCGCAATTTCCGGAAGGCTGTCCCCCATCACATCGGCATGATCGTGCCGCACATTCGTAATCACGCCCACATCGGCCTGCAAAATGCGATGCTGTGCACATCTTTGATATTCGGGCTGCAATGCCATGCACTCGATCACCAGAACTTCCGCATTCTGGGCGGCAGCACGGCGCAGAATGCCGACCTGTTCTTTAATATTGGCTTTGCCTCTGCGGTGCAGAGGCTCTTCATTGCCGGAAACATCTATTGTCATCGGATCCGTACCTGTAGTTTTGCAGAATACCCGCAAGCCGCCTGCCCGCAAGCCGGCCTCGATCAGCCGACAGACCGTAGATTTCCCTCGTGTGCCGTTTACATGCACCACGTGACGCAGGGTCGCGCGGCTTTTCGCCGCATCCCGCCCCTCTATCCAAAGTCCCAGACACCAGAAAAGCCCTAAGAGAAGAATCGTTATCTTAAGCATAAAACACCTCAGATTTTATCGTTCAGAAGAACCATTTTCTTAAATCATACTCCGAAACGACACAAAACTCCACAGATAAATATGAGAAAATGCTTCTTCTTCCCAACTGCATTATTGCTTTGGGAAAAAGAAGCATTTTATATTAAAACTATTCTTTTAATCACTGTCATTTAAACCCATTGCGCCACACTGCTATTGCCAAAATAATAGCGCAGGCATATCTTAATATTTCAGATACATGATAAATCTTATTTCCATTTACCTCAGCGCCCTCCTGCGCAAATTTCTGCTCAATAAACCCTCTGATACCTATTTCTATAAGAAGTGCCATTGCTAATCCCAGCGAAAACATTCTCATACCCTTTGTATAGCTATATAACGATAATAAAAATACTACTGAAACGCCTAAGTTACATAATGTTAACCACATTTTTTTCTTCATATAAATCGCCCCCCGCTATGCTGATTGTTTCCGTTTCATCTACTTGAATTATATCATTCCCCCCCCTATTTCTCAACCATTACTTATTATCTCGCCGCATTATTAAGATATTTGTTATTTTTTCGTCATTTGTCTGTAAATTTCATTAAGTAAGTCCACAGTTTTCTCAAATATCATCTCACGATCCTGCACCCGTCAAAGACATCAATTCCAAACTGATCCTCGATCTCCTCTGTCATCAGATCATAAACCACCACATTGACTCCGGAATCCACCTTCCGGTAAGAACCCCTGTCACAGATGATCTGGTTTTCCATCTGCCCGTCAGCACCGGCCATTCTCTGAATGCAAAATTCCTTCGGTTTCTTCCGGATATAGATCTTAGCGGTACCTGCCCCAGTGGCATTTAAGATTTTCCCTTGAGATGTCAGCCATACTCCCGCCGGAAAGCCGTTTTGAAGTGCATCCTCAAGACCTGCCGCGCCAAGAAACCTCTGCAGTTCCTGATCTTCTCCATTACAGGAATCATCCACCGAGATAAACACCCAATAATTAGGGTTCTGGAGCTTTTCGGATATCGTTTCCATATCCCCGCTCTCCTTCAGCTCCTGATCCGCGATCATTTCCCGGATATAGTCCGCATTCTTCTGCCAGCTCTCATAAGCCGCGTCCGCTCTGCGGTCACTCACCGTATAATGTTCCTTTATGTATGTTCCGAGATACTTTGTGTATTTCTGATTTCCCAGATAATTCAGGTGTCCCACATCATCCGCATTGTCCACCTGATAATCCACACCGATCTCATCCACAAGTTTATTACCGTCCAGAAACAGATCGCCGTATTCCCCTGCGATCTCCCCAACCCGGTTGAACAACCTTTCACTCTTCTCATCCACCAGGAAATACGGTGCGATCGTCACAAGCACCGGTATATTCTCCTCCCGGGCCAGCTCCAGGATCTTCCGGTAATACTCCTCCGTCTTTCCATAAAGTGGGCTTACCTCATCCACCTGCTTCACATCGGTCCCCACTTCCGCAACCGTATCGAGATTACATCCAAACCCCTTCCAGTTATCATAGTAGCGATATCCCTGGTTTTTCAGGAAATCCTCCCGGCTGAGTTCCCGGTATCTGGTGTGGTACTGCGTATATTCCAGAAAATACTCTGCCCACTGACTCTTCGGTGCGCTGACCTTAATAGACTCAATCTTATCCTTCGACCACTTCAGTCCAAAATTGTTTTTTATGATCCTGCTGCTCTCCTCATAATCCGCGTCATAGAGCAGCATATATCCTTCCAGCACGATCAACTCCGGTCGCTGGGTCTTCAACGCCTCTTTCAGATAATAGTATGTATTCCAGGACGGCTGCCTGGAACCGCCCAATACATAGGATGCCATTCCATATTCATCCCACAGTGTCCCCGTATTAATATTTTCAAACGCATGGCTGCTGCCTAAAACCAGCACATCCACGCTGCCTTTCTTCTGTTCGTAAAACTTTGTCAGGCTGTAGATGCCGTCCCCGTACTTCATCTTGAATACGCGATTGATTCCTGCCAGCACCATGAGCAGAATCAGCAAAAAACCTGTGATCCGAACTACCGTCTTTTTCACTTTTCCCCTCCTAGAACTGAAAATAGATAAACTGCTGCGGATCAAATGCTGGTCCATATTCCCCGAAAATGAAGATCATCACGATAAGTCCGATCACAGCAAACCACTCAAACCACAGGTTCTGGCTCATCAGGAATACGTCCAGCGTCTGTTTTTTCAGATACCGTACAAGATCCACCAGAAACAGGATCACAAGACTGACGAGCAGAATGTTCATCTCGATCCGGTCCAGACCGAGAGTGTAGATCTCACCGTCAAACAGGACCCATGGGGTCTGACATGTCACGATCCGTTTGATCACACCGAGCGCGTCCCGGATCGAATCGGCTCTGAAAAAGATCCACGCAAACACCACCAGAACAAATGTCACTGCCATCTGAAGGAATTTCCAGCTAAAGCATTCCGTTTTTACGTTCATGGCTTTCCAGAGTTTATTTCTAAGTTTCTCCGTCACATCCTCGATCACCTGATAAAATCCATGAATACCGCCCCACAGCACAAAGCTCCAGTCCGCCCCATGCCACAGGCCGCTTGTCAGAAATACGATCATAATATTGACCGCTTTGCGGAATTTTCCCCTGCGGTTGCCGCCTAACGGGATATAGAGATAATCCCTGAACCAGGTGCTGAGAGAAATATGCCACCGTCCCCAGAAGTCCCGGATTCCGACGGCAAAATATGGCGTATTAAAGTTTTCCATCAGCTGAAATCCCATGACTTTTGCCGCCCCGATGGCGATCATGGAATAACTGCCAAAATCACAGTAGATCTGAATCGCGAATCCCACCGCCGCCAGCGCGATCTCAGTTCCCCCGTACATGCGGAAATTGTTAAATACCGTATCCACCGGAATCGCGATCCGGTCCGCAATGACCATCTTCATGAAGAGTCCCCAGACCATGAAAATCCCACCGGATGCCACTCTTTTCGCATCCCACACCTGAATCTGATCGATGGATCTCATCTGATTCAATAGATTTTTTGATCTCTCGATCGGTCCTGCCACGAGCTGAGGGAAAAAGGACACAAACAGCGCATACCGGACCGGATTTTTCTCCACTTCCACGTCATTCCGGTATACGTCCATGATGTATCCCAATGCCTGAAACGTGTAAAAGGAGATTCCGACCGGAAGAAGAAGATCAAACCGGCGCTCCACCGCCGAGACATGAATTTTTGACAATATGTAATTGACAGAATTGATTGCGAAATTTCCGTACTTAAACACTGCCAGAATGCCCAGATTGACCGCCATGCAGGCTGCTAGCACCAGTTTCTTCTGAAGTTTTCCGGCACGTTCCTCTTTGGTATGATCCGCCCGGTCTAAGAGCAGTCCGCTTACATATGTGATCGCCGTCGATGAGCCGATCAGAAGCGCATATTTGGCATTCCACCCCATATAAAAATAATAACTGGCAATTAAAAGCCAGTATTCCCGCAGCTTTCGCGGTATCACAAAGTATACCGCCACCACTGCGGGAAAGAATATCATAAAATCAACTGAATTAAACTGCATGACTCTTTACTCTTCCAATAACATCTGGTACACATCCCGTTTCCCGATCCCGCGATCCTTTGCCACAAGCTTCATCGCTTCTTTCTTCTCGATTCCCTGTGACAGATAGACGTCCATGTGCTCCGTGAGCGACATGGCTTCCCAGGTCTGTTCCTTCTCTTTTTTGATCTCTTCCGGGCTCTTTCCCTCGATCACGATGACACATTCGCCCCGCGGTTCCTCCGTCTCAAAATGATCTAACGCCCCCTGAAACGTGGTTCGGAATGCCGTCTCGTACTTCTTTGTGAGTTCCCTGCAGATCGTGATCCTCCGGTTCCCCAGCGCCTCAAGAAGCTCTTCCAAGGTCCGTACCAGACGGTGCGGCGCCTCATAGAGGATGATCGTCCGTGTCTCTGACTTTAATTCTTCCAGAATTCTCTGCTTTTCCTTCTTATCCGACGGCAGAAACGCCTCAAACGCGAACCGTCTTGTCGCCATTCCGGAGATCGTGAGTGCCGTGATGCATGCCGCCGGCCCCGGAAGAGAAGTCAGCTCGATTCCGGCCTCATAGCACTGCTTTACAAGCTCCTCGCCCGGATCCGAGATCCCCGGCGTCCCGGCATCCGTGATCAGTGCGATATTCGTGCCTTCCTTCATCTTCTCAACGAGAACTCTCGCCTTTTCCACCTTATTAAACTCATGGTAACTGGTCATCGGTGTCTTGATGTCAAAATGGTTTAAAAGCTTGATGCTGTGCCGCGTATCCTCCGCAGCGATCAGATCCACCTCTTTCAACGTATTTAACACCCGCAGCGTGATATCATCCAAGTTCCCGATAGGCGTTGCGCATAAATATAATTTTCCCTGCATGACCAATTCCTCCTGCTGCCCGATGCTGCTTTTTCACCGACAGCTTTTTATCTCAACATTTCCGTAACGCGAGTTTACGGATGATTCCATTCCGGATTGGCAAGATCCGCGACTATTCCTACATTATCCGGAGCTTTTCGTTTAGAAAATTCCTGACATTTTCCGGCTCATCCGCCAAAAGAACCCTCACAACAATTTAATACCCGTAAATCGAATAGATCTCATCCGTATACACGCCCGGCTCCTTATAAACGATCACCGGCGCCTCGACCTTCATCCAGGCTCCGCCGCCGCGGACCGCCTCGATGAGGACCATGTTCGCGTCCTTATCCTTGAACGGATGGACCATTTTCATCCGCTTCGGCTCCAGCTTATACTGCTTCATCGTCCCGAAGATCTCGATCAGACGGTGCGGCCGGTGGACCATATACATCCTTCCGCCCGGTTTCAGGACCTTCGCGCCTTCCCGCACAACATCCTCCAGCGTGCAGAGGACCTCATGTCTCGAGATCGCCTTCACTTCCGTCGGATTCTTAAGTCCGTGGGAGTCATTCATATACGGTGGATTTGTCGTAACGACATCAAAGGAAGCCGCTCCGAAAATCCGGCTGGCTTCCTTGATATCTCCATGTACGATCTCAATTTTCTCTTCCAGATGGTTTAATTTGATACTCCGCTCCGCCATTCTGGCGATCTCATCCTGGATCTCAAGCGCTGAAAAATGTTCTCCCTCTGTCTTTGCAGAAAGAAGAAGCGGAATGATCCCCGTCCCGGTTCCAAGATCCAGTACCCGCTCCCCGGGCTTTACAGCAGCAAAACCAGAAAGCAGCACCGCGTCCATACCAAAGCAGAACCCATCTGTCTTCTGGATGATCTGCAGTCCATTTCTCTGAAGATCATCCAGACGCTCATTTTCCTTTAACTCAATCGTCATCGAGTTTTGATTTCCCTTCTTTTTTCTCAAGAGCCTCTAACTGCTTAAGTTCCGCATCGTTCGTGGACTGCTTTTCCCGTCTCTTTTTCGGGCGGAATTTTAACTGATCCACTTTATATTCACGGATCTCCTTCTCATCGTTGTTCACAGTCACAATGACCTTCACAAGCTGGCGCAGAATGCTCACACTGTGGACCTCGCCCTTTAAACCGTCGTCTGTTGTCACATAGTCGCCGATATTCGGAAGTCTTCCGTTTAATTCCTCATAAGTATCTTCCTCGTACTTTAAGCAGCACATCAGTCTTCCGCAGACACCGGAGATCTTCGTCGGGTTCAGGGAAAGATTCTGTTCCTTCGCCATTTTGATGGATACCGGAATAAACTCAGAAAGATAGGACGCACAGCAAAGCGGTCTTCCGCAGATACCGATTCCGCCCACGATCTTTGTCTCATCGCGGACACCGATCTGGCGAAGCTCGATCCTCGTCTTAAACACGGACGCCAGATCCTTTACCAGCTCACGGAAATCGATTCTTCCGTCTGCCGTAAAATAGAACAGCACCTTATTATTATCGAAGGTATACTCCGTGTCAATGAGCTTCATACTGAGATTGTGCTTCTTGATCTTCTCAACGCATACCTTGAAGGCCTCTTTTTCTTTCTCCTTGTTGCGGCGCTCCGTCTCCTCATCCGCCGGTGTCGCCATACGGATCACGCACTTTAACGGCTGGATCACCTTCTTGTCATCCACCTCGTGGGTTCCAAGCACCACATATCCATATTCCACACCTCTGGCTGTCTCGACGATCACATGGTCGCCGGTCTTGATCTCATTCTCACCAGGACTGAAATAATACACTTTTCCCGCTTTTCGGAAGCGGATCCCAATTACTTTCGTCATTCTTCGCTCCTTATGACGGATGCTTCATGGTCAGCAGAAGTAATTCCATCGCTAATTCCATATTTACGTTCGCATTTAAACGTGTTCTTGCCGTGTCGATCGCCGCCAGAATTGCTTCCAGCCCGGCATAATCGACTTTCTCACCCGTCTCGTTGATCATTTTATATTCATCCTTGAAAATCAGCAGGTTCATGTCCTTCGTGACCTTGAACATGAGCACATCCCGGTACCAGAGCTGCATTAAGTCCAGCACCTCGCCGATATCAAAGTTCTGCTCTTTCATCTCCCGGATACAATCCAGAAGCATCGAAATATCCATAGTTCCCACGTTTTTCACGAGAACCATGACCTTCTGGAAAAGTTCCTTGAATTCATCCGACGAAGCCAGATGGATCGCCTTTCCGAGATTTCCCCTTGCGAATGCAGCGCAGATATCCGCATCCTTCTCCGCAATATGGAGATTCTGGGTCAGGTAACTCTTGATCGTGAAATCCTTAAGCGGCTTTAACTTCATCTGGACACATCTGGAGAGGATCGTCGGTAAAAACGCCTCCTGATTTGTCGTGATCAGAATGATGACCGCATAGGACGGCGGCTCTTCAATGGTCTTTAATAAGGCGTTCTGCGCCTGAACCGTCATCTTTTCCGCCTCATCCACGATATAGATCTTATAATAACTGCTGTACGGACGGATCATGATCGTATCGTTGATCTGTTCCCGCACATCATCCACGCCAATGCTTCCCGGCTTTTCATGTGTTACATAGATGAGATCCGGGTGGTTTCCGCTCATCACCTGCTTGCAGGAATGGCACATCATACACGGCTCACTTCCGCCTTTCTCGCACAGGAGCGTCATCGCAAACGCATTCGCGATCGATTTTCTTCCCATGCCGGCTTCTCCCGTCAGGATATAAGCATGTGAGATCTTATGATTCTGGATCGCCTTTTTAAAGTGATCTTTCACCATCTCATTCCCGAGGATCTCTTCAAATCCCATGATCTTTTCTTCTGACATAGCCGCATCCCTCCTCATCCTATTAGTTCCGGCACTGCCTTTTTCGCCGGATCTTCCCGGTTCGAACAGAACATTTAACTGTTCCCGCTAACGGTGTTTCCATTTTATCTTACCACAAAATAACGCCTATAAAAAGTTATTTATCCAAATCCCTTAGGATTTCTTCCAGGCACATTTCCATATCCGTGTTCTGATATCTCTTCGTAATTCCCAAGCGTTCCAGATTTTCCTCTGAAAAATCTTTTTCGTCTGCAAGGTATCTCCGGCAGACTTCCCGATAATTCGGCTTTTTCTGGTTTTCCTCGCGTTTGACGGCCCTGAGAAGCCGGATCCCGTCCGGGACCTCGATATAGACCGGGACCATCTTTCCCGCTTCAAAATAGGTACACATCTTCTCGTAAGATTCCAGTGTCCCGATCATAAGACAGCACTCGTCGTCGGCAACATCAAACTGCCCGTCATCCACCGTATAGTAAGTCCACGAACCGGCGATCGTCTGATAAGTTCTCGACTCGATCACCTTTCCGGAAGCCAGCTGCCGCTCCAGCTCCTCGCGGTCGGTAAAGAAATATTCCACTCCGTCCGTCTCGCCTTCCCGGATCGGTCTTGTTGTATACATCGTCACCGTCCGCAGCTTTGGTCTCCGTTTCAGGATTTCCTTATACAGTGTATCTTTTCCTGTCGCGCTCTTCCCAAGAAGATAATATATCCTGCCCATTTGTTTCTCTCAGCCTTCTGTATTATAATTTTTATCCCTGTCAGATAAGACTTTTCGATCGAACTTTTACAACCACTTTTCAGGTTCTATCTTTTCATTGTATCAAAATCAGAGGTTCCGTGCAACCGTTGTTTCCATCCTCGCTCGATAATTTCACGGGATCCGCATTCCCACTTATACACTGTAAGAATTCCTGTTCCTGCTTGGAAAAATCTGTGAAGACTGCTGTATGACATGGAATTTTCAGTTCATCAAATTCTTATTCTTTTAAAGTAACAAAAGTTTCTCTCCTGGGAAATACTCTCGCATGATAAGCCTCCTCATTTCGGATGCAGCCACCTCTTATGCACTTGAATTACTAACGTTTTCCTTTTTCATCAGCATCCTTTATGAACAAACCCTGGCGTCTGACATGTTAAGATCACGTCCGCATCCGGATCAGCCGGTCCCTGGACAAGAAGTCCTGCTGCCTTGTACGCCATGATCTTCTCCACGATCGCATCCGTGAAGACCTCTCCCGGCGCGATGATCGGGATTCCCGGCGGATACAGATACACAAACTCCGCAGATGCCTTTCCGACCGTATCCTGAAACGCTGTGCGCTCCGTATCAGCATCCATTGCCTCGCAGATGAGCATTCTCCTGACCGGGTGCGAAAGTTTAGATTCCAGGCCTTCTGGAGTCTCACTAGCTGCTTTCTCCTTTCGCCCGGACTCCGTGCGGCGTCTCAGCGCCCCGTCAATCTCCAGCAGCGCCGTTCCAAGCCGCTCAAATCCTTCTTCCGTGTCCATCAGCGACGTCATCGCGATCACATACTCCGGCGCTGTCATCTCCATCTCAAGATGGTATTTTCTCCGCAGTGTCTCCGCCAGCTCTTCCCCGTGAAAATCCTCTGCGCGCATCGTGGAAACCACGATCTTCGACGGATCCCATCCGGCCACAGTCCGATATTTCCCACAGATTTCCCGGTCCAGAACCTCAAGTACCTGAAGTCCTTCCATCCGCTCCATAAAGCGCTCCAGTCTTTTCTCATACCGGATCATCTCATTTCTTCCGTCCCCATCCATATACCGGATGCACCGCTCCATCCCAGCCATAAAAAGGTATGACGGGCTGGATGTCTGAAACATGGACAAATACCTCGAAATTCTGTCCTGATCCACAAACTTTCCCTTCACATGCAGAATTGCCGTCTGTGTAAAGCATGGCAACGTCTTATGAAGGCTCTGGATCACGATATCAGCCCCGTATTCTAACGCCGATTTCGGAAAGCTGTGACACTGATCTGCATACTCCAGATGTGCCCCGTGTGCCTCATCGACGATCAACGGGATCCCGTATTCATGAGCCGCATCCGCGATCGCCCGGATATCCGACACCACGCCTTCATAGGTTGGGGATGTGATGAGCACTGCCTGGATTTTCGTGATTTTTCCTCTCACATCCCCCGAATTTCCCGCACAGTGCATCGCATCCTTTTCAAGCGCTTTTCTCACATCCTCCGCACGGATTCCTCCATTGATCCCGAATTCCGTGATCTCCTCCGGATACAGATACTCCGCCTCCAGCCGGTTCAGGCAGATCGCATGGTACACCGCCTTATGACAGTTTCTCGCTGTCAGGATCTTTCCGCCGTTTTCCGTAGTCGCAAAAACTGCACTTAAAATCCCGCAGGTACTCCCATTCACAAGATACCAGGACCGGTCCGTCCCGTAGATCGCAGCCGCCTCATCCATGGCGTCCTTCAAAATTCCTTCCGCATGATGCAGGTTGTCAAACCCATCGATCTCCGTGATATCGATCCCATACGGGTCCGGAAATCCCCCCGGGATCCCATCCGTAATCTCCCGTCTTTTATGTCCCGGCATATGAAATGGATACGCATCCGAGCCCGCATATTCTGTCAGCCGTTCTAAAAGTCCCGGCTGTTTTTCTTTTCTGTAATTCAAAATTTTTATTCTCCTGTTTCCCATCCGCCTGCAAATGAACTGGGAGTTGTCCGTCAAATTCGCATCCGCATTCGTTATAAAATATTTTTTTCTTTTTGCTCCGAGAGAAGTTTCTCAATCTGCGACTGTCCTACATCCAATAATGCACTCCAGTCTTCTTTGTTCACCCAGTCTAATATCTGTCTGTATTCCATAAGAAATGTCAATACTACAAACGCCGGCTTACTTTACAATCTCCGCTTTTACCTCCGGAAACATATCCCAAATTTCCGCGACTTCACCCCCGGCTGCCTGATAAAAGCTATAGCTGCCATAAACCATCGAATCGCATCCGTCCGATGCCAGTCTCACCACTACCTGTGTCCCATCCGCCTTTGTCAGCGTCAGGATCCCGTTATACGGACATTCTTTCGCTTCATCAAAAGATGCCCCCGCCAGGATCTCCTCCAGCCTTTTTAACAATTCCGGATCCTGCAGCATCTCGGAAATCCCTACGACCTCCGAGTCAGCAGAATCTTTGCGCGCCAAATCGGTGTTTTTCTCCAGCTCTTTGGAAATCGGGACCACCTCAAGTTCCGCACTTGTAATTTCTTTCATGTCTTCCGTTCCGACCGTCTGAAATTCACATTTTTCCTCTGCAATTTTTAATGCCGGAACCGTGATCTCATCCGGATCCGGGTTTTCTGACTCATAAATTTCCTGGCTTGCCGCATATGTGATCCCATCTATTCCATACATTACCGGATCAATGATCTCATTCAAGCCGGTGATCTCTTTCTCCTGATCCTCAGTCAAAGGAATATATTCCTCCAGTACCTCTGCAGCTTCAAATCTTCGGACGGTAAGATATCCGCCGTCCTCCGGTGGTGACATCCGCACACCGCGCTCCTTTACAGTCTCCAGATACCGGACCCCCTCGTCACCGTCACAGAGGCTATATGTAAACGCTTTTCTGAGTTCTTCCGGTCCTTCTATTCCGCTCGGAACAAAAAACAGAACATCCTTTGCTTCCGTGTAATACATTTCATAAACATTTTCGAAAGTATATACTTTTTCAAAAATACTTTCGTCCTCGTTCCACTTTTCAGCCTCGATCACATCATCAATGCTGTAAATGCTGAGATCTTTCAGCGGATCCTCCTTGCCTTTTCGAAATCCCAGGACATACCCGCAACCATTTTCCGTCTCCCGTCCAACAAAATCATACGCATCCCGGATCTCTCCGCCGCAGGATGCTGCCTTTTCCGGATCCATATCCGAAAATTTATGATCTCCATCAAAGGATTCCAATTCTGTTACGATCCACCGACGTTCTTCCTCCGAAAGTGGCTGAAAGGCCAGATTTTCCCTCTGATCTTCTTTTTCCGTTTCAGGACTATTTCGTTCCTCTGTCTGTGGCTCACTCGGATCTTCTACCGGAACAAAAGCCGGCGAACACCCTGTCAGCCAGATTCCTAGTCCTAAAGCTGCCGTCATCATCCAAATCTTTTTCACCTTGCCACCTTCTTTTTCCAAAACTGAACTCGCCTGTCACTGAACTTGTTACCGATATTTTATCATCCATAATTTTTTCACACAAGCGAGCACCCCCATATTTAAGGAAACTGTAAACATGTTATCATTTTGTTATTTTCATAAACAGGATTTTTCACTGTAAATTTCATTCCAGTATTTCTTCTGTAACTATCGGCAGAGTATGATATAATATATTTGTTCACCCTTGTGTATCTTTTGGATACAGCAATACAAGCGTATTTTCATCGTTCAATACGCCAGAAAGAGAGGATCCTATGAAATACAGAATTATTGGCACAACTATCCCTGCAGTTGAGATCAAATTTGATGCTCCAGGCGAAACCATGTATACACAGTCCGGCGGAATGTCCTGGATGTCTGAAGGGATTTCCATGTCCACAAACACACGCGGCGGATTTATGAAAGGTCTTGGCCGCATGTTTGCCGGTGAATCCATGTTTATGGCTACCTACCGTGCGGATGCTCCGGGTGCCACGATCGCATTTGCGTCAACTGTACCTGGTCAGGTTCTTCCGATCGACGCGGCAGAAAACGGCGGCATGATCTGCCAGAAAGGTGCATTCCTCTGCGCACAGGATTCTGTAAATCTTGATGTCACCTTCACAAAGAAATTTACTTCCGGACTGTTTGGCGGCGAAGGCTTCATCCTTGAATCCATCTCCGGTTCCGGAATGGCCTTTCTCGAAATCGACGGCGATGTTGTCGAGAAACAGCTTGCACCGGGCGAAGTGATCAAAGTTGATACAGGAAATATCGTTGCGTTCGAGAAAACCGTAAAATATGAAGTTGAGACGATCAAAGGCCTTGGAAACATCTTTTTCGGCGGCGAAGGTCTCTTCCTCACAAAGCTTACCGGTCCTGGCCGTGTGATCCTTCAGACTCAGAATATCGCTGATTTCGCCGGACGCATTGCACAGTTCATTCCGACAAAATCAAACTGATCTTCGACTTTCAACAACATATACTTTAACCTAAAAAGAGGTTGCTGTGTGAATGTGCAGCAACCTCTTTTTTAGCAAACTTTAGAATACTAAAAAGCGGAAACCTCTCGGCTTCCGCAACTTAATGAGACATCGGGGATTCGAACCCCGGACAACTTGATTAAAAGTCAAGTGCTCTACCGACTGAGCTAATATCCCATACAACTATTAAGTTGTAATGCCCAAAGCTGGAATCGAACCAGCGACACGAGGATTTTCAGTCCTCTGCTCTACCAACTGAGCTATCTGGGCATAATTGCGGGGGCAGGATTTGAACCTACGACCTTCGGGTTATGAGCCCGACGAGCTTCCAGACTGCTCCACCCCGCGACGATGCTTTTTAATTATACAAAATAAATATCGAAAAATCAATACCTATT
>NZ_QWGJ01000007.1:0-392 GCF_003435225.1 Clostridium sp. AF28-12 | reverse complement strand
AATAAATATCGAAAAATCAATACCTATTTAATGGGCGGAGGTGGATTCGAACCACCGAAGCAAGTTGCAGCAGATTTACAGTCTGTCCCCTTTGGCCACTCGGGAATCCGCCCATAAGAATTATTTAGTTTTTAAAACTAAAGCCGATGATCGGACTCGAACCGATAACCTGCTGATTACAAATCAGCTGCTCTGCCAATTGAGCCACATCGGCATGTACTGTCTAAAAATGGGGCCTATAGGGCTCGAACCTATGACCCTCTGCTTGTAAGGCAGATGCTCTCCCAGCTGAGCTAAGACCCCAAATTTTAAATAATACTTACATACATACTGGAAACCTAAATGTATGCGCGACCCGGATGGGATTCGAACCCACGACCTCCGCCGTGACA
>NZ_QWGJ01000069.1:0-799 GCF_003435225.1 Clostridium sp. AF28-12 | reverse complement strand
TAGAGGATAACGGTTATCAGTACGGACATGATTTTCATGCACAAGCTCACAAGGCTTGTTTCCATGACAAGTAAGAGCAGTTCGGGGATTTCCATAGCGTCAAGCCCGCTCTGCATGGAAGCAAGGGCGGCGGCAACATCAATCTCTGTGCTGCCGCCGATTACCCCCGCCGCGCCGGAAACAACGTGCTGCGCCATATCGAACACCGCCATAGTAATGTCAAAGGTGTGCGTCACAAGGTAGACTGCCACAAACGCCTTGAACACCCACTTGAAGAACATGGAAGTGTCAACGTCGTGCATATTGTTCTTTTCCGTTACCATGCTGATAAGCTCATAGCATAGGACGTAGGTAATGACAAGCCCCGCAATGGGTACGATTACATTTTCACTAAGGGTCTGTATCATGGAGAATATATTTGCGTTCCACCCTTGCGGGGTCTGCCCTACCTCTGCGGCGATAGTGCCGACTTTTTCGTTTACGTCCCCGAACATAGTTGACAGATTACCGTTTATCGCTCCGATAAGGATTTCCTTTATCCATTCGTTAATCGCGTCAAGTATGCTCTGCATAAGCCTTTACCCGCGCTTCTTAACCGAACAAGCCGGAAAGCAGCGGTACAAGGGTCATGCCGATAAGGGCAACGCCGCCGCCCGCCATAAGCTGTTTTATACCCAATTAGGTGTAAAACTCTGCTCGATGGCGGGCGGCGGTGTACAAAAAATCTATATGGTGTTTTTAAGAGAACCGTCCCGGCGGGACAGGTCAGGCAGTGACCTGTTCCACCTCTGGGATGGGT
>NZ_QWGJ01000068.1:0-987 GCF_003435225.1 Clostridium sp. AF28-12 | reverse complement strand
AGGCCGGAGCGGTTGCCGATCAGAGAAAGGTTCTGACAGGGGGAACCGAAGGTAATTATATGGACAGGTGGGATTTTCCCGCCGTCCACCTTCGTAATATCCCCCAAATGCACCATGTCGGGAAAGTGCCTTTTGGTTATGGAGATGGGCGCTTTTTCAATCTCACTGGCCCATACCGGACGGATACCGCACCGGGAAGCAGCCAGAGGGAACACGCCGATCCCGTCAAAAAGGCTTCCCAGCTTAATGTCCGGCATGGCCCGGGGTGCCGTGTCCCTTCACGGCAAGCACCCCTTCCAGTGTGGTCGCCGCAATGCCCAGCCGCCCGGCAACCGCAATATCGTTTTTTACATCCTCATCCACAGCGCTGCCGCAGACGATCAGGGTGTGGGAGCGCCGCAGCATATCCCGGCGCATATCAATCCCGGCCTTGTGTTCCTCGGGAACGCTGTCATTCAAAAACAGCGGCAGATACAAGAGCGGGCAGATCGGGGAAAAGCCCGACTCATAAGCAAGACGGCAGTAGTGGGCCGCCAGCTCCATATCAACATCCGGCTCGCCGCTCCATGCGGCGCTCAGGTATGCTAAAGGTCGTTTCATTGGTTGAGCCTCCATTTCTGTTTAGGTTTAGGGAAAAGCAATAGTTCGCCCAACCCCTCCGCCCCTTCCCCCGGGAAGGGGAACGGCTCTGGAGAATTTATATCCCCGTCGCTTGACCGGGAAAAAGCATAACCGGGAGAAATCCGTCAAGGGTGCCTCTGGCACCGCCTGCGGCGGCGCTGCCCTTGACTGATTTTCCCGGCTATGCTACGGAATAACTGGCGACGGGGAATAATTTATATCTCCAGAGCTTCGGGGCGCGGGGCAGAGCCCCGTAATCCTCGGGCCATGCTGACCCGAAGTTTGGGCTTACTTTTCCTGTTCGGTTTTCTTCTCCGGCTTTTCATGTTCCTTCTGCTGACCCTTCCAGTCGTCCAGCAGCTTGAT
>NZ_QWGJ01000067.1:0-1009 GCF_003435225.1 Clostridium sp. AF28-12 | reverse complement strand
CAGGCTTTCTGCCTGCGGGCTTTCCGGCCCTTCTGCTGTTTTGCAATCGGCTGCGCCTCCTTTCTGGCGCTAAGCAGCGCATAGAAGTTTTCGGTTTTGTAAGGCCGCACCCGGGGATAGAGGAACCGGGTGCGGATGATGTTTTTCAGCACTTTTTCCAATGGCAGGCCGTCCCGCTCATACATAGCCAGAAAGAAGAACGGGAGCATGAGGCCGATCATTAGGAACATGGCGGCGCTGTTCCCGATACTGTCACGGGAAAGCAGGTAGGCCGGGAGCCCCACCGCCGCTGCGCCGGAAAAACAAACAAGCTGGCGCTTCGTCAGATTGAAGGCCAGCTTTGTCTTAATTTTGGAAAGGTCTTTTGGTACTGGCACATAGGCCATTTGGGTACACCTCCTTTACTGCTTCGGGCCAGCATGGCCCGAGGTCATCTTGCGGCCTCTTTGGCCGGGGCTGTACTGCGGGCGGCTTCGGCGGCCTTACGTCCGCTCTGCCTTGCCCGCCAGTATTCGGGATTATACTGCCGGATGGACTGGTTGAGGTTTTCTTCAAACTGCCCTTTGTCCTTAATGCGGTCAGGTATGTTCCACAGCTTTTTGTCCAACAGTTCCCGGAGCACCACACTTTCCTGCGCGTCCTCCTCATAGCAGATATAGCCCTTATCCTTGAAGCCGCACTTTTTCGCTGCTGGGGAGAGGACGGCGGCTACCTCGTTTGCCACCATCGTTCCGCCGTGGCTGGCGGTAGATACCAGAAACACCCCTGGACAGAGGGTTTCACAGCTCTGCACCTCGCCCCACGGGGAACTTTTCGGCGCATGGAACATTCCGCCCGTCCGGCTCCGGTCCGCCTGCATGAGCGCCGCCTTTTCCAATATGGCGCGAAGTTCCGGGGAAAAGTAGGCGTATTCCCGCAGGACACGGGCGGCCTCCCCGCCGCAGGCGTTCATCAACAGGGTATAGGCATCGCTGTCCGCTTTGGTACAGCGGCCCAGCAGTTTTCCGTC
>NZ_QWGJ01000066.1:0-1078 GCF_003435225.1 Clostridium sp. AF28-12 | reverse complement strand
CGGCTGACCGTCTGGAATGTATCAAGCCACTGTCCGGCGAAAAGCCCTCCCAGCTTCAAAAGAAGCCCTCTATCTTGCAGACCATGCGGGAACAGGGCGAAAAAGTCCAGACGGAGCCGGAAAAGAAAGCTCCGTCCGGCAGGGATGCCGAGCGGTAAGCCTCGGGCCACATTGGCCCGAGGTTTTCTGTTCCCCGAGATTGTACGGGGGCCTCCCGGATAGCGGGGACCCCGACGGAAAGGAGGTTTTATGCAGGAAGAAGTAAACCAAAAAACGGTTGCCCTTTCGATCAGGACAACGAAGCTCACGGGAAAAGTGCTGGCTGCCGCTCTTGGCAAGGTGGTTCGGGCGCTGCAAAAGCACCACCAGAAGGCGCTGACCCCGCAGGGACGCCAGAGCGTGAAAAAGCTGATGAACCACTATGGCGGCAAAAGTGCCATGCCCTATGTGGGAGCTCCAAAGGATTTTGACCGGATCGCGAAGGAGTTCCATGTGGACTACGCTTTCCATAAAGTGAGCCCCGGTCATTACCTGCTGTTTTTCAAAGCCAATCAGGCGGACGCTATCACGGCGGCCTTCCAGAAGTACAGCGCAAAGGTGCTGAACAAAGAGCAGGACAAGGCTTCCATCCTCGGTCAGCTTCGGAAATTCACGGAGCAAATCAGGACGCAGGCAAAGGAAAAGCAGCGGACCAGAGAGGCGGTGAAGGACGGACGTTGAGTGACAAGATCAGAAAATATGTGCTCCCAAACCTGCCGTACCTCTTTGTGTTCTGGTTTTTCTCCAAAATCGGGACGGCCTACCGGATCGCCCCCGGCACAGACTTCGGGACAAAGCTCATGGGGATGCTTGATACCTTCCCCAAAGCCTTTGAAACCTACTGGCCGGGGCTGGGAGGTATTGACCTGCTGGTGGGCCTTGCCGGTGCGGCTGGGATGTATCTGCTGATACAGTCAAAGATCAGGCAGGCGAAAAAATTCCGGCGGGATGCGGAGTACGGCACCGCCCGCTTTGGAACAAAGGAAGATATAAAGCCATTTGTTGACCCTAAATTTCAGAACAATGTCATTCTGACCGG
>NZ_QWGJ01000065.1:0-1183 GCF_003435225.1 Clostridium sp. AF28-12 | reverse complement strand
CCATCCATAACTGCCAGCTCGTCCTGGCTCATCAGCTCTTTTCCCAATTTCTGATAGTTGAGCGAGTGGGAGGTCTCCCGTCCCCGGCTCTCTCCGGTGTTGTAAGTGTCTATGGTCTCCTTTCCCAGAACAGCCGCCAGCTCTTTCAGCGTTGTTGGCTCTTTGCCACCCAGGAAGATGGAAGTATCCATATTGCCGATGATGGTATCGGCATTATCTTTGTAAATTGCCTTGAGCTGGCTCTGTGCCTGCAACACCAGACAGGCAGAGATTTCACGGCTTCGGATGGTGGCCACCAGCTTTTCCAGCTTCGGAATCTGCCCGATGTTGGCACACTCATCAATCAGACAGCGCACATGAACCGGAAGCCTGCCGCCATACACATCGTCGGCCTTTTCACAAAGCAGGTTGAATAACTGGGTGTAGCACATGGAAATGAGAAAGTTAAAACTGTCATCCGTATCACTCATAATGAGGAACAGAGCCGTTTTTCTGTCTCCCAGCGTATCCAGTTCCAACTCATCGTAGGATGTAACCTCGCGCAGCTCCGCAATATCAAATACGGCAAGACGCGCACCGCAGGAAATCAAAATCGACTTAGCGGTTTTGCCGGCTGCCAGCTTATATTTCTTATACTGCCGCACTGCGAAGTGGTTTGGTTTTTCCGATTCCAGTGCATCAAACATCAGGTCTACAGGATTTTTGAACTCCTCGTCATCCTCCCGGACTTCCATGGCGTTGATGAACTCGATGAGGGTGGAGAAGTTTTGCTCCTCCACCGGAGCTTCATAGTGGATATATCCAATCAATGCGCAATACAGCAATGTTTCCGCCTTGACCCAGAAATCGTCTCCGGCCTTGCCCTCGCCTTTGGTATTAGCGATCAGCGTTGTCACCAGCTTCAAAATATCCTTTTCCGAGTGGATGTATGCAAAGGGGTTATAGTGCATGGACTTCTTGAAGTTGATGGTATTTAGGACCTTGATTCGGTACGGCTCATAAATGACCTTGCCGTGCTTATCCTTCATGGGCTTTCCGTCCTTCCCCAGCTTGGGCGCACCCCTTTGGAGCATTTTTCCGCACTCCACCAGAATTGTTCCCTTCGGGTCCGTCACAACATAGGAGCTGTGCATCTGCATTAGGTATGAGGTAGGCACCCTGCGCCTTGCTGACTTTCATCAGT
>NZ_QWGJ01000064.1:0-1198 GCF_003435225.1 Clostridium sp. AF28-12 | reverse complement strand
GATGAAAGTCAGCAAGGCGCAGGGTGCCTACCTCATATCTTATGCAAATGCACAGTTCCTATGTCATTACTGATCCGAAAGGAACGGTTCTTGTGGAGTGCGGGAAAATGCTTCAGAAGGGTAAGTATCGGATCAAGGTGCTGAATACCATAAACTTTTCCAAATCCATGCGTTATAATCCATTTTCGTATATTCGAAGCGAAAAGGATATTCTGAAGCTGGTCAATACCATTATCACCAATACAAAAGGTGAGGGACAGCAGTCCGGAGAAGATTTCTGGGTGAAGGCGGAAAAGCTGTATTATACAGCGCTGATTGCCTACATCTGGTACGAAGCACCGGAAGAAGAACAGAACTTTGCGATGCTGATCGATCTGATCGATGCCAGTGAGGCGAGGGAGGATGATGAAAATTTTAAAAATCCGGTAGATTTATTATTTGATGAACTGGAAGAAAAAGATCCACATCATTTTGCGGTCCGGCAGTATAAAAAATACAAGCTGGCAGCTGGCAAGACAGCAAAAAGTATTCTGATTAGCTGCGGTGCAAGGCTGGCTCCCTTTGATATTCCCCAGCTCAGGGAGATCATGTCTTATGACGAGCTGGAGCTGGATAAGCTGGGGGACGAAAAATCGGCGCTGTTCTTTCTTATCAGCGATACGGACACCACCTACAACTTTTTGGTTGCCCTCGCTTTCTCGCAGATGTTCAACCTTCTGTGTGAACGGGCTGACAACACCTATGGAGGGCGTCTGCCCTACCATGTGCGGGTGCTGTGGGACGAAGCTGCCAATACCGGACAGGTGCCGGGGCTGGAAAAGATCGTGGCTGTCATCCGCTCCCGTGAAATCAGCCTGACGCTTTTTTATCAGGCAATGAGCCAGTGTAAGGCATTGTACAAAGACCATTCCGAAACCATCATGGGCAACATGGACAGCATCGTGTTCCTCGGAGGCCGGGAGGCTTCCACCCTAAAGGATATTTCGGAAAACTGGCTGGGCAAGGCCACCATCTCTATGCAGACCGAGGGCCGAAGCCGTGGACAGTCTGAAAGTTACAGCCAGAATATGCAGCGGCTTGGCCGGGAACTGATGACCACCAGCGAGATCACCACCATGCCCGGAGATAAATGTATCTTGCAGCTTAGAGGGCTCCCACCCTTCCTGTCCCCGAAGTATGACTTGAAAAAGCACCCGAA
>NZ_QWGJ01000063.1:0-1250 GCF_003435225.1 Clostridium sp. AF28-12 | reverse complement strand
TTTTTTAAGTCAAGGCATACCAGACGGCGGTTCAGGTCCACGTTGGTTTCATGGTTGAATACGTTGAGAGAGCCCGACACATAAATTTCAAGGGCCGTCGCCAGCCGCACCGCCTCGCCCTCCGGCTGGGAACAGAGCAGGTCATACAGGGTTTGGAGGGTCGGCATTTTGCTTGTTTCCGGGTCCTGCAAGTGTTCCCGGTACATCTGGCGCACACAGCGGTCAATGACGGTACGCTCCACCGGCTGCAAGCCGTCCTTGCCGCCGACGATCAGCTCCATCAGCGACAGGATAAAGTCGGCTTTCAGCGCCATCGGGTTTTCCTCGTCGAAGCTCAAATCAATGTCCATCGGGTTGATGTGGTGGGGGCTGTCCGGGGCGATCTCGATGACCTGTCCGCCCAGCCGCCTGATAAGGGGCGAGTATTCGCCCATCGGGTCCACCACGATAATGCGGTCTTTTGTGGCAAGAAACACGTTCACAAGCTCCCGCTTTGCGGCAAAGGATTTGCCGGAGCCCGGCACGCCGAGGAACAGGCCGTTGGGGTTTTTGAGCTTTTTCCGGTTTGCCATGATGACGTTATGGGAAAGTGCGTTGAGCCCGTAATAGACGGCTTCGCCATCCATACGGAGCTCCTGCGTCATAAAGGGAACGAAAATGGCCGTGGAGCTGGTCGTCATGCCGCGCTTGATCTCAATGCCGTTATGGCCCAGCGGAAGGCTGGAAAGAAAACCATCCTCCTGCTGGAAGTCCAGCCGCTTCAAGGTGCAGTTGTATTTCTGGACGATACCCGACACCGTGAACAGGTCATTGTCCAGCTCCCGGCGGGTCGGGGCCATGTTTACCACAAGGAAGGTCAGCAGGAACATTCTTTCATTCCGGCTCTGTAAATCTTCCAGAAGGGTCTTTGCGTCGTTGCTGTACGTTACAAGGTCGGGCGGGAGTATGTCCATGTCGTACCCTGACCGGGCTGCCTTTTTTTGTTCCTCCACTTTCATCTTGTCAATGTCGGAGACTTTGGCCTTGATGGATTTTACGGCGGCGGCCTGATCAACGGTCTGGATATGGAGGGTGATGGTCATTTCCGCATCCATTTCCAAAAGCTCCGCCAGCAGCTTGTCCGAGAGCTCCGAGGCCAAAATCTGCAAGTAGGAGGCAGCGCCCCAAGTCGTCCCCACCCGGAACAGTCGGCTGAAACGAAAATCGAAACTGTCCGGGGCGATAAAGTCTTTGGTGGAAAGCCCGGTTTT
>NZ_QWGJ01000062.1:837-1383 GCF_003435225.1 Clostridium sp. AF28-12 | reverse complement strand
TAAAACCCTTACTTCTTCTTCCTTAGAAAGGAGGTGATCCAGCCGCACCTTCCGATACGGCTACCTTGTTACGACTTCACCCCAGTTATCAGACCTGCCTTCGACAGCTCCCTGCTTTCGCTTGGGTCACTGGCTTCGGGCATTTCCGACTCCCATGGTGTGACGGGCGGTGTGTACAAGACCCGGGAACGTATTCACCGCAGCATTCTGATCTGCGATTACTAGCGATTCCAGCTTCATGTAGTCGAGTTGCAGACTACAATCCGAACTGAGACGTTATTTTTGAGATTTGCTCCCCCTCGCAGGCTCGCTTCTCTTTGTTTACGCCATTGTAGCACGTGTGTAGCCCAAATCATAAGGGGCATGATGATTTGACGTCATCCCCACCTTCCTCCAGGTTATCCCTGGCAGTCTCATCAGAGTGCCCAGCTTTACCTGCTGGCTACTGACAATAGGGGTTGCGCTCGTTGCGGGACTTAACCCAACATCTCACGACACGAGCTGACGACAACCATGCACCACCTGTCACCTCTGTCCCGAAGGAGG
>NZ_QWGJ01000061.1:1084-1404 GCF_003435225.1 Clostridium sp. AF28-12 | reverse complement strand
TTTGTTGACCCTAAATTTCAGAACAATGTCATTCTGACCGGGACGGAGTTCCTTACCATGAACACCCGTCCGAAGATACCCGCCAATGCCCGGAACCTAAACGCCTGTGTCATCGGATCGTCCGGCTCGGGAAAGACAAGGTTCTGGTTGACCCCGCAGCTCCTTCAAGCCCATTCCTCGTATGTGGTGGTAGACCCGAAGGGCGGCACCCTCGACCAGTGCGGGCGGTTTCTGCAACGGGAGAAATACAGGGTGCGGGTGTTCAACAGTATCGACTTTTCAAAATCCATGCACTACAATCCGCTGGCCTATATCAAGAC
>NZ_QWGJ01000061.1:626-1074 GCF_003435225.1 Clostridium sp. AF28-12 | reverse complement strand
GCACTACAATCCGCTGGCCTATATCAAGACGGAAAGCGATGTTTTGAAATTCGTTACTGCTCTGATCGCCAACACCAAAGGCGACGGCAAGGAGGGCGACGAGTTCTGGACTAAAGCTGAAACCCTCTTGTACTGCGCCCTTGTGGCCTACATCGTCTTTGAGGGGCCGGAGGAAGAACGCAACATGAATACGCTGGTGGAAATGATAAGCAGCATGGAAGTCCGGGAGGATGACGAAACCTTCAAAAACGCGGTGGACTATATGTTTGACGGGCTGGAACGCCGCAGCCCCCAGCACTTCGCCGTGAGGCAGTATAAGAAATACAAGCTCGCCAGCGGCAAGACAGCCAAAAGCATTTTGATTTCCTGCGGTGCAAGACTGGCTCCCTTTGATATTCCCCAGCTTCGGGAGATCATGTCTTATGACGAGCTGGAGCTGGATAAGCTG
>NZ_QWGJ01000061.1:0-616 GCF_003435225.1 Clostridium sp. AF28-12 | reverse complement strand
AGATCATGTCTTATGACGAGCTGGAGCTGGATAAGCTGGGGGATGAAAAATCAGCGCTGTTCTTTCTTATCAGCGACACGGACACCACCTACAACTTTTTGGTTGCCCTCGCTTTTTCGCAGATGTTCAACCTTCTGTGTGAACGGGCTGATAACACCTATGGCGGGCGTCTGCCCTACCATGTGCGGGTGCTGTGGGACGAGGCTGCCAACACCGGACAGGTGCCGGGGCTGGAAAAGATCGTGGCCGTCATCCGCTCCCGTGAGATCAGCCTGACGCTTTTTTATCAGGCAATGAGCCAGTGTAAGGCATTGTACAAAGACCATTCCGAAACCATCATGGGCAACATGGACAGCATCGTGTTCCTCGGAGGCCGGGAGGCTTCCACCCTAAAGGATATTTCGGAAAACTGGCTGGGCAAGGCCACCATCTCTATGCAGACCGAGGGCCGAAGCCGTGGACAGTCTGAAAGTTACAGCCAGAATATGCAGCGGCTTGGCCGGGAGCTGATGACCACCAGCGAGATCACCACCATGCCCGGGGATAAATGTATCTTGCAGCTTCGGGGGCTCCCGCCCTTCCTGTCCCCGAAGTATGACTTGAAAAAGCACCCGAA
>NZ_QWGJ01000060.1:0-1438 GCF_003435225.1 Clostridium sp. AF28-12 | reverse complement strand
AGCTGTCCATATAAAGAAGAGTTTTATGACACCCTTTCTGCAATAGGTAAGCTGGATGTACAGCTGGAATAGCAACCGTCAATGGACCTTGACAGCATGATAATTGCTCAAAAACTCGTCCTAGGGATTTTATACCCTTTTTTCTGACAAATTGAGAGAAGTTATGGCTGCATGGATCATTTTTTCAATTCATGGTGCAAGGTTTAGATTAGAAATTGCTCCGTGAATAATTCAGGATAAGTAGTCATTTTTATAAAAAGACAGTGAGTGCGTCTCTTGGAACAGAATGAATATATTCTGAATCCGGGAGGCGCTTTTTATATTTCATTAAAAATGTAAAGTTCGCGTGTTGAAAATGTAAAATGGGAATGATATAATGGTTAAAGCGTTAACTGCAAAATTGGATAATACAGGCATATTGACAGTATAAAAACATGAAGGGAGACGACAAAATGATCAAATGGAGTAAAAATTATCTTATGGGCATAGATAAACTTGATGAAGAGCATAAAGAATTGTTTCGGATATCAGATCAGATTTATAATAGAGTAATGGAGAGAGGAGATGATGCGAAGTACCGGTTATTCCTTATGAATGAAACTCTGGAATATATGCTTAGATATTTTAAAAGGCATGCAAAGAGTGAAGAAATATATATGCGGGAGATAGGTTATGCCGGTTATGAATTTCATAAGATGCTGCATGACGAGTTTTATAATATGCTGCTGAAAAAAAAAGCAGACATTGTAAAGCGCAATGAATGCAGCAAAAAAGAGATAGCAGAACTTGTGGGAGATGGAATTGGATGGCTTTTGGAACATATAATAACAGAAGATATGGCAATTGTAGGGAAAGGAATCTCAGCCATATCTTCATACAATAGTGATTTTGAAGAGCAGCTGAAAAATGTGATCAATACAAATTTGATTTCATTTCTCAATGTTGCAGCAAATGTGAAGATTATAAATAGAAACTATCAAGGTGAAGACTTTGGAAAAGTTATATGCCAGAAAATGGTTTACAATCTGGGATCCCGCCAAATTGTAGTTATATCAGGCATTGAGAAAACATTTCTGATTCGTGTTGCTGAAATGATCTATGGGATAGATATTGAGGATGAGATGGATCTGGTTTTATATAGTATGCAGACATTTGGTGCAAATTTCTGGAGATCAATAGGACAATATTTTGTAGGCAATCATGATTTGCTTTCCCTGAGTTCAAACAGTTTTATTATTGCAAGGAGTATACCGGAAGAGCTGGATATGCTTAAGCCTGAGAAATCATTATTATTTGATTCTGATATGGGAAAATTTTTTATAGCTACAAATGGAAAGATGTCAGAAATTGCACATTTTTAAAGTAAACCTGAATTATTCACGGCAAAGCCGTGATCGTGAATGATTATCCAACCATCCATCTCCTGCTTCGCGGCGAT
>NZ_QWGJ01000006.1:0-192677 GCF_003435225.1 Clostridium sp. AF28-12 | reverse complement strand
CTGTCGGCTTTTTTGTGGGACAAAAGAACTACCGTCTCTACATGGCTGGTGGCCGGGAACTGGTCCACAGCCCATGCCTTCTCCGCCCTATACCCTTTCTTCTTAAAATACGCCAGATCTCTCGCCAGCGTCTCTGGATTGCAGGACACATAGACCACGCGGTCCGGATTCAAGATCGCTACAGCATCCATAAATTCTTCTGTGCTTCCGCTTCTCGGCGGGTCCATGAAGACTACGTCGGCGTGGGCATTCTGGGAGGCCATCTGGACCATGAATTTTCCGGCATCGTTGTTGTAGAAGCGGATGTTTTTCTCGCCGTTTGCCTTCGCGTTTGTGACGGCATCCCGGACGGCATCCCTGTTTAACTCGACGCCAATGACTTCCTTCGCGGCGGACGCTGCAACGATTCCGATGGTACCGATTCCGCAGTAGGCGTCAACAACGGTCTCTTTTCCGGTGAGTCCTGCTGCCTCGATCGCCAGGTTGTAGAGCTTCTCCGTCTGAACCGGGTTGATCTGGTAGAAGGATTTTGAGGAGATCCGGAATTTCTTGCCGCAGAGGACATCGACGATAAATCCAGGTCCGTAGAGCACATGTTCCTTTTCCCCAAGGACCATGCTGGTGTCACGTCCATTCACATTCTGCACTACGGTCGTGATCTCCGGGTGAACCTTTCGGAGCGCCTTCACGAAGTTGTTCTTCGACGGGAACACCGGGGATGCGGTGATCAGGACTACCATGATCTCCCCTGTGGCATGGGCGGTGCGCACCAGGACATGGCGCAGGAAGCCGTATCCGGTATCCTCATCGAATACCTTCATTTTGAAGGAGGGAAGAAGTTCACGGATCGTTCCGATGATCTCGTCCGCCTTTTTGTTCTCGATCAGGCATGTCTCCACCGGGAGAACCGTGTGGGTTCCCTCTTTATATACACCGGAGATGATACGGCCTTTCCTGTCGCGGGCCATGACTGCATGGACCTTGTTCCGGTAATGGAACGGGTCGTCCATGCCGATGATCTCCTCGACCCTGCAGAACGGGCGAAGAAGATCGGAGACTTCCTTCTTTTTGTGCTCTAACTGCTTCTCATATGGCATGTCCAGATACTGACAGCCGCCACAGGTCTTGAAATGTGGACAGAGGGATTTTTTCCGCTCTGTTTTTGCTTCTGCCTGGACAGATGCATTTTTCCCCTGAACATGTGCTGTTTTGCGGTCATCCTGGCGTTTCGCTGCGGATACCGCCTTCTTTTTATCACCAGCGTTCATGTTTTTCTCCCCTGTATGATTCCATGCTCCGCCATACTTCTTTTCTAATTTTTCATCAATGTATCCCAGCTTTTTTTCTACACTTTTATCCTGATTTCCGTAGTTTCTTCCGTTTCTTTTCTCTGTACCGCTGACGAATTTCTGCGTTTCTTTTCTTCCGCTATTTCTTTCGGTCTTCCCGTTCACATCTCTTCCATTATTCCCGTTTCTGCCAGCGTTCTCTTTCTTCCAGTTCTTCTTTCCCTTCTCACCGCCACTTTTAAACTTCTTTTCCCTGTATTCCATAATAAATATTTCTCCATTCTTATCTGAAACATTCCGCTTGATTCCCGGAATGCGGATGATTATAATAACACATAAAGTATAGCGTTTTTTCCCGGAATATTCCACTGAAACTTTTTACCTGGGACAATTCCGGCCGTTATACACAGTTAGGCATTTTCTGAGCTGAAAATACTGCATGAAACATGCAGACTTTGCCGGCTTAGAATACAAAACATCAGTAAAATCAGTTGTAACTGTTCCTCACATTTTCAAGAAAGGACGCAGCATCTGGACACTCCAGACACTGCCGGAAAACAAATCATGAATAACGAAACCAATACCCCTGTTGCCGAATCCGGACGCCCAAAGGACGTCACCGGACGAATCGAGACAGAGATCCGCACCTACGATCTCCTGGACTCCTTAAATATTCCCTACATGCGCTTTGATCATGAGGCCGCGTTCACCATCGATGCCTGCACCGGCGCAGACGAGGTCCTGGGAATCCATATCTGCAAGAACCTCTTTCTCTGCAACGCCCAGAAGACGAAGTTCTACCTTCTCCTGATGCCGGGACATAAGAAATTCAAGACGAAGGTTCTCTCCAAACAGATCGGTTCCGCGAGACTTTCTTTTGCGGATGATGACCATATGAAGGAATATCTCGGCCTGACTCCCGGATCTGTCAGCATCATGGGACTCATGAATGACCCTGAGAACCATGTAAAGCTTCTGATCGATTCTGACGTCTTAAAGGACGAGTATTTCGGCTGCCATCCGTGTATCAACACCACAAGCATGAAGCTCAAAACGTCCGATATCATGGAGAAATTTCTCCCGGCTGTTCATCACGAACCGACGATCGTGGATCTTCCATGGGAGGAATAAAAACAGCGTTTTCCACCAATCATCGTAAGTACCAGTTTTCCCACACGCTAAAGTCACCTGTAGAATCCATTCCAGATCAGCTTCGCTGATGGGATTTTTGCCTTCCAGCCTATGTTTTCTTGCGGTCAGCGCAGCAAGTGCGCAGACCTACTGAACAGTTACTTTAAATGTATATCTACAAAAAGAAGAACAGGAACGCAGATCTCATCAAGAGACCGCGTCCCCGTTCTTCTTTTTTATCCTTTATTCTATCCTGAAACCTTTATCCGCTCACTGCGCATTTTCGCAGAAAGCATACCATTTTCCTGGCCGTCAGCATCCAAAATGTGCTGATCTGCCGCCTGCTCCCCGGAAGCTCCGGTTTTACTGCATGATACCATTTGCATCAAACGTATAGCTGACACCATCGATCGTCATCGTCGTGCCTGTCACCATGGCACCTAACTCAGACGGATCCAGATAATACCAGTATCCATCCGGATTGATCCAGCCGCTCATTCTTCCGCCGTCACGGTAGAAGTACCATTTGCCGCTCTCATTCTTCCACTCACCGGTATCCACCGCGGTTCCCTTAGTGACCGGAGCGTAATCCTTGTAAGCGAATTCCAGGCATACATTTCCGTTGATTCCGTTTACATGACCCTTATCCGTACACTGCCAGATCGTGCGGCCCTCATATGTACCGTCCGCGCCGTATCTCGCAAGCCAGATATCATAATGGATCTGCTTTGTGTCCATCTCGGTCGTAAATTTGCTGTAGTCACTGTAGACGATCGGTGTGTAGCCTGCCGCAACGATCGTATCACAGAATGCGTTTACCACATCCGTGAGCTCCTGAACCGAAAGCTCCAGGATATATTTTGACTCTACATCCACAGCGATCGGGTACTTTACATTGTATCCGGATACTTTTTCTACAGCATATTTTGCAGCTGCCTTCGCTTCCTCCACAGTTTTCGTCTGAAGATAAACATACGGAGCTGCCTGAACTCCATTGTCCATAGCACCCTTCATATTTTTCTCATAATTCGGATCCATGGTGTAACCACCCTCATATCCGTAAGACATCATCTTAATAAAAGCGAATGATATATCATCTGCCGCAACCTTCGCCCAATCGATATCTCCCTGCCATTTTGCAACACTGATGCCGCGGAGAAGCGCTCCCTCTATTGTTTTTCCATTATTATCCACATAAACACCATTTACCTTTTTCCATGCATTTGCAGGATCCGTTACACTGGTATCCGTGGATGCCTTATTCTGCTCATCATAACCCGGTCCGATCTCATCCGCAAACGCGGTAAAACTGCCCTGTGTGATCATTAGCGCCGCGAGGACTGCTGCCATATATCGAAATTTTTTCTGAAACATTCTGATTCCGCCTTTCTTTTCTGCCCGTGTTTTATTTCTTAAATATTTTCCATCTTCAAAGCTGCACAAGAAACCGTTGTAACTATAAAGATGCTGAACAACTACAAACAGTTTTCTTTAAGTCTTCACAAGTATACTACAATTTCCCTCTTTTTTTATTAAGAACTTCTTACATTTTCGTTGTCACACCTCTAAGACTTTGTGGCAAAATTTCGTCCAGGATAAAAGCCGCCAGTTTCCGAACAGCCTTCCCTGTGCCGTAAAAACAAAAGAACCCTTGAAAACCAAGGGTTCTGGAGCGGAGACGGAGGGATTCGAACCCTCGTACCGGGATGAACCGATAAACGCATTTCGAGTGCGCCGCGTTACGGCCGCTTCGCTACGTCTCCAGGATGTCTGCCTCTTTAAAAGGCAGACTATATATTATTATACATATTTTTTGAGATTTGTATAGAGAAATCACAAAATAATTTTCACCAGTTGTTACAGTTCAGCCATGCGCTGGTTTGAATGAGAAAGTGTGTTGCAAGCTTGCTTGCATAAGCACTTTTTCATCCAAATCAGCATATGGTGGAACCACCAAGCTTCTTGTTTTCATGAATATGAAAACAAGAAGATGTAATGGCTGAACTGTAACCACCAGTTTGCTCTTGCTTCGGTTCTCATGCACATGAAAACAAGAAGATAGCAGGCATCAATCCACTAATTCCCCTCCGCAAAATAAGCATCCACTGCTCCGGCGATCCCGCTCGCGATTTTCCCCTGGTAACCGTCATCCTGCAGCCAGGTATCCTCATCAGGATTGCTTAAAAATCCCATCTCAAACACACAGACCGGAATCTCGCACCAGTTGATATCGGAGGAGCTGTCCGTCTCCTGGACACCGCGGTTTTTCGTGCCTGTGGTGCCGCAGACGGTGTCAACGATCTTCTTGGAAAGATTATAGCTCTTGTCGTGAAGACTGGCGTTATAAGGATTCTGGGCCGTCATGCAGGTGGACAGTGCGCCGTAGACGCTGGAGTTATCCATAGAACCGGCATGAAGACGGATCAGGATATCCGCTCCGCTCTTGTTTGCCGCCACAGACCGCTCCGCGCTGCTCATATTCACATCATGGCTCGTGCGGATCATGACGACATGATAGCCGCGGTTTATAAGCTCTTTTTCCAGCTTTTTCGCCACTGTCAGCGTCACCTCGTACTCCGGGACTCCGCTGGATGTCCCCACCGCGCCTTCCGGCATCTTTGCCTTCATGGTCGTGGAGGACGGGCCGATAGGCTCTTTTGAGGTGTTCGCCTTTGCCTGATGTCCCGCGTCGATGGCAACGGTGTGACCGTTAAACGGAATCTCCGGTGCAGTCTCAGCATCATCGCTCGCAGCCGCTGTGTACGCCGCCGCGGCCGCCTCTCTCGCGGCCTCAACGCTCTCTGCCTCGGACATCTCTGAGGACAGTTCTTCTGATTCTGAAGCTGCTTCCGCCAGTTCTGAACTCTCAGAAGCCACATCACCACCCTCTGGATCTGCGCTTAGCGGTTCCCCGGCAGCTTCTCCGAGCGCCTGCGCGTCCGCATCCCCGGGTCCGGAAGCTCCTGTATCCGTGCTTTCTGCCGCCAGGTCTGCACCATTCCCGGACATTTCAGCCCCAGCCGCCGTCTCACTGCTCAGATCCACTGCCTCATATTTCCTCGCCCCATTGCATCCGGTAAGCACCAGAGCAAAAAGGGCTGCAAAGACAAGGAATCGGAGGAGTCCGTTTCCCTTTTTCATCCTGCTCATAGGATCGTTCCTCCTCCGACTACGCATTCATCCTCATAAAATACAACTGCCTGTCCCGGCGTGATCGCACGCTGCGGTTCCTTAAACTGGCACTCCACCGTTCCATCCGGGAGTTCCCTGATGATACAAGGGGATCCCTTGTGGCTGTAGCGGATCTTCGCGAGAACCTCTTTCTCCTCTCCATGAAGACCGTCGATCGCCATCCAGTTCACATCCCTGCAGATCAGATGATCGGAAAACACATCATTCCCCTCGCCGATCACAACCTCGTTGGTCTCCGGACGGATCCCTGTGACAAACACCGGATGTCCCATCGCAAGGTTCAAGCCCTTTCTCTGTCCGACGGTGTAGTGGGTGATTCCCTTATGTTTTCCGAGGATCACGCCGTTTTTATCCACAAAGTTTCCGCATCCCGGAACATCTGACGCCTCGCGCTCGATAAATCCGGCATAATCGTTATCCGGCACAAAGCAGATCTCCATGCTGTCCTTCTTCTTTGCCACGGCGAGACCACGGTCCTCGGCGATCTTTCGCACCTCATCCTTCGCGTAATCACCGATGGGCATCAACGTCTTGGAGAGCTGGAACTGGGTCAGGTTGTAGAGCGCGTAGGTCTGGTCCTTCGCCGCCGTCACGGAATTGCGGATCGTGTAACGTCCGTTCGGCAGCTGGCTGATCCGGGCATAGTGACCGGTCGCAATATAATCAGCACCGATCTCCAGGCTGCGCTCCAAAAGCGCCTCCCATTTTACATAGCGGTTGCAGGCAATGCACGGATTCGGTGTCCGTCCGTGCAGATACTCCGCAACAAAATAATCAATGACATTCTTCTGGAATTCTTTCCGGAAGTTCATAACATAGTAGGGAATTCCAAGTGTCCACGCGACACGTCTCGCATCCTCCACCGCACTGAGTCCGCAGCATCCGCCGTTTTCCTCAACCGTACAGGAATCCTCTTCCTGCCAGATCTGCATGGTGACCCCGATCACGTCGTATCCCTGTTCCTTTAAAAGGCAGGCAGCAACCGATGAATCCACGCCTCCGGACATTCCTACCACGACTTTTTTCTTCATTAATATTCCTCGTCCTCTTCATGCTCACTGATATCGGACACTGGCTTCTGTAAGCCTTTGATCTCGATATGGTGCTTTTCTGCATAATCCCAGAGTGCTGCATGGATCGCTTCCTCTGCAAGCAGGGAGCAGTGAACCTTTACCGGCGGAAGTCCGTCAAGTGCTTCCATAACTGCCTTATTGGTTACTTCCATCGCTTCCTCGATCGTCTTTCCCATTACCATCTCTGTCGCCATGCTGCTTGTAGCAACTGCAGCGCCGCAGCCGAAGGTTTTGAACTTGCAGTCACGAATGATATGACTCTCGTCATCGATATCGAGATAGATTCTCATGATATCGCCGCATTTTGCGTTTCCGACAGTACCTACGCCGCTGGCGTCCTCAATTTCTCCCATGTTTCTCGGGTGCTGGAAATGGTCCATTACTTTCTCTGAATACATTATTTTTTCCTCTTACTTTCTGTTCTTCTTAATGAAATCCTCATAGAGTGGGGACATTGCGCGAAGCTTCTCCACGATCTTCTTAAGGCAGTCTACAGTATGGTCGATCTCTTCCTTCGTTGTCTCCTCGCTTAAGGTAAGGCGTAAGGATCCGTGCGCGATCTCGTGCGGAAGTCCGATAGCTAAGAGCACATGGGACGGATCCAGGGAACCGGATGTGCATGCAGATCCGCTGGATCCGCAGATTCCGTCCATGTCCAGCATGATGAGTAAGGACTCACCCTCGATGAACTGGAACGCGAAGTTCGCGTTGTTGGAGAGACGGTTTGTGCGGTGACCGTTTAAGCGTGTGTACGGAATCTCGTCCATAACACGTCCAATCAGGTAATCGCGGAGTTCTGTCTCTTTCTTCTTATTATTCTCAAGTTCTGCCATTCCGATCTCGACAGCTTTTCCGAGACCGACGATTCCCGGCACATTCTCAGTTCCGGCACGGCGTTTTCTCTCCTGGGCACCGCCATGGATGAAGGAGCGGAGCTTTAAGCCTTTTCTGATGTAGAGGAAGCCGACTCCCTTCGGTCCGTGGAATTTGTGACCGCTGGCACTTAACATATCGATATGGTACTCATCCACATTGATCGGCTCGTGGCAGAATGCCTGAACTGCGTCTGTGTGGAAGATGATCCCGTTCTCATGGGCGATCTCACCGATCTCCCTGATCGGCTGGATCGTTCCGATCTCGTTGTTTGCAAACATTACAGAGATCAGGATCGTATCCGGGCGGATCGCCTTCTTTAACTCGTCGATGGAGACGGTGCCGAACTCGTCTACCGGGAGGTAGGTGATCTCATAGCCGCGCTTCTCGAGATACTCACATGTGTGAAGGATCGCGTGGTGCTCGATCTTTGTTGTGATGATGTGTTTTCCTTTGGACGCGTAAGCCTCCGCAGTCGCGATCAGAGCCCAGTTGTCGGACTCGGAACCGCCATTTGTGAAGTAGATCTCATTGTCCTTCGCGCCGAGAGCGTTTGCTGCAGTCTCTCTTGCTTTTGCGAGGGCTTCCTTACACGGTGTGGAAAACTCATATACCGCGGAAGGGTTTCCGTAATATTCTGTATAAAACGGCAGCATGGCTTCCACGACTTCCGGACGTACCTTTGTCGTAGCCGCATTGTCGAGATAGATTACTTTTTTCATTGTTCCGCCTTTCTGTAAAGCTTGATCATCCAGTCTTGCTGTTATACCGCCGCAAGGCTGAACTGTTACCATTTATTTTATGCCATGACCCGTGAGTCAGCGCCCAAAAAGGCGCAGACAAGCCACAGATATCCTACATTATATACGAAACCGATTGGGAATTTCAACCGGTAATCTTATGTTTTTTCAGAAATACACAGTAACTCGCTAAGTATTTAGGAAATCCCCGTATTTTCAGCGGTTTCAGCCGTCATATCCCTCTCTTATTTCCACATATATATAACAGAATCCTTCTGCCTCAACGGAGCTGCCCATGCCTTCTTCCCATAAAACTCACCCACTGATCACCGGAACCATTCTCCTCACCTCCGCCGGACTCCTCTCCCGGGTCCTCGGTTTTTTCTACCGGATCTTTCTCTCCCGGACGATCGGTGCTGAGGGACTCGGAATCTACCAGATGATCTTCCCAGTCTACGGAATCTTTTTCTCCCTCTGCGCCGGGTCGATCCAGACCGCCATCTCCCGCTTTACCGCGGCGGACCCGGACCATGCGAAGCGAACGCTGCTCTCTGGTTTTTCTTTATCTTTCGCCATGTCTCTGGCCGCCGCCTTTGTGATCCGGCACTTCTCGGTCCCTCTTGCGGAACACGTCCTCATGGAACCGCGGTGTGCCCCATTGCTCTCCGTCATGGCCTTCGCGATTCCGTGTACCTCCGTCCATGCCTGCATCTGCGGGTACTATTACGGAAAAGAAAAAGTCTCCGTCCCCGCTGCCGCCCAGCTTTTTGAACAGATGATCCGGATCTTTACGGTATTTCTGCTGGTGTCTGTCTGCATCGAGAAACGGATTCCGGTCACAGTGTCACTTGCCGTATTCGGGCTGGTTGCCGGGGAAGCCGGATCGGCATTGTTTGTGCTGATATTTTTTCTTTTATTTCATGAATTTCACGAAAATACAGGCAGATCATACAGTGTTGGCCAAAGTTCCATAAAAAATCCTCTTTTCGGGAATTCCGGACGAATTTCAGATTTCTCAGGCAATCTGTTCTCTCCCATGGCCGCCCTCCTTGCCCTCGCCGCTCCGCTCATGGCTAATCGCCTTGTCCTGAACCTTTTGCAGAGTACGGAGACGATCATGATCCCGGAGCGTCTGACCGTCTACGGACTCACACGTTCCCAGGCCGTCCGTACATATGGAACGCTCACAGGCATGGCAATGCCCTTTGTCCTCTTTCCATCGGCCCTTGTAAACTCTCTGGCTGTGGTCCTGTTGCCAGTCACCGCGAGGCATCAGTCCGCCGGAAACGATTCCGGAATCGCGGACGGGATCTCCATGGCCTTCCGGTACAGTCTCTATCTCGGGATCTTCTGCGTTGGGGTCTTCACGGTCTTCGGCGAAGCACTTGGCTTACAGATATTTAAAAGCCAGGACGCCGGATCCTTCATTCAGATCCTCGCCTGGCTCTGCCCGTTTCTCTATCTCGCCACCTCATCCGGCAGCATTTTAAATGGACTCGGAAAAACGAAACTCACGTTTTTCCATCACCTGGTCTCACTTCTCATCCGCATCGCCTTCGTGTGGTTCGGGATCCCGGAGTTTGGGATCCGCGCATGCCTCTGGGGGATGCTTGCGAGTGAGATGCTTTTAGCCCTGCTCCATATTCTGGCGCTCCGAAGGATCGTCCCATGTGACTGGAACGCATGGATATTGATCGGAAAGCCTGTTTTCTGCCTGCTTTGCGCCCTGTGGCTCTTCCGGCTCTTTCCGGAAACGCTTCCGCTTCCGGCAGGACTCCCGGATTTTTTCCGGACTGCAGTGCAGATACTTCTTTTATCCACCATGTATCTCCTGTTTCTGCTGTTTTTTCACAGAAAACAGAGTCCGGCCTCTACATGATCACTCGTCGAATTCCACCGTCACATAATACCCACGGTCATTCTGGATAATATCCTTCACGATGCCCTTTTTGCTCTTCAGTCTCTCCGTAAACCGGAACAATCCCGACATCGCCACCGCCGGCTCGATCATGTAGTTCACATTGACCGGTGTGATGGACTCGCTGACGTCCACCTCCTGACCGACCTCCACAAGGCCCGGGCGTTCCATTTTAAATACGATCTCTCTCATTTTTATCCTCTTTTCTAAGTTATCAACCACCACTTCAAGTGGTGGTTTAATATTAGCCCTCCAAAGGGCTATTACTACTGCTCGCCCCGAAGGGCGGTATCGCAAGCACTGTTACTGGCTCCGCTATAAAGCGGTACTACTGGAATCCTCTCTTCTTGAGTCTTCTGCTTGCTCTCTTATATATTTCTGTACGGCTTCCTCTGTTATATTGCCGATTGTCTCTACATAGTATCCTCTCGCCCAAAAAGCTTTGTCCCATTTGCTTTGCAACTCTGGATGTCTGTCGTAAATCATTAGCGTGCTTTTCCCTTTTAAATATCCCATAAAATCTGAAATACTTTCTTTCGGCGGAATTGCTACGCTTAAATGTACATGATCCTTACATACTGCACCCGCTATAATATCCACTTTTCGGTACTTGCATAATGTACTTATGATTTCCTTCACATCTTCTCTTAATCTTCCATACAGAATTCTTTTTCTGTATTTCGGTATAAATACTATGTGATACTGGCATTTCCATCGGGTATGTGATAAACTTCTATTGTCCATTTGGACCGCCTCCTTTGATTTTGAGTTTGGCTTGCGACACCATTCTCATCATATCACAGGAGGCTTTATTTTGTTGTCCTCACCGTCTCCACTTATTCCATTCTCCCCAGCATAGCTGGGGGATTAGACTTTTCATTTACGGTAACAGGTATTCCAGAAGCCGTGAAACATTTCGTCGGTACCTTCTGGTTCTCACTTTCCGCCTTGTATCATCGCCACAGGCAGTTTCTTCCGGATGCCCAGTGACGTAAAAATGCCGCCAGACCGCTTTTTTAGCGTTCCCTGGCGGCATTACCTTTTTACTTTCCCGGCATTGCTGCCATGTTCTCTCAAACCTGTCTGACGAGCTTATTTCCCCTCGTAAATGATCGCAGAATCCACATCATATTTCTGCAGTTTATCTCTTCCCTTTAATCCCGCAAGCTCCATCACAAAACAGATCTTAACGACCTCTCCGCCAAGCTCTTCCACAAGCTTTGCGATTGCTTCCACGGTTCCGCCTGTCGCGATCAGGTCATCGATGATCACGACCTTCTGGCCCGGCTTGACGGAATCCTTGTGGAGCTCGATGGTTCCTGTGCCGTACTCCAAGGCGTACTCCATAGAAACGGTCTCTCTCGGAAGCTTTCCCGGTTTTCTCGCCGGAACAAAGGCTTTTCCCATCGCGTAAGCAACCGGTGTTCCAAAAATAAATCCTCTGGACTCCGCTCCAACGACCACATCGAAATCTACGTCTTTTACCATCTCAAGGAGAGAATCGATCGCCAGCTTTAATCCATCCGGATCCTGTAAAATTGAAGTGATATCACGGAAAATAATCCCCGGCTCCGGGAAATCCGGGATGCTTATTACATACTCTTCCAGCTTTTTCATAGTATTTATAGTTCCTTTCTGATTCGGTCCACGATTGCTTCTATTTTATCACATGTATTTTTTTCTGGCAACCATGAGAAAAAGCAAAACGTCGGTTGAATACCTACCTTTTTTGTAGTATAATCAGAGCAGTTCCAGATTCCGCATGATGAGCGGAATCTTTGTTTGTTTCATCTGCAGATGCCCTCTGAGCGCATTTCTGCAGAATAATATCGCAAAATTGTTCCTTATCGGCACAGTTATAACATTTTTTAGGAAGTCCAATGATCTGAACATCTCACATCTTGTCAGATCACTGTTGAAATTGGTGAAATAATCATGAAAATATCTACAAAAGGTCGTTATGCACTGCGCATGGTCATCGACCTGGCTGAACATGCCGACGATGGCTTTATCTCCTTAAAGGACATCGCCGCCCGCCAGGGTCTCTCAAAAAAATATTTAGAGCAGATCGTTCCACTCTTAAACAAGACCGGAATGCTCTCCACCACCCGCGGCTACCAGGGCGGATACAAACTCGCAAAATCCCCGTCGGAGTGTACCGTCGGTGCGATCTTACAGACCACTGAAGGCAGCCTCGCCCCGGTCTCCTGCCTCGAGCACACTCCAAACCCCTGCGAGCGCTGCTCCGCCTGCGACACGCTCCCGGTCTGGGAAGGCCTAAACCGCGTCATCATGGACTACTTAGACGGAATCACGATCCAGACGATCCTGGATCAGAAGCATGAGCTGGAGGAAAAGCACAGACTGGCAGCTGAGGAGATCTTAAACAGTGTGAAGGGTCCGTGTCAGTCATAAAATCTGCGGCTTTGTGACTTTTTTATATTGTATTTTATATGTCGAAACAAAAAGCTTCGCAAAAAAATTGTCTTAAGGCAGTTTCTTACGAAGCTTTTTCTGTGCCTGTTCAACGGCACAGACCGTTACAGATTTATATATTGGGGACGGCAGCATGGCATCCACATATATTCCACTTCCGTCCAACAACAGGACAGCGGTCACACATATCGCTACGCAGTGACCGCTGTCCTGTATTCGTTCGTTAATTGAGGGGGATTTTTTCCAGCACAGCTCGACGCACAGCTGAACTGTTGGGGGATTATTCCTGTAATGTCTTAAACGCCTCGTCCAGATCCTCGATGATGTCGTCGATGTTCTCTGTACCGATGGAGAGACGGATCGTGTTCTGCTTGATGCCCTGATCCGCCAACTCCTCGTCGTTTAACTGGGAGTGGGTCGTAGATGCCGGATGGATCACGAGAGACTTCACGTCAGCAACATTTGCAAGTAAGGAGAAGAGTTCGAGGTTATCGATAAACTTCTTCGCTGCCTCTGCGCCGCCTTTGATCTCGAAGGTGAAGATGGAGCCGCCGCCGTTCGGGAAGTATTTCTTGTAGAGTCTCTGCTGTTCCGGATCATCGGATACGGACGGATGGTTTACTTTTTCTACAAGCGGATGGTTGTTTAAGTACTCAACGACCTTCAAGGCGTTCTGTACATGGCGCTCTACACGGAGAGACAGTGTCTCGAGTCCCTGCAAGAAAATGAATGCGTGAAACGGGGAGATCGTTGCTCCTGTATCACGAAGTAAGATCGCACGGATCTTTGTAACGAATGCTGCTCTTCCTGCTGCCTTTACGAAGCTTACACCGTGGTAGCTCGGGTTCGGCTCAACTAAGGACGGGAACTTTCCGCTTGCTTCCCAGTCAAAGTTGCCGCTGTCAATGATCACACCGCCGATCGTGGTTCCGTGGCCGCCGATGAATTTTGTCGCGGAATGGAATACGATATCTGCGCCGTACTCGATCGGTCTTACAAGGTACGGAGTTGCGAATGTGTTGTCAACAACCAGCGGGATCTTATGTGCGTGGGCGATGGAAGCCAGCTTCTCGATATCAACGACATCGGAGTTCGGGTTTCCAAGTGTCTCAACATGGATCGCTTTTGTATTCTCCTGGATCGCATTCTCTACCTCCTCGTAGTTGAACGGATCAACGAAGGTTGCTGTCACGCCGTACTCCGGAAGTGTGTGTGCTAAAAGGTTGTATGTTCCGCCGTAGATGTTCTTTGCTGCGACGATGTGATCACCTGCATGAGCAAGGTTCTGGAATACATAGGTTGCTGCTGCCGCGCCGGAGGCAACTGCCAGTGCCGCAACGCCGCCCTCCAATGCTGCGATCCTCTTCTCAAATACATCCTCGGTCGGGTTTGTCAGCCTGCCGTAGATATTTCCTGCGTCTGTGAGTCCGAAACGTGCTGCCGCATGCTCGCAGTTTCTGAATACATAGGAAGAGGTCTGGTAGATCGGAACCGCTCTCGCGTCTGTCACCGGATCCGGCTGCTCCTGTCCTACATGAAGCTGTAATGTCTCAAATTTGAAGTTTCTCTCTGCTCTTGTTTTCTTTGCCATAGTGATTTTCCTCCTCTTATTCCGGATCGGGACATCGCATTTCATTCCCGAAAAATTTCTAATTTTCATTTACCAACCATCCTATCTGGTTGCAAGGTAATAGTACCATATGTTGGAAAATCTGTCTAATTGGATGTACTCAAGGTTTGCTATAGGTTTTTCCTATTGCTTTATGCTGCGTCAAGGCACCGCAGGAATCATGATCTTTTGCACCCTTTCCGGCATTTCTCATACACTGAACATATAGAACGATCGCAAAGAGAGGTCTTTTGGTATTATGAGAAAATTTCTGGCACCGGTTCTTTTTGTGTTTACGGCGGCGGCTCTGCTCACCGGGTGTAAAAAGAACGCGGAATCCTCCTTAACTCCCGTGACTTTAAATGAGGTTGCCCACTCCATCTTCTACGCCCCCCAGTATGCCGCCATCGAGCTGGGGTATTTTGAGGAGGAGGGAATCGACCTGACACTGGTAAACGGTGCAGGGGCTGACAAGGTCATGACAGCCCTGGTATCCGGGGATGCGGACATCGGTTTCATGGGATCTGAGGCGAGTATCTATACTTATATCCAGGGCGATGATGACTACGCCGTAAACTTCGCCCAGCTCACCCAGCGGGCTGGGAACTTCCTCGTTGGACGGACACCGGAAGCTGATTTCAAGTGGGAAAACCTCATTGGGAAGAAAGTTTTAGGCGGCCGTGCCGGCGGCATGCCCCAGATGGTCTTTGAGTATATCTTAAAGAAGAACGGCATCGATCCCACAAAGGATCTCTCCATCGACCAGAGCATCAGCTTCGGTCTCACCGCGGCGGCGTTCACCAGCAATGATTCCGACTACACCGTCGAGTTTGAGCCCTTCGCCACTGCCCTGGAGCAGGAAGGAAACGGCTATGTAGTCGCATCCCTCGGAAAAGATTCCGGCTATGTGCCCTACACGGCCTACAGTGCCAAGAAGAGCTATATCGAAAAGCACCCGGAGATCATCCAGAAATTCACAAACGCGATCCAGAAAGGCCTCGACTACGTGAACACCCACTCCGCCGAGGAGATTGCCGAGACGATCAAACCGCAGTTTAAGGAGACCGACACCGAAAAGATCGCGATCATCGTGGACCGCTACAAAGAGCAGGATACCTGGAAAGAAAATACGGTCTTTGAGAAGGAAAGCTTTGAACTTCTCGAGAACATTCTGGAGGAAGCCGGCGAGCTTGACACGCGGGTTCCTTATGAGGATCTTGTGAATACGGAGTTTGCGAAGGCAGCCGCAGAGAAATAACTTTTTAATCGGAGAGATCTGAATTTTTTTAATCATTGTAACTGTTCAGCAGGTCTGCGCACTTGCTGCGCTGACCGTAAGAAAACATAAGCTGGAAGGCAAAAATCCCATCGGCGCAACCGATCTGGAATGGATTTTTGCTTGTAACTATGAAGGTACTGAGGTTACTAATCATTTAAATTCAGATCTCTCCGATATTTTTATACTTCCTCTCCTCTCATTCTCCACCACCCCATCATCCACTTCACATAGTCAGAAAATCCCGCGGGATCCACATCCCGGGCCGCAATGACAGGGATGTTTCCGATCTCCTCCCCATTAAACCGGTAGCGCAGCGTTCCAAGCTGGTCTCCCGCCTTTACCGGGGCCTTTGCGCTCTCTTCCAGCATCAGTTCCCGCTCCACGCCGGAAAAGTCCTCGCCGTGGAGTCCCAGATATGTAAAGGTCTCGCCGTAGGAAAGTTCCACCTCCGGCTCTTTTCCGCCTGTCACGGAGAGTTTCGGAAGCTCCGGCGGCGTCTCATCTTTATAGAGTCGGCAGTTTCCGTACCCGTAATTTAAGAGTGTCACCGCGTCCTTAAATCTCGCCTTGAAGTCCGGTGCCGCCATGATCGCGGCGATAAGCTCCACGCCGTCCTTTTTTGCTGTGGCGGAGAGACAGTATTTTGCGATACTGGTGGAACCTGTTTTCAGCCCCGTCACCTCGAAATTCGTCGCCATCTTTAAGAGCTTATTTGTGTTGGAGAGACCGAACTCCTTTGTCCCCTGCTTCGTCACATGGGTGATATTCTCCATCCAGATCGTCGTATAGTTTGTGATCTGCGGGTATTTTGTGATAAGTTCCCTGGACATCAGCGCGATGTCCCTCGCCGTAGTCACATGTTCCGGGGAATCCGTGAGTCCACAGCAGTCAATGAACTTCGTGTGCTCCATCCCCAGGCCTTTCGCCCGCTCATTCATCATCTTCACAAAAGTCCCCTCATCGCCTCCGATAAACTCAGCCATTGCCACCGACGCGTCGTTGCCGGAGGCGATGACGATGCACTTAATCAGAGTTTCCACTGTCTGGATCTCGCCCTCCTCCAGGAACACCTGGGATCCGCCCATGGATTTCGCGTGGGCGCTTGTCACCACCTCGTCTGTCAGACGGATCTTCCCTGACTGCAGGGCGTCGAAGATCAGGATCAGCGTCATGATCTTTGTGACACTGGCGGGATTTCTCGGCTCATCCGCGTTTTTCTCGCAGATCACGGTCCCCGTGGATGCCTCCATGAGGATTGCGGACGGAGCCGTGATCTCCGGGCCGGTGTACGGCGTCAGCTCCGGCTGCATCTGCTGTATTTCCATGATCTGATTTCTTATATCCTTTTTCCATGTCCCTTCCCTCATCATCCCGTATCCGCTCACCGGTTCCACCATGAACAGGATTCCGGCCATGATCCCACAAATGATTCTTTTTCCCACTCTCATATTTCTGCTCCCGACCTGCCTGCTGTTCCATAAAATTTCTCCGCCCGGACGCCATTTTATTCCGCCCTGCGGCACGCTTTTCATGTTCTCAGCCAGTTTTCTCCTTATAAAATATGGCCCGGACATCCCCCTTTATGTCACTGCTTACAAAATGCTTAATTTTTCTATTTCTCGTAGCGTCGGACATGGGGTTGTGCTATGATAGAAGTAATAAATACAGAATTTTATCCGTTGTTCTGTCTGACAAAGGACGGCGGTTACGAATTAAATTACGAGGTGATATTTTGGAATACAATAATGATTTTGAAAGGCGCCGCGCATATATTTCAAGCCGCGAAAAGCTGCGGAAACGGCGGCAGACAGTTCATATTACGATACTGCTGATCGTTCTCGGAGTTCTTCTCCTGGGAATCGGCGGACTGCTCCTCTTTAAAAAAGGAGGCCACTTATCCACACAGTTGAAAAACAACACTTCTGAATCTTCGGCGGAATCCGATCCGTCCGGAGATGATAAAACGACTGTTTCACTTGCGGAGAGCGGATCCGGAGAAGACGCTTCTCCGGAGTCACAGGAAGCTGCCGCACCGGCTGCCGCCTACAATACAGGCGATACTGCCCTGGATGGGATTTTAAACAGCGCTCACGCAAAATTCGTCACCTACGACTACGATGCTGCCATCGAGATCTTAAACTCCAACCCGGATTACGCGGAGAATTCCGATGTGAAGGAGCTTCTCGCCGCCTGCGAGGAGACAAAATCCACACTCGTCCGGGCGGATGTAAACAAGATCACCCATGTGTTCTTCCACTCCCTGATCATGGATAACTCCAAAGCCTTCGACGGGGACGCGGATTCCAAGGGCTACAACCAGGTGATGACCACGAAGAGCGAATTTTTAAAGATCCTGGATTCCATGTACG
This sequence comes from Clostridium sp. AF28-12, assembly GCF_003435225.1. NCBI lineage: Bacteria > Bacillati > Bacillota > Clostridia > Eubacteriales > Clostridiaceae > Clostridium > Clostridium sp. AF28-12. The sequence goes on along the minus strand of NZ_QWGJ01000006.1, from coordinate 174,768 downwards.
AGAAAGGATATGTTCTCGTAAAGCTCCACGATATTGCCCACGAGGTGACGGACGAAAACGGCAATACGAAGATGGTGGCGGGAGATATTATGCTGCCGCCTGGAAAGATTCCTTTCGTCATGTCCCAGGATGACCTCTGCTATTACGAGTATATGGACGGTGATGGTTTCGCAAGCCGGATGATCGTGGGTGAGAACGGAAAGCCGACCTGCGAGATGGTGATGGATGACGGCTCCGTGTCGGTGGGCTCTTATGATCTCGTGCCGCTCCTTGAGGACTTTATCACGGAACACCCCGATTTTTCCTACCGGGGTGCCCGGGCGGTCCTGGCGTTTACCGGATATCAGGGCGTTCTGGGATACCGGACGGATCCGTCCTATGAGAGCTCCAACCCAAATTATGAGGCCGATAAAGAGATGGTCCGCCAGGTGGCACAGTGTCTCAGGGACAACGGCTGGGAGCTCGCCTCCCACAGCTGGGGACATATCAATTTCGGGAAACGCTCCTTTGAGGATGTGAAGACAGACTCCGATAAGTGGGCCTCCAGGGTGGAATCCCTGATCGGAAAGACGGATATCCTGCTCTACCCATTCGGATCAGATGTTGGCGACTGGCATCCGTACACAATGGAAAATGAAAAATACGCATATCTCCATGAGCTGGGCTTCCGCTACTTCTGCAATGTAGACTCCAGCCAGTACTGGGTACAGTTTGGATCTGACTATCTCCGCCAGGGACGCCGGAACCTGGACGGCTACCGCATGTACTACGACCTGCCGGAGACGAATCCGGAAAAAGACCACTTAAGCGACCTCTTCGATGTGACCCAGGTCTTCGACCGCGAACGGCCGGTTCCGGTGGCACCGATGAATTAGACCTGGAATTAAAAACGGACTTCAAAAGTCATATCTCATATGGCTCACGAAGTCCGTTTCTTTTGTTTATATCCGCTAAAGCTTTCACTGGAAGTCCCTTCTGAATACATGGGAACCCGCAGAGCCTGCCAACGGCAGCTTCTTCGGAATTCGAGAAAATCAAAATACGCTGGACAGTTTTTCCATCCAGCGTACCCGGTATTATTCTGCATTTTCTGTTTTTCAGCTGAAATCTTCATTTAGAACTGCACAATATCCTTGATCTCCTGCGCCGGTTCCACGCTCTCGGCGTAGAGCACCGGACCGACACCGTCGTAGTCCGGCCAGAACTCGTATGCGATCTTCGCACGGACCTTGACCCACTGCTTTGTCTCAAGGTTTCTCGCCTCACGCGCCTTGCAGATAAATCCTAAAAATGTCATATCTGCCTCGCAGCATGTCATCGCCATTCGGCCCGGAACGAAATAGTTCTTCGGGAATTCCGGGGATTTTAATACCATACCGGTGAACTCCACAACTTTTCCCTCGTAGCGGTCCTGCTTATCCATGGCGTCGATGTACCAGATGCCGTAATCCTTCGGATCGATCTTGATCACATCTGCCTTCATGTCGTACGGAAGATCCTCTTCCAGAACCTCCTGCTCGATCTCGCCTTCCGCGTCCTCGAAGATCAGCTCTGCCTGCGGGTTTAAAGCCTTTAAGCCGCGGCGGTAGCGGGTGATGTTCTCATCGCTGACTTCATCGCAGCGGTTCATGATCACAAGCTCGGAGCGCTTTACAAGGAGCGCTAAGAGCGGCTTCATGTTGCTTAAATAGAGCTCGAAGGTGGAGCCGTCGATGATCGTGATCTGCTGGAAGAGTTCCCAGGTATCCGGGAGCTGCAGCTGATCCTGCGGCCACATTCCGTTCCACTCGATGAGCACGCGGGCCGGGTCATATAATGCCTCGATCCGTCCGTAGAAATCCTCGTCCATCTCGGAGATATCTTCCACGGTAACGATCTTTGTTCTTGTTTTCTTTAAGATTTCCTTATCGTACTCCGTATCGCCTTCCTCGCAGAGGATCAGAACGGTCGTACCGTCGGCCTGGAAATAGTCCTGCTGTAAAGTACTTGTGATGAACTGGGTCTTTCCCGCTTCCAGAAAGCCGTTGATGACAAATACCGGCATTTTTTCCTGCTGTTTCACTGTCTTATTCTCCTAATTATATAAAATGGTTCCTGCCCACGTCTTGCGCAGACAGGAACTGCCACTGAACAGGTTCTGCAGATCTGGCAGCCTGACCCTGGCAGAATACGTTCATTAAGCCTCAAACGCAGCCTTTAACTCGTCTTCCTTCAGGTTGGAACCGATCACGCACACTTTTCCTGTGTAGATCGGAGCGCCTGTGCGGATCTCGGTCTCTTCCGGTACAAGATCGAAGTAGTACCATGTTCCGTCCGCATCCGGCAGCATTCCCTTTGCGCGGAGAACCTGGCCGTACTTCTCGGAATGTGCGAGTTCCTGTAACAGGGACTCGAGTTTCTCCTTTGTGATGGTACGGTTTGTCTCAAGACCCCAGCTTGTGAATACCTCGTCGGCGTCATGATCGTGGTGGTGATGGTGGTGGCCGCATCCACACTCGCCGTCATGATGATGGTGATGCTCGTGCTCATCATCGTCATCATCGTGGTGATGGTGATGGCCGCATCCGCACTCTTCGTCATCGTCATGGTGGTGATGATGGTGCTCATGCTCATCTTCGTCGTCATCATCGTCATCGTGGTGGTGATGGTGGTGGCCACAGCAGCACTCCTCGTCGTCATCGTCATGATGATGGTGATGGCCCTCTTTTACCTCCTCAAGGAGCTTCTCAGCCATATCATCTGTCGGCTTCTCAATGATCTCAAGAAGCTGCTCGCCTGTGAGCTTGTCGATCGGAGTTGTAACGATAGCTGCCTTCGGGTTCTTCTCGCGGATCATCTCTACACACTGAGCGACCTTGTCTGCGTCAGCGACATCGGTACGGCTTAACACGATCGTTCCTGCGCTCTCGATCTGGTTATTGAAGAACTCACCAAAGTTCTTCATGTACATCTTACACTTCTGAGCGTCAACGACTGTCACGGAACCGTTTAATACAACGTCGATCTCGCCCGCAACGTCGCAGACTGCCTTCATGACGTCGGAAAGCTTGCCGACACCTGACGGCTCGATAATTACACGGTCCGGTGTATACTTTGTAAGGACTTCATTTAAGGAACGTCCGAAATCACCGACTAAGGAACAGCAGATGCATCCGGAGTTCATCTCACGGATCTCGATGCCGGAATCCTTTAAGAAGCCGCCGTCGATACCGATCTCACCAAATTCATTCTCGATCAGGACTACTTTCTCGCCCGCAATTGCTTCTTTCAGAAGCTTCTTTATAAATGTTGTTTTTCCGGCTCCGAGGAAACCGGAGATAATATCAATTTTTGTCATAATGACACCTCTTTCTTGCCATCCGCGCGGCATTCCTGTATTTTTATCTGTCCGCCTTAATTTTATACTGTATACAGACCAGATCCACTGCCGCACTTTCATTTTTCATTACCAATTACTAACTTTAACACATTTTCTAACAAAGTCAAGTACTGCCGCTTCCAGCGGATGTCTGGAAAGCGGCAGAAATACGAGAAATTTTCTCATATAATATTGTTTTCTTGTACAGTCTTCAGGATCTGGCAAAATCCAGCCTCATTGAGCGCTTGCGATTACGTATCTGCTGGCATCCTGCTGTTTCTCCCCTATCTCGACTGCTTCACCATCTGAACGACACTGAACCCCCCGAACATCGCCAGGTTCACCACGACAACGCTGGCTCCCGCCGGAATTGAATATACATAGGAAAGAATGAGCCCGATAAAGAAGCACACCACAGACACAACGCCCGAAGATACCACAACGCCGAGGAAACTCTTAAATACCCGCATGGATGTCAGTGCCGGGAAGATCACAAGGCTCGAGATCAGCATGGCACCCATCATTCTCATACCGAGAACGATCGTAATGGCAGTCAGGACCGCGATCAGAAGGTTATAGGCGGAGACCCGCACACCCGTCGCCTTCGCGAAGCTCTCATCGAAGGTCACGGCAAAGACCTTGTTGTAGCAGATCACAAACATGCCGAGGACCACCAGGGACAGGACTACGCTTAAGTACATGTCCTCGCGGCTCATTGCTAAAATACTTCCGAACATATAGCTGCTGACATCCGTCGTCATTCCCGTCGTCAGGGATGTGACGATGATACCGATGGCGAGAGATCCTGCGGAAATCATCGCGATCGCCGCGTCACTCTTGATCTTTCCGTTTCCCGTGATCCGAAGAAGCAGGACCGCCGCCGCTGCCACCACCGGGATCGATACCGCGAGAGGCGCCCAGTTAAAGGCCACCGCGATGGAGAGTGCCCCAAAGGAAACATGGGACAGTCCGTCACCGATCATTGAATACCGTTTCAGCACAAGGCTGACTCCCAGGAGCGATGCGCAGAGCGAGATACAGATACCGCCGATCATCGCCCGCACGAGAAACGGATAGGAAAACATTTCCTGTAAAAGTCCCATTTAGTTCTCACCTCCGAGGAATTCTCTTCCGAATTCCGATTTCTTATACTCATCCACGGTCCCGTAAAACTGGACCGTCTGTTTCAACTGTAAGATCTTGTTGGCCTGGGTCACGATATTTCCGATATCGTGGGAGACCATGAGGACAGCCACCTTCTCGTCCCTGTTTAGATGGCGGATCACCGCGTAGAAATCCTGGGTGGATGCCGGGTCAAGTCCCGTGATCGGCTCGTCCAGGATCAGGAGCTTATCCGTAGCGCAGAGGGCCCTCGCGATCAGGGTACGCTGTTTCTGTCCGCCGGAGAGATCCCGGTAGCAGCTCTTTTTGAGATCCGTGATTCCGAGCTTTTCCATATTGACTGCCGCAAGCTTCCGCTCTTCCATCGAGTAAAACGGTCGGTTCCCACGCTTTCCAAGGCAGCCGGAGATCACGACCTCCTGTACCGTCGCAGGGAAATCCTTCTGGGCGGGGGTCTGCTGCGGGAGATATCCGATTCCGGACCGTCTCAACTCGTCCGCCAGCGTCAGGACACCGCCGGTGGGCTTTATAAGTCCCAGGAGTCCTTTCATCAGGGTGCTCTTTCCGGATCCGTTCTCGCCGACGATGCAGAGGTAGTCCCCAGGATTGATCTCCATGGACACGTCCTTCACCACGTCATAATTTTCATATCCAAAGTCCACATGTTCACATTTTAATAATGGCTGGTTCATCGATAAAGTCCTTCCCGTAAATTGACAACATTCTGTTCCATCAGTTCCAGATAGGTGACGCCGTTATCAAACTCTCTTCTCGTCACGTTATGACAGGAGTGAAATAACAGCGGCTTCGCACCGGTCTCCTCGCTGATGATCTCCGCCACCCGGTGGCTGGAGAGTTCCAGGTAATAGACCGCCGGGATCTGTTCCTCCCGCACCTTGTCGATCAGATAGGCGATGGTCTTGGCACTTGGCTCCGTGTCGGAGGCGCAGCCGGAAAACGCTGCCCGGTATCGGAGTCCGTAAGTGTCCGCAAAATAGCGGAGCGGAAACTTGTCCGCCATGACAATGAGGTCTAAGTCCGCGCCGTCTGCCACATTGCGGAATTCCTGATCGAGATTTTTAAGTTTTCCGAGATAATCCTCTGCGTTTGCCGCAAAGGTGTCCGCGTCCGCCGAGTCCATCTCCTGAAGCGTGTCCGCGATCACCTGGGTGATCTTCATGGCATTCACCGGGGAAGTCCAGATGTGCTCGTCGTATTCGATCTCGTAGTCTGCGTCGTCATCATCGTGCGTGTGTGTGTGATCTTCCGCATCATGATCGTGTTCATCATCCGTGTGGTCATGATCTTCCGCATCGTGATCGTGATCATCGTCATCAGCATGGACCGCCTCATCATGGTCGTGGTCATCGTGGGTATCGTCTGCCGACGCATGGCTGTGGTGATGTTCCTCACCTGCGTCCTCCATGCCTTCCACGATCTCTTCCTCCACGGTATCCACATAGTCCATCATCGTGATGACCTTTAAGCTCTCCGAATCCAGGGATGCCACAACCTGGCTCACCCACTGCTCCATGGCACCACCGTTGCAGATCAGAAGGTCCGCGTTCTGGATCAGGCGGATATCTGCCGGTGTCGGCTCAAAGGAATGGCTGTCCTGTCCCGCCGGGATCACCATGGAAAGATCTACGGCATCCCCCGCGATCTGTCTCGTGAAATCGTAGTACGGGAACAGGGTCGTTACAACTTTCAGCTTTCCATCATTCGGAGTTCCCACATCTCCGTGTGTGTCACTAACAGAGCCACAGCCTGTCAGGGTACCAAAAAGAAACATCGCTGCGGTGAGCCATGCTTCTATCCGTTTTCGTCTTGTTTTTCTAAAATACTTCAATCCATTTCCTCCGGTATCTAACGCGCGGGCTGATGTTTTAAGCATAGTTTACGCAAGGTCCGAATTTTCATGTTACTGTCTTTTATTTTTAATAGCAGCTCTTTGTTTTCCTGCGCAGTTTTTCCTGCAGTCATCACTATATATAAATAAATCCGCTTACTGCTGTCACCTTTTATGGCACATTGATAAGTCATGCCGCATCTGCACAGGTCTGCCAAACAGCTACTTTTCAATCTCCGTTAAGATATCAAGCGGTTTCTCAAGCAGAAATTCCGGCTGGAATGCCGCAAGCTCCTCACGGCCCCTGAATCCCCAGAGAACTCCCACCGTCGTCATCTTCGCGTTCTTTCCAGTCTTCATGTCCGTATTCGTATCTCCAAAATACAGGCACTCTGACGGATCCGCGCCACAGATCTTCGCCGCCTTCAATGCTCCCGACGGATCCGGCTTCTTCGGAACGCCCTCCTGCTCCCCGATCACCGTGTCAAAATATCCCGCGCCGAATACATATTCTACGGTCTTCTTCGCCTGGGCATCAGGCTTGTTGGATACAACAGCAATCTTTAAACCCAGCTCTTTCGCCTTCGATGTGAGCTCCACGATTCCATCGTAAGGATGCATCTCATAGTTACAGTATTTTCCGAATATCTCCATATATACAGGGAGGATCGCCTCGTAGTGCGCCTCATCCGTATCCCCGCAGGCCGCGAGGGAACGTTTCATCTGCATTTTATATCCATCGCCGACGATGGTCATCATCTGTTCCTCTGTCAAAGGACCGAGCCCAAACTTCTCCAGGGAAAGGTTCGTACAGTATGTCAGCGCATGGATCGAGTTTACCAGCGTTCCATCCAGATCAAAGATCAGACACTTATATTTCATATCTGCCTCCATATAAAGCAAAAACGAATCAAAAACTGTGCCACTCATTTTATCACACTAAAAAAAAAATGACAATACCTTTCTGCGCATATATAGGGCTCCGAAAATTTCCTTTAAATCCCATTGACTCTTTCCAGTTTCCATATTAGGATATATCTATATGAAAAGGACAAATCTACATATATTTTATGTGCATTTTTGTACCAAAAGACGAAATCCCAGGAGGTACGTTTATGAAAAAATTTTGCATCGCAGCTCTCGCTGCAACACTGGCTCTCGGAACCATGATCACAGCTCAGGCTGCTGATACAACAGATGAAACTGTTGTATCCGGCACATACAAACGCAGCACAAACGGTGGACGCCGCCGCGGTTTAAAGTCCCCGGCAGGCGGTGCCTGGGAGAGGCTTTCTGACGGTACCTACAAATATCACTTTGCGGAAGGTCTCGAAGCTACCGATTACTGGCTGGAGATCGATGGAACCTGGTACTATTTCGGTCATGACAATATCATGCAGACCGGATGGGTAAAGGATGACGGCAACTGGTACTACATGGACCTTAAGACCGGCGCTCTCTTCACCGGCTGGCACGAGATAAGCGGCAAGTGGTACTACTTCCACGAGGAAGGCGATGGCTTCAAGGGCACTCTCATGGTAAACTGTGAGACTCCGGACGGATACACCGTTGACGTGAATGGTGCGCTTGTAGAATAGTCACTGGCATAAATTTTAAAAATCCCCGCAGGATCGTTTTTCCGCATCCTGCGGGGATTTTTTGCCGGTCCATATAGCATCCGTTCCAATAATACGTTTCTTGCATATGTCCCATTGATCGGCAGTTCCTCTTTATTCATATCTCAGAGCATCGATCGGATCCGCCTTTGCGGCTTTCGACGCCGGGTAAATCCCAAAGAAGATGCCGACTACGGCCGAAAAGGATACCGCAAGAAGGATGATCCCAGGTTTGATCACAACAGGGAGTCCAAGCGCCGCGCCGCCCGCTGTCACGAGACTCACAGCGAGAAGAACGCCGATGATTCCGCCCAGAGCGGACAGGATCGCGGACTCTGTCAGGAACTGAATCAGGACATCCCGGGTCCTTGCACCGAGCGCCTTTCTGATACCGATCTCACGGGTCCTCTCCGTGACGGACACCAGCATGATGTTCATGATCCCGATGCCGCCCACCAGGAGAGAGATCGCAGCGATCCCGCCCACAGCCATGGAAAGTCCGCCCATGAGGCTGTCGATGGATCCCATCTCATCCGCCACCGTACTCGTATAGAAATCTCCCGCGTTTCTATTCTTGATTTTCCCGAGATACACCGTCAGTCTGGACATGAAATTTACCATGTCCGTTCCCTCTTTCGCGTACAGACGGCAGTAATAGAACTGGTCATTCGGCCACGTGAGCAGTGTATACGGGATATACGCGGATCCCGTATCGCCGGAACCTCCGGACAAAAGCTTCTGGAAGGCGCTCATCTCTTTTTTGTAGACACCGACTACCGTATACATGTCTGTATCCCCGTAGACGGTGGTCCGGAAGGTCTTTCCCACCGCGTTTTCCGTTCCGAAAAGTTTTCTGGCACTCTCCTCCTCTATCACCACATTTTTCTTTCGTCCAAGGATATCTCCTTCGTTTAAATAACGTCCGGAAATCATGGTCACCGGCTGGACATCGCTAAAATTCCAGTCGATCCCCTGGAAGTCAAATTTCATGTTTGTCCGTCCTGCAAGGACTTCTGAATTTACGCTGGCGTAACTGTCGATATAGGATATCTCATCCCCGAAGACTTCCTTGATCTTATCAAGTTCATCCAGGGTAAAGTAATCGCTGTCCCGCACATCCTCCACATTGTATCCGATGGATACCACCGCCTGGGTGGCCCCCGCGTCCTTATAGAGGTCCGCGAACAGTCCGCGCATCGTATCGCCGATGGAAACGATGGATATGACAGAACCGATTCCGATGATAATGCCCAGCATGGTCAGGAATGAGCGCATCTTGTTCGCCATGATTGCATGGAAGGCCATGATCATATTTTCGCCTAGCATCCGACCACCCCACTCTCTGTTCCGGCTGTTTTCTGGAAGTGTCTGTAGAGACCTTTCATGTGGACTTTACCGCTTCCTTTTGTCGGGTTTTCGTTGATCTCATCTTTGATGATCTGACCATCTGAGAAGTGGATGATCCGGTCCGTAAAGGCGGCGATATTTTCCTCGTGGGTGACAACGATCACTGTGGCTCCCGCTTTGTGGAGTTCCGAGAAGATCTCCATGATCTCGATGGACGCGGCTGTATCGAGATTTCCCGTCGGTTCATCCGCCAGGATCAGCGGCGGCTCGTTCGCCAGCGCTCTCGCAATGGCAACACGCTGTCTCTGTCCGCCGGACATCTCATTGGGCATGTGTCCGGCGCGTTTTTCCAGCCCCACGCACTCCAACAGTTCCATGGCCCGCTCCGTCCTTTTCCTTTTCGGGATCCTCGCGTAGGTCATCGGGAGCTCCACATTTTTTAACGCCGATGTCCTGGAGATCAGGTTGAAGGATTGGAACACGAAGCCGATCTTTTTATTCCGCACCGCGGAGAGTTCGTCCGGGGACAGGGCCGCCGTGTCGATCCCGTCGAGGTAATAGTGACCCAGTGTCGGGCGGTCCAGGCAGCCTAAAATATTCATCAGGGTAGATTTTCCCGATCCGGAGTGTCCCATGATCGCAACGAACTCGCCGCGGTGGATCGCCAGGTTGATTTTCTTTAGTCCCATGACCCGGATCGCGCCTGTGTCGTAGATCTTTACGAGGTTTTCCAGGCGGATCAGCTCGTCTGTCACGTTTTCCGTCATGTAGCGGGATCTTGTCAGTTTTTCAAACATTGTTTATTCCCCCTGTTTTCCGGATGATGTGACTGCCATTCCATCTGTGTACTGCTCTCCCGGCTCCGCGATCAGGACGGAGTTTTCATCCAGGGAGCTCCCTTCCACCGGGATGATCTCCATCTCCACATCGCCTTCCACACCGATGTCCACCGGAACCCAGGATACGGTTCCGTCACTGATCTCCTGTACGTAGTTCGTTCCGTCTTTTTCCATCACGGCGGAGACTGGGACTGTCAGGGCGTTCTCGGATTCTTCCAGGACAATGGACGCGCGGGCGGTGATTCCAGCGATCAGTTTTGTGTCCTGATCTGTGACGCGGATCTTTGTGGGGATGACGCGCTCGCTGGAACCGCCGCCTTTTTCTTCGCCGGTCGGGGAGATCGAGATGACTTCGCCGTGGACGGTCTCACCGTTTAAGATGTCCGCGGAGATCTCGGCTTCCTGGCCGACGGCGACTTTTCCGATGGTGTACTCGCTGACTTTGATCTCGAGTTCCAGGTTATCGAGGTTTTCGATCACGAAGAGTGGGGCGTCGTTTTCCATTTTGTCGGCAAAGCGGCCTACTTTTGTGTTGACGCGGACGACGGTGCCATCGATAGGGGCTTTTAATATCGTATTATCTAACTGCTCTACGGCTTTTTCGTAGTCGAATTTTGCTTTTTCGATCTGGAGGCGGTAGGAGTCATCGGCGACGGCGGATCCGTTTTTTATTGTGTAGGAGTCGCATTCCCGTTCTGCGTCGTGGAGACCGTTTTCCGCTGTCTCAAGATCAACTTTGGGGACGCTGCCGCCATCAAAGAGGGCTTTTGTGCGGTCGTAGTTGGCCTGGGCGGTGTTCAGGTCCTGGATGGCTTTGGCGTAGCCGTTTCTTGCTTCTTTATCTTTTTCGGCGCAGGTGGTCACGGCGAGGTCGTAGTCGTTTTTGGCGATGTCGGCTTCTTTTTTTACGTCGGAATCGTCGAGGACTGCCAGGGGCTGGCCTTTTGTGACTTTGTCGCCTTCTTTTACGGGAATTTCGAGGATCTCAGCGTGGAGGTTTGAGACGACGTCTACGCTGTCGGTTCCGGAGATGGGGCCGGTGACGGTGAGGCGGTTTTGGATAGTTTTGCGGGTTGGGGTCACAGTGTCCACAACGGGGACCATGTCTTTTCCGCCGGACAGGAGTTTGATGCCGGTGATTCCGAGGATGGCAATGGCGGCGGCGATTATGATCTTTTTTCTCTTTGGGTTTTTGGGTTTCTTTTCTGTGGTTCCGGCCAGTAGGGAGTCCAGTTCTTTGTCGAATTCTTCTGGTGAGATTTTTTCTTCACTGCTCATACTCATGTGTTCCTTCCGAGGTTTTCTATGTTAAATGTGATTATTTTAACACTGGAATTTAGTATAGCAGGGAAATGTTTCTTTCTTGGGTCTTTTATCTGGCGGTTTTCTTGCGATTTTCTTACGTTTTTTGGGGGAGAGGTGAATTGGCGGGGGGTACGCACAGACCAGCTTTCAGATTCGGGCTCAGAGGATCTGAAAGCTGGTCTGTGCTGTGTACTGGCGGGAGCGCAGGCGCTGCGCTGTGCGTTGAGGATGTGGCTGTGCTGAGGGACGAGAAAGGAATAAGCAGTGCTGCATAATAGTTGTGTACTGTGCTGTTGTTTTGACGGTTGGCTCACGGATGAGAGGTTTTTACATATTTTATAGTAAGTACGTTTGAGTGAGGTATCCATGACTCCGAAATTGGAAGTTAGAGGGGTGGATTATTCCTACCATACCATGGAGGGAGAGACGAAGGCCCTTTCTGATATATCGTTTCATGTGAATTCCGGCGAGTTTCTTTGTATTGTCGGGCCGTCCGGGTGTGGGAAGTCTACGTTGCTTTCTCTGCTTGCCGGGCTTTTGGCCCCTGAGCGGGGGGAGATTCTTTTGGACGGGGTTTCTGTCGGGAAGGGGGCTTCGGGGATCGGGTACATGCTGCAGAGGGATCATTTGTTTGAGTGGCGGACGATCCTTTCGAATGTTTCACTGGGGCTTGAGGTGCGGAGGAAGTGTGATTCAAAGCATTTGAGCCGGGTGAAGGAGCTTCTGGATTCTTACGGACTTCAGTATTTTTACGATGCGCATCCGTCGGAGCTTTCCGGGGGGATGCGGCAACGGGCTGCTTTGATCCGGACTCTTGCTTTGGAGCCGGATCTTCTGCTTCTTGATGAGCCGTTTTCTGCTCTGGATTATCAGACGAGGCTTTCGGTCTGTGATGATATCAGTTCGATCATCCGCAGCAGAAAGAAAACGGCTATCCTGATCACCCATGATCTTTCGGAGGCGGTGAGCACAGCGGACCGGATCCTGGTGCTGACGAACAGACCGGGGACGATCAAGGGGGAGCTTGTGATTCGGTTTCCGAACCATGAAATGAGTCCTTTGAAGCGGCGGAATTATCCGGAGTTTTCTTCTTATTTTAATGAATTGTGGAAGATTCTTGGGAACGGGAATGGTGATGATACGTCAACTGTCGATGGGGCCGGATCTGGAGATACAGATATTATCAATGGAACTGAATCCGGTGATGAGAATCCACCGGCAGCCAGAAACGGACTCATGACCGCTGTCAATGTGGGAGGTGAGCCGGATGAGATTTCATAGTATCGCTTCTTTTATCCTGCGCAGGCACCGGGCTGTGATCCCGGCAGCGGATCTTGCGGTCTCCCCGGCCCAGTGCCGGTATCTGGAGCAGGAGCGGCGGATCCGGAGGCAGATCTTCATCTGCAGGATCTTATTTCTGGTCCTGTTTCTTTTTTCCTGGGAGATCAGCGCCCGGATCGGGATCCTGAACGATTTTATTTTCAGTTCCCCGTCCCGGGTGCTCTCCTGTTTTCTTTCCATGGCGGCAGACCGGACGATCTTTTACCACACGGGAGTCACGGTTTTGGAGACGCTTTTGAGCTTTTTTCTTGTGACATGGATCGGGATCTTCGGCGCGGTGGCGCTCTGGTCCAGCAAGCGGCTGGCAAAGATTCTGGAACCGTACCTTGTCATATTGAACAGTCTGCCGAAGTCCGCTCTCGCGCCGCTGCTCATCGTATGGCTGGGCAACAACATGAAGACGATCATCACGGCGGCGGTCTCTGTGGCGGTATTTGGCTCGATCTTAACGCTCTACAACGGCTTTCTCTCCATGGATCCTGACCAGATCCGTCTGATCTACACGCTGGGAGGAAAACAGAAGGATGTCCTCACAAAGGTCCTGCTGCCCGGCTCTGTTCCACTTATCATCAGCAACATGAAGGTCAACATCGGTCTCTGCCTCGTCGGCGTCATCATCGGCGAGTTTCTCTCCGCCCAGGCAGGCCTTGGCTTCCTCATCATCTACGGCAGCCAGGTCTTCAAGCTGGATCTCGTGATCATGTCCATCGTGATCCTCTGTATTCTGTCCGCAATCCTGTATCAGGCGGTGGCAGTGCTGGAACGGAGGTGTAGGCAGTAGAATCCCATCCACAGCTTCTGGTATCGGTAGGTTTTTCGGATGTATGACAATCCGTTAATCCATAAAATCTTTCTAAACAAATTTTTTTACCAACATCATGCACCACTCTCATCAGTGACTGGAAGAAATAGTCTCACAAACAAAAATCCCCAGAAAACACCGCCCATATAATGGGGCATGTCTTCTGGGGAATATTTTTTGATTTTAAGCTAGTCCAAGGACTCTCTGTAGAATCCGCCGTAGAAGTCTTCTGTTTTGAATACGTTTATGATCACGTTTTCATCTACTTCCTGGATCAGCTGGACGATATCGTTGATCTCATAGGAAGAAATTACGGTGTGGAGCAGGTACATTTTTTTGTGGCTGTAGCCGCCGATGGCGTCCACGCAGGAAATACCGTGGTGATACTTGCTGACATACGCCTTCATGACCTCTTCCGCTTTCTCAGTGGTGATCTGTAAGGTCACGCGGTCATAGCGGTGATGGAAGGTGGAGATCATCTTTGTGGAGATGAACTGGAACAGGATGGAATATCCTGCATACTCCCAACCGAACATGTGTCCAAAAATTACAAGGATACACACATTTCCCATGAACACATAGTTCCAAATGGACTTTCCGGTCTTATTGGAAACATAGAGGGCAATAAAGTCGGTACCACCTGTGGATGCGTTTCCTTTTAAGGAAAGGACAACGGACAGTCCGTAAAGCACACCGCCGAAAATCACATTCAGGGTCAGATCCTCAAATAGCGGAGTATAATGGCAGACTTTTAAGAAAAAGCTTGCAAAAAATACCTGCAGCAACGAAAACACCGTGAATTTCACGTTGATGCTGCGGCAGCACATCAGGGCAACAGGCAGGTTTAAAACAACGAGCGCCAAAGATGTCGAGACGGTAAATCCATACAGTTCAGCGATTCGGTCGATCAAAATCGCAAGTCCCGTAAATCCGCTGGACAGAAGGCCTGCCGGACGAATAAAGGCCAGAATTACATAAGACTGCAGAAGGGCAGATGCCAGAACTGCCACGAAGGAAATCGCACAGCGGACAACAAAATTTTTCCGTATTTCACGTACCTTTTTGGTAACATCATTCCAGGAACTCATAAGTGGGGTACTCCTTTTTCATACTCTTGGTGCTGCGATCCGGTATTGTTGTATTTGATAAATCAAATGGTGTATTTTCCCGAATCGGTCCATTGTTTTCAGATTCTTTTCCGTTTTGTATGGGGTATTAGAAAAACGACCTTCCTAACTTTATCATGATTTTTTTGATTGTCAATCGGTCTCTTGAAAAACGAGAAAAAAACAACCGGAGGAGAACTCCGGCTTAATAATGTTAAAAATTCTATTCTCTTGTTTCCGCATCTGTACAATTATTTTCCGCGGTTTTCCCCGATCGCCGTGAGGTACCGGTTGCACGCATCCTTCATGCACGCGATCAATGGCTTCTGCGTCAAAGCAAAATAGCGCTCCCTGATCTCCTTCTCGATCAGCGGAACGTCTGTCCTCAGGCTCTTCCCCACAAACATGGATGCCACGAACTGCTTCGTCACCTCAAGGATCGTGTTGCAGTCCAGCTCCAGGATCTTTCCCGTATCACGCTCCACGATCAGGCTGATATAGAACTCCCCGTGGAGATTGTAGATCGCGTCCTCTTTGCTCGGCTTTGCCTGGCCGACCACAAGGATCGTGTTTTTGTTTTCCATATAATATACCCCTTTTTGTTCCCCGATATAAGAAATTGCTCATAGTAACCGACCTGCCCGCTCACGCAGACGAAACCTTTGCTGACAGCGCAAGAAAAACAAATGTCATCTGCGGTGCCGCTTGTTTTACTTTTGCGCCCGTTACATAGTATATCACAAAATATATTCGTTTTCCATTGACTTTTCTATGCATTTCCACTAGACTAGAGACAACGAAAACAGATTCTTTTATTTATCTGGACTCCTGCCCGGATGTTCCCTCCGTAAATAAGAGCCATGAATCTTCCAACAGGGGATCAGTGGCTTTTTTTGTTGCCTGAAATCCGAAAAACGATCCATATCGGCTTTTTCATACACACGGCAGCGAAAAAAGTTTTCCCCCTCATCAAACATATTGGGAGGATAAATACCATGACATTTTTTAAAGATCTGGATACCATTATGAAACAGGATTTCGGAAACCGCGGGCTCTTAAAAGCACTCCCGGACAATCCGATCCAGGAAACCTTAAACACGCTCGCGGACGCCCGCCGTGTCATTCTCTTAACCGGCTTTCCGGTCCGACTCAGCGACGGCTCTTATGTTGGTGAAACCGACGGCCCCTTAGGCACCGCTGATATTGCAGCAGCCCTGACCGCTCTCGGCGCCTCCGTCCTCGTGATCACCGATGAGCCCGCCTTTTCCATTGTAAGCGACGTTGTCTGCTACCGCGCTCCAAAAGCAAAACTCATGATGCTCCCTAAAACAGACACCGACGACTTCATCCGAAATTGCATCAAAACCTTCGCCCCGACCCACTTCATCTCCTTAGAACGCCCCGGTAAAGCCGCCAACGGCCACTACCACAGCATGCGCGGCGAAGTCCTCGATGACATGATCACTGACTCCGCCCTCTTTCTCTCCGAAGCAAAAAAATCCGGAGCCACCACCATCTCCATCGGCGACGGCGGCAACGAGATGGGCATGGGCACCTACCGCGACGTAATCGAACATTTCGTTCCCTTCGGTGGAACGATCTGCACCGCTGAATCCGCCGACATCACCCTCGCCAGCGGCGTCTCCAACTGGTGGGGAATTGGTATCGCCGCCCTCTGCTCCCTCTTCGCTGAAAAAAATCTCCTCCCGACCCGCGAGGAAGAGACCGAGTCTCTCCGCCTCGCCGTAGCCGCCGGCAGCGTAGACGGTTGCACCAAAAAGAACGAAATGACCGTCGACCGCCTGGATCTCGAGACGCATCTTGGAATCCTGGATTCTGTTAACGACATCTTAAAGAAAGAACTGGACATATGTGCAATTGCATAAAGTAATCTCCATATCGCACAGCGCAGCGCCTGCGATCCCGCCAATACACTCGGCTGGCCACCCTCGCGCAGCCAATCCCTGCGCTGGCCTGGGTCCGGATCCGGGTGCCTGATTTCGGGGGCATGGTTTCCTCTTAGTGCGCAGGAGAATTCGTTGGAGGAAAAGTGACACTTGTTTGAGCCGCAGGCGAGTTGTGTCACTTTTTCTCCGCCCTTAGCATTCTTCTGCAAACTTAGAGGAACCGTCCCCGAAATCCCGAGTACCCGGAGCCGGACCCAGGCCAGCACGTACCCTTTAGCCAATCCCCCGCACATTTCATATTGACATTCCCCACCCCCATTCTATATAATAGACATAAATAATACGAATACCACATATGAAAGGGGGTTATACTCCTGCGGTCCCACCCGGACGGCAGTATTTTTATGGAACAGCACCTGTCACAATACAAAATCTTCTACGAAGTAGCCCGCTGCGGCAACATCTCCCGCGCCGCCAAAGAACTCTACATCAGCCAGCCTGCCATCAGCAAAGCCATCAGCAAACTTGAAGAAAGCCTCGGCATCAAACTCTTCAGCCGAAACTCCCGCGGCGTCCAACTAACAAGAGAAGGCGCGATCCTCTTCCAGCATGTGAACACCGCCTTCGACTCCATCGGCCGCGGCGAACGCGAACTGAAGCGGATCCATGATTTCCATATCGGGAACTTGAAGATCGGTGTCAGCAACACCCTGTGCAAATACGTCCTTCTCCCCTACTTAAAAGGATTCATCGGAAAATACCCGCACGTAAACATCGCCATCGAGAGCCAGTCCACCTACCAGACCCTCGACATGCTGGATGCCAGAAAGATCGATATCGGACTCGTGGCGGAACCAAAAAGCAAAAAAGGCCTCCACTTCCAGCCGGTAATGGAAATCAGCGATGCATTCGTCTGTACTCCGGCCTATCTGGAAAACCTCCATCTGAGAGAGGGCAATGACACCGATATTTTTAAAACCGGAAATATCATGCTCTTAAACCGCTCCAATATGAGCCGGAAACATGTGGACGCCTACCTGGCTGACAACCAGATCGAGATCAACCAGATCCTGGAGACCACCGACATGGAACTCCTCATCGAATTCTCCCGGATCGGACTCGGAATCGGCTGCGTCATCAAAGATTTCGTCGAGGATGACCTGAAAAACGGTACACTCATTGAGATCCCGTTAGATATCCCGATCCCGAAACGCGTCATCGGCTTCTGCTGCCATCCTCAGGATATGCCGGATACCCTGAGAGAATTCATGGATTTCTCCCGGACATTCCACAAAGCATGATCTGACAATCGCGGGCATTTTTAATACCGATCTTCCCAGAATTGGCAAACAAACAATATAAGTACGAATCGCCCGCAAAAAAGAGCCGGGAACTGAATTCCGATCAATTACAAAATCCAGTTCCCGGCTCTTTTTAGTTTCTCATTTGTAACTGTTCAGTACCTTCACAGTTACATGCAAAAATCCATTCCAAATCAGCTACGCCGATGGATTTTTGCCTTTTTGCCTAGGTTTTCTTACGGTCAGCGCAGCAAGTGCGCAGACCTACTGAACAGTTACTCTCATTTTTCTTATGTACGCTCAACCACTCCTCCAGGCGCAGTCTCCGCACGCGTTTTTACAAACCAAATCCCTAATTCTGGTCCTTATACCCAGTCACCTCATAAAACTTCTCAAGACTTCCATACTTAAACACCATCTTAAGCTCACTTCCGATGCTGTTCATCATCGTCTCATCCGGGATCTCGTCGCGGTGGTACCATCCCGCCTCAGAGAGTTCATCCTCCTGAAGCTTGATCTTATCCGGTCCGTCTAACTCCGCAAAAAATCCGATCATCTCCGTGTCAGAGAATGCCCATGGCTGGCTCTTATAATAGCGGATGTTCTTGACCTTCAGTCCGACCTCCTCCATGACCTCACGGTGGATCGTCTCCTCAAAGCTCTCCCCGATCTCCACGAAACCGGCGATCAGCGCGTATCCGCGGTACGGGTTGTTGTTCACGCGGTATCTGGACATTAAAAGTCTGTCCCCGTCGGAGATTGCAACGATGACAGCCGGAGAGATCTTCGGATACTCCGTCTGTCCGCACTCCGGGCACACTAACGCACGCTCAGTCTTGCTGTTCTCCATCAGATGACCACAGCATCCGCAGTACTTTCTGCTCTCTTTAAAGCGATGAATCTGTGTCGCCGTGATTCCCGCGAAAGCCTGATACATCGGATGCATCTTTCTGTACGCCGCTGTCGAACAGAGTTCATAGACATCGGCATCATATCTCGGCATCTTCGTCACATAGTAATAATGATTTCCATCGATGGCGAACAGATAATACGCGCTTTCTTTCAGCAGCTCTTTGTCCTCCGGGAAATCAGAAAACTTCGGAATCTCGTGATTTTCCTCGTCCACTTTTCTTAATAGTGTCTTACTCTTCTTTATATAAAGGACAAAGTCCTCATCCTGCGCCTTCGGCTGTCCGTAGGTCAGGTCAAATTTATGCGGGTTGATATTCTGGATCATTCCTATACTCCTTATTCGTTGACATAAG
The DNA here is from genome assembly GCF_003435225.1 of Clostridium sp. AF28-12. Lineage (NCBI taxonomy): Bacteria > Bacillati > Bacillota > Clostridia > Eubacteriales > Clostridiaceae > Clostridium > Clostridium sp. AF28-12. Next base: position 155,610 of record NZ_QWGJ01000006.1, on the reverse strand, counting down.
TTTCTGCCTCCCCGCAGCACCTCTCAGTTTCTGCTGCCGGACCGGTAAAACCTTAAAATTTTCACATCATTTCCATGATACGACGGGCATTCATTTTTGTCAATCCATCAAAACCTTCCGCTCTGCACAGTCCCTCAAAGAAACTCCGCCATATGTTTCCCTGTTTCGGTTGACGAACATGTTCATTTGCCTTATAATGCCATTCAGTGTCCCTTCACAAAGGGAGAATGTATGTTTATTTGTAACCGTGAAATTTCTTCACGGTTATCTATGTTTTACGAAAGGAGTTACCCAAATGGCAACAGAAAACAAAATGGGCGTCATGCCGCTAAACCGGCTTCTGATCTCCATGTCCGTACCAATGATGGTCTCGATGCTCGTCCAGGCACTCTATAACATTGTGGACAGTATGTTCGTCGCGCAGTTAAGCGAGAATGCCCTGACCGCCGTATCCCTGGCGTTCCCGGCGCAGAACCTGATGATCGCCGTGGCGACCGGAACCGGCGTCGGTGTCAATGCTGCCCTCTCAAGAAATCTCGGCGAAAAGAACTTTGATCGCGCCAACAGGATCGCGGACCACGCGCTGTTCCTGGCGGCTATGAGCTACATCGTATTCGCGCTCTTCGGTCTCTTCTTTGCGAGACAGTTCTTCCGTCTCCAGACCGATATCGAGGAGATTGTGGATCTCGGAACTACTTATTTGAGAGTCTGCACGATCGCTTCCTTCGGACTCTTTATGGAGATCGCATGTGAGCGTCTCTTACAGTCTACCGGAAAAACGATTTACTCCATGTACACCCAGGGACTCGGCGCCATCATCAACATCGTCCTGGACCCGATCCTGATCTTCGGTTACTTCGGAGCACCGGCTCTCGGGATCGCCGGTGCCGCAGGCGCCACTGTTTTCGGACAGATCATCGCCTTCGGCCTCGGTTTTTACTTAAATAAGACGAAAAACCACGAGATCACGATCTCCCTCAGGAGCTTTAAGCCCAACGGTGAGATCATCCGCCACATTTACGCGGTGGGCGTTCCGTCCATCATCATGGCATCCATCGGAAGTATCATGACCTTTGGAATCAACAAGATCCTTATCGCTTTTTCTTCCACGGCGACAGCTGTATTCGGTGTCTACTTCAAGCTCCAGAGCTTCGTGTTCATGCCGGTCTTCGGTTTAAACAACGGAACCGTTCCGATCATCGCCTACAACTACGGTGCCGGAAAACCGGACCGAATTATGGGAACCATAAAGCTGGCCGCTGTGTACGCTACAACGATCATGCTGTGCGGCTTCGCTGTCTTCCAGCTCATGCCGGATAAGCTTTTAATGATCTTCAGCGCCTCCGATACGATGCTCTCCATCGGCATTCCGGCACTCCGGATCATCTCCATCAGCTTCCTGTTTGCGGGCTGCTCCATCGTCTGTACTTCCCTGTTCCAGGCACTTGGACATGGAATGCTGAGTTTATGGATCTCCGTGTTCCGTCAGCTTGTCGTTCTTCTGCCGGTGGCATTTATCTTCGCAAGGATCGGTGGTCTTCACACCGTGTGGTTTGCCTTCCCGATCGCCGAAGCTTTCGCGATCATCTTCAGCGGTGTGTGCCTTGTCCATGTGTACCGTAAGGAGATCATTCCGTTGAAAGCACAGCAGGGAAAATAGTTTTTTAATTAAAGAATCGAATTTTTCAGACATGTAGGCTTACGTCCTGACAGGTCGTTTTTCCCGGTTATTTCCGTGTATGAAACGGCTTTGCCAGACTTAAGTTTACATGCCTTTTTGTTATTACCTCTTTTCCGAAGTTCAAAATCATTCCTCGTCTTTTCGCATTCTCCGATGATCTGCATTTCTGTCCGTCAGCATTTTCTTATAAAATTTTTTCAAAAAATATGTGATTTTAACCTTTTAGTTCAAGACAAACCGCGAATTTTATAGTATGATATAGCTACTTACAAAACAGAGGTTCTAAGTCTCATATACCGGCGACAAGGATCCGTCGTCCGTTTCCCTATGAAAATTAATGAATACGTAACTATTCAGTACCTTCATAGCTACGTGCAAAAATCCATTCCAGATCAGCTTCGCTGATGGGATTTTTGCCTTCCAGCCTATGTTTTCTTACGGTCAGTGCAGCAAGTGCGCAGACCTACTGAACAGTTACAAGAATACTTAACATTACCCGCTGTCAGAAACATTTTTTAATGGCCGACAGCTGACATCAGTCTGCCCTGATTGGAAATTTGGAGGATGATGTATGAAAGAATTATCGAAAACGCTGACCGGAAAAAAGATCCGGGATGAAATGTTAAAAAGAAAGATGACAGTCCGCGATCTCCAGGATGCACTGGAACTGGACAGTCCCCAGTCGATCTATAAGTGGCTTCGCGGGGAATCGCTCCCCTCTCTTCCGAATATGCTGGTCCTCGGTGAGCTGTTCAAGGTTCCGTTGGAAAGGCTTCTGGTCCATGAGGACGGAAGTGTCGCTTACCACCGTATCTTCGATGACAGCCTTCCTTACGAGATTGCCTATCTGGTCCAGGACAAAGATGACTTTTCCGCAAAAAGGCGGCATGTGGCACGGGCAGATACCTTCGCGGGAACCTGTTACTCAGGAATCTTTAATCTGCCTCAGGAGTGTCCTCACTCAAAAGCTCCTCATAACTGACATTTAAGACTTTTGCGAAGTATCTCAGTTCAATATCGGTCACAAACCTCTTTCCGCTCTCAATCCTCTGGATCGCGTTCTTATCAAGGTCCAGACCGAGAAGCTGAAGCATATCCGCCAGTCGTTTCTGTGAAACATCGTTCATCCTGCTGCGAAGTTCACGGATCTTGATCCCGCAGATATTGTTCCTGCCGGATATTGACTTGTTTTTGTACATATAATAACACTCCTTGTTTGGCATTCACTAATTGTCACTCCAAACAATATATGTTATTATTGAAACAGTCATGACATTCACTGGATGTCACAAGAAGATTTTATTGGTATGCATTATCAAACCAAAATAATATGATCCTGCTGCCGCACCACAGGAGCAGATCTCTTAAATATACAACTTTTCAAAGGAGGATTTATTTATGGAAATCACAAAAGAATTAAAACAGGATCTCTCCGAGCTGGAATCTGCGTGCAGCAGTTTTCTCGGAAAATATGAATCACAGCTCACGGACGCACTGAATAAGACGAAAATGTCCGCTGAGGACAGCTTGAAAATAGACCTGATGTTAGAACTTGTCACCCACCTCTCCTCCGCGCAGTTCGTCTCTTCCTACATGCAGAAGAATATCGTGAAGGAAGGAATTCTGCTCCAGGATGCGGCCGGAAACTTCACGCTCGGCGGCGATCCTCTTCCGACGATGAGCGATATCGAAGTGTATGTCCACGATGATGAATTAAACCAGGACGTCTGGAAGCGTGTATTTATCGGCGGCGGAACCGAAAAGCGGATCTGCGGTCTGCGCCATCCGGATCTCACTTCCGGAGTCCATGCAAGAATCCGCGGTTAGTTTTTCCCAGGAAAAGTCCATAAAAAAGATCCGCCAGCATACCGTACGAAACTATCTTCGGTATCCTGACAGATCTTTTTTCTTTATTTCGTAACTGTTCAGCGCCTTCTCCCTGTATCTCATACAGTCAACGCGGCAAGTGCGCAGACCTACAGAACAGTTACTTTATTTCTTACTTATTTGTCTTTTTCTCCTCATACTCCTTCAGCGCCCGCAGTGCCTCCCCTGACAGCGGAAACAGCACTATCAGGTTAAACACCGTCATAAGACCAACGCCCACGTCTCCGAGATCCCACACCACCGTGTACGCCTGCAGTCCGCCGACGAACAGCATGATCAAAGCAAAGATCTTGTAGAGTGTCTGATAAATCCAACGATTTCCGAACAGATACGCAACGTTGGATCTAGCGTAGAACAGGATACCGAGAAACGTTGAGAAGCTGAATAACGCCAGCGTCACCGCGATAAATACCACACCGAACTCACCCATATAGTAGCTCATGACTTTCTGTAAAAGATCCATTCCCGCAAGCCCCGTCGTCAGTTCTTCCGGGACGAGCAGCATGATCATCGCCGTGCAGCTGCAGATCACGATGGTGTCGATAAATACGCCAAGCGCCTGCACGAGGCCGACCTTTACCGGATCGCTCTCATCCGCCGCAGCCGCCGCGCATGGTGCGGAACCGGAACCAGCCTCATTGGAGAACAGGCCGCGCTTCACGCCGTTCATGAGCACCGCGCCAAAGCCGCCCGCCGCGATCTGGCGGAGTCCGAAGGCTTCCGCAAAGATCCTCGCAAACACGCCAGGAACGCTGCTCAAATGTGTCGCGATGATAAACAGGGTGATCACAAAATAGCAGCCCGCCATAATCGGGACGATCACATCAAGGGCGCGGACCGTAGCGTTCTTTCTCATAACGATCACCGCAGAGATCACGACGAGGACTACCGTCGTCACGAGCGGCGAAATTCCGAAGGCATTCTCAAACGCCGACGCCACAGAGTTGCTGATGACCTGGCTGATTCCGCCCCAGCAGATCAGACCAGACAGCGCAAACAGGACCGCGATCACGGAACATTTCAGTTTCTTCTTTCTCACCCTCTCCGCATAGCTGTGGATATAGTAAGCCGGACCACCGTGGTAACCGCCGTAGAGCGGGTCCTTTTCCTTATAAAGCTGCGCTAAAGCCGCCTCCACAAACGCTGTGGAGGCCCCAAGCGCCGCCGACAGCCACATCCAGAACACAGCACCGGCACCGCCTGCCGAGATCGCCGCAACGACTCCCACGAGGTTTCCCATTCCCACGCGGGTCGCTGTGGATACAAACAAAGTCTGGATCGGCGACAGGCCGCCTTCCTCCTGTTTCTTTCCGTTCAAAGCCCGGATCATGTCCGGAAACAGGCGGATCGGAAGAAATCTTGTCCGAATCGTAAAATAGACTCCCGTCGGGATCAAAAGCAAAACAAGAAGCGGGATCCCGATCCCATTTCCATTCCCCAGCGGAATCGTAAACAGGTCTCCCCATAAGAAGCGGTACACCGCTTCGACAACTGCTGTTACCATAAGTAAATTTTCTCCTTTTCGATATAACATGACAGACAGGCACCCGCTCCCCCAAAGCGTACATTTCAAGCTTCAATACTAAAACGCGCCAGTCTGTTAAATTGGCATGTACAAGTTTTTATTATACACGTTTATAATGTGTGCTGTCAAATAATCCTTATGAATAGCTCGTATGTGGGAATGAATTATCAGTTATATTAGCGAGCTTCTCAAGTTATTGCGGCAGTCTCCAAGGTCTCATTCAATCATGGACTTTGGCTCGTTGCTCGCGTAAATAAAAAAGGACACCTCTTTGGTATCCTTTTTCATCTTTCTAAATGCAGTTTAAATTCATGCTGGCCCAAAGAAAACTACGCGTTCTCCTGCTGCTCCGCTTTCTTCGGCGGCATCACACAGAGATCCTTCACGACCTCCCCCGCCAGGATCAGTCCCGCAACAGACGGAACAAACGCGATACTTCCAGGAATTGCGCGGCGCTCGGTGCATTTATGCTTTGCGCCCGGCGGGCAGATACAGTTTTTCCGGCAGCTGATGCTCATGTCTTCCTGCTGCTCTACCGGCGGCTCTGTGGAATAAACCACCTTTAATTTCTTCACTCCGCGCTTCTTTAACTCGCGGCGCATGACCTTCGCAAGCGGACACATGCTGGTCTTATAGATATCTGCCACATGGAACTGTGTCGGGTCCAGCTTGTTTCCTGCCCCCATGCTGCTGATGACCGGAATCTCACAGCTGATGGCTCTCATGATGATCTCAAGCTTTGCTGTCACGGTGTCCACAGCATCCACCACATAGGAATACTCCGTGAAATCAAATTCGTCGGCGTTTTCCGGAAGGTAAAAGCACTTTCTGACCTCCACCTGAGCGTCCGGGTTGATTTCCAGGATCCGGTCACGCATGACCTCCGCCTTGTACTGTCCGATGGTCTTTCTCGTCGCGATGATCTGTCGGTTGATGTTCGTGAGGCAGACCTTATCGTCATCCACCAGCACAAAAGAGCCGACTCCGCTTCTCGCCAGCGCTTCAGCCACATATCCGCCGACTCCGCCTATGCCAAAGATCGCCACCTTTGCCTTCGCGAGACGGTCCATATTTTCCGCTCCTAAAAGGAGCTGTGTTCTCGAGAACTGATTTAACATATCTAACTCCAATCCTGTCTGTACTTCAATTGACCAGATACCATTATACCCACTAGTTTGATATGTGTAAAGAGAGTGCTTCATTATTTCGCGATTTCACCACTCGATCAGTTACTGACATTGCACGTGTACCGTACCCTCGATCACTCTGTTGTTAGACTTACGGCAACGGATACGCCCCGCACTCCACAATATTCCGATAGGACACCGGATCCGTATCACCTTCCGTGTTGATCAGCAGGATCACGGAATCCGCTCCAAGTCCCAGCGCCTTTCTCGCAGCCTCAAGTTCCGGGCGTTCCAACAGCATCAGTACAGCTCCCATAGTCGATGCCCCGGATTCGCCGGATACGATCACCGGATCATCCCCCGCCGGCTTTGCGTATGCCCGCATGGCATGGGCAGCCGCATAGTCTTTACAGGTAACGTAAGCCGCAGGAACCGATTTTAACACTGGCCAGATAGATTTACACGGTGTTCCGCAGTTTAATCCCGCCATGATGGTCTCCGGCGCTCCGTCCACCGAGCAAAGTTCCCCCGCTTCCCCGGATCTGAAAATACAATCCGCCACGTCCGGTTCCACGATCATGATCTTCGGTGCCTTCTCCCCGTAATGGTTTACAAGATATCCCGCGACAGCCCCCGCCATGGAGCCGACGCCTGCCTGCAAAAACACATGGGTCGGAATCTCTCCCGCTGCCTCGGTCTGCTCCGCCGCCTCCGACGCCATGGTAAGATACCCGTCCATAATCCAGCCTGGGATCTCCTCATATCCGTCCCAGGAAGTATCCTGGATCAGAAACCATCCGTGCTCCTCACTCATCTTCTTCGCGTATTTTACCGTATCATCGTAATTCCAGTCTGTGACTGTCACCTCCGCCGGACCAGCCTGCCGTACAGCCTCCTCACGGGCCTTTACGGTGCCTTTCGGCATATAGACGTAAGCATGTGCCCCAAAGAGCCCGGAAGCCCAGGAAACGCCCTTTCCGTGGTTTCCATCCGTCGCCGTCACAAACGTGTACTTCGCAGTCTTTTCCCGCACATCCGCTTTCTGAAATTCCGAAAAATCCACCTTTCCTGGATCAAGCCCCAGCTCCCGGCACAGGATCCGAAACATCGCATACGTTCCGCCCAGTCCCTTAAACGCCTTCATCCCGAACCGCTCCGCCTCGTTCTTCACAAAGATTCCTTTTACACCAAGCTTGCCGCCAAGCCCCCGCAGTTGCACCAGAGGTGTCCGGTTATACGCCGGAATACTCTCATGAAATCTCCTCGTCTCCTTCGCCTTTCCCTCAGAAAACGCCGAAAGATCCACCTGATCCACTTCCGGTACATTCATCAAAACTTTTGTTCCGCATTCCTCTTCTAATTTCTTTGCCATAAGAATCCCCTTTCCACGATCTTTCAATTATAAAATTATAACATACGTGCCATAAATTCGCAGTAAAAATCCGGATATTAAAAAGGAAGACCCTTCACGAATCTCTCCACAAAAGGTCTTCCTCCTATACTTTTTCACACATCACAATCGGCTTACGCCTCTTCGATCGCCTTACCAATATCATGTCTCATATACTTATTCTCAAATGATATCCATTCCGTAGCCTCATAAGCCTTCTTTCTGGCTTCCTTCAGATCTTTTCCGGTGGCGGTCACACCGAGGACACGGCCGCCGTTGGTGACGATCTGACCGTTTTCGTTGAATTTTGTGCCGGAGTGGAAGACATAGTAATCGTCTTTTCCCTTGAACTTCTCAAGTCCCTCGATCGGGAATCCTTTTTTATACTCTACCGGGTAGCCGTCGGACGCTAAGATCACACATACTGTCGCGCGGTCATTGTCGAACTTTAAGTCGACCTGATCGAGCGTTCCGTCGATACATGCCTCGAAGACGTCCACAATATCGTTTTCCAGTCTTGGGAGAACGACCTGCGCCTCCGGGTCGCCGAATCTCGCGTTGTACTCCAGGACCTTCGGGCCGTCCGGGGTCAGCATGAGACCGAAGAAGATAACTCCCTTGAACGGTCTTCCCTCTGCCTTCATGGCGTCAACGGTCGGCTGGTAGATATATTTCTTACAGAACTCGTCGACTTCCTTCGTGTAGAACGGGCTCGGAGAGAAGTTGCCCATACCGCCGGTATTTAAGCCCTGGTCGCCGTCCTTCGCACGCTTGTGATCCTGGGCGGAGCTCATGATCTTCACAATATTTCCGTCCACGAAGGACAGTACGGATACCTCACGGCCTGTCATAAACTCCTCGATGACGATCTCATCACCCGCGGAGCCGAACTTCTTATCCATCATCAGGGTCTTAACGCCCTCTTTTGCCTCTTCCAATGTCTGGCAGATCAGAACGCCCTTTCCAAGCGCAAGACCGTCTGCCTTCAGTACGATCGGCATCTTTGCGGTCTCAAGATACTCCAGCGCCTTTTCCGGGTCTGTAAATGTCTCATAAGCCGCTGTCGGGATATTGTACTTCTTCATAAGGTCCTTGGAGAATGCCTTGGAACCCTCGAGGATCGCCGCGTTCTTTCTCGGTCCGAATACACGGAGTCCCTCTTTCTCGAAGACATCAACGATTCCGCCTACAAGCGGATCGTCCATACCGATCACGGTAAGATCGATCTCTTTTTCTTTCGCGAAAGCAACTAATTTATCAAATTCCATGGCACCGATCGGCACGCACTCCGCTACTTCAGAAATACCTGCATTGCCCGGTGCACAGTAGATCTTATCGACCTTCTTGCTCTGTGCGACCTTCCATGCGATCGCATGCTCTCTTCCGCCGCTGCCAACGATTAAAACCTTCATTCGTTTTTCCTCCTGCTTATCAGTGAAGCCGTTCCTGTATACGCCCCGCGCAGCCAGGAACGGCTGTCTTCTATCCTGTATTAGATCTCTCCGTTTGCGATCATGTCGATGGCCTTCGGCAGGATCTTCCACTCTGCCTGTTCCATGACGCGGCGCTGAAGGACCTCCGGCGTGTCACCTTTTTCCACTTCAACAGCCTTCTGTAAGATGATCGGACCGGAATCCATTCCCTCGTCCACAAAATGTACCGTCGCACCGGTGATCTTTACACCTCTCCGAAGAGCAGCCTCATGGACCTTCAATCCGTAGAAGCCGACACCGCAGAAGGACGGAATCAAAGACGGGTGGATATTGATGATCTTATCTCTGTATTTTTCGATCATGGCTGCCGGGATCTTCACGAGATATCCTGCCAGCACGATGAGGTCCAGCTCATAGGAATCGATTTTAGCAACCAGTGCCTCATTGAACTCCTCCCTGGACGCAAAATCCTTCGGGGAAAGACACTCAGCCGGAATCCCATGCTTTTTCGCGCGCTCCAAAGCAAACGCGCCTGCGTTGTTGCTGATGACGACCTCTACCTTCGCATTGCGGATCGTTCCCGCGTCGATGGCATCCAAGATCGCCTGAAGATTCGTTCCTCCGCCGGAAACAAGAACGCCGACTCTTAACATAAGGTCACTCCCTTTTCTCCTGCCTCGATGGATCCGATGATGTACGGGATATCTCCTGCTGCCTTCATGGCTGCCATCGTTGTGCGGACATCTTCCTCAGCGACTGCAGCGACCATGCCGATTCCCATGTTGAAGGTATTGTACATGATCTTCTCATCGATCTCGCCCTTTTTCTGCATCAGCGGGAAGATCGGCGGGATCTGGTAGCTGTCTTTATGAATCACAGCGCGGACGCCATCCTTTAACATACGCGGAACATTCTCGTAGAAGCCGCCGCCTGTGATATGGCTGCATGCCTTTACGGTAACGCCTGCTTTTTTCACGTTCTTTAAAGCTTTCACATAGATTCTTGTCGGAGCGAGAAGTGTCTCACCAAGAGTCTTCCCAAGCTCGTCGTAATATGTATTTAAGCCCTCCGCAGTCATCTCTTTCTCAAATACCCTGCGGACAAGAGAGAAACCGTTGGAGTGAACGCCTGTGGAAGCCATTCCGATCAGCACATCACCCGGCTGAAGATTCTCGCCTGTGATCATATCCTTTTTATCGCAGACGCCAACGGAGAAACCTGCAAGGTCATACTCATCCTCTGCCATAAGACCCGGATGCTCTGCGGTCTCACCGCCGATCAGGGCAGCTTCAGACTGGAGACAGCCTTCCGCAACACCTTTTACGATATCCGCGATCTTTTCCGGATAGTTCTTGCCGCATGCAATATAGTCTAAGAAGAATAACGGCTCACCGCCTGCACACGCGATATCGTTGACACACATGGCAACTGCGTCGATACCGATGGTGTCATGCTTGTCCATGATCATCGCAAGTTTCACCTTTGTTCCACATCCGTCAGTACCGGAAAGAAGGACCGGCTCCTCCATATCTTTGATCTTTGCGAGGGAGAATGCACCGGAAAATCCGCCAAGACCTCCTAAAACTTCCTCACGCATGGTCTTCTTAACATGCTCTTTCATCAGTTCTACAGACTTGTAACCAGCCTCGATATCAACTCCGGCTTTCTTGTAATCCATATGTATTTCCTCCTGGAGAATCTTATGTTCTCGGACATTCTCTGTGCATTCTGCATGTTGCATGCGCAATCATGTCCCGATTTCTATATTTTTTATGCTTATATGAGTTTACACTGTGTCTTCATCAGACCCTGCTGGAAACACAATGCCCGGCAGCTACTCACCTTTCTGTCTGCGGGAACTCTGTTTTTAATATCTCTGTTACTTGTCATTTTTTCATGGAAGCAAGATACTCTTTGTATCCGATCTTGTCGAGCTTCTCAGCCTTGCTCTCAACTTCCGTCTTCATCTTCTCGGAATAAGCTTTTAATTTTTCAAGGAGTTCCGGATCGGATGCCGCAAGGATCTTTGCCGCAAGGATTCCGGCGTTCTTTCCTCCGTTGATAGCTACGGTCGCTACCGGGATTCCGGACGGCATCTGTACGATAGAATAGAGGGAATCCACGCCGCCTAAGTCAGAAGTCTTCATCGGGATTCCGATGACCGGAAGCGGGAAGATCGCTGCGCACATACCCGGAAGGTGAGCTGCCTTGCCTGCACCGGCGATAATGACCTTCATGCCTTTGCTCTCGGCGCTCTTCGCGTACTCGAAAAATGTATCCGGCTCTCTGTGAGCGGAAATGATCGTCATTTCAAAATCAATACCAAACTGTTCCAGTACCTCGGCAGCCTGTGCCATGATCGGCATATCAGAGTCACTGCCCATTACAATTCCAACTTTTGCCATTGTTTTTTCTCCTTATGAGTGTAACGATTATTGATAAGTCATTCTAATAAATAGCTTTTTAGTAACAATATTTCCTTATCAATCATAATACAAGGTTTTTTTATGCGCGTCAAGTAGGAATCCGTAGATTCTGCCAACTTCATGCAGTGATGTGATACTGCAAAATATAATATTCTTCCCATCCATCGGTCTGTCAGCGGCTTTTCCTGGGATCACAAGTGTCCACACTCAGTGTAATTATGTAAAAACACCCTGAAATACATAAATGAATTACATATTTCAGGGTGTCCTGTCATCAGCTGCATAACCACTGTGTTCATAATTTTCTCTATGCTATTCCGGTTTTGCAGTCTGATAAAACTTTTTGTAACGATTCTGTATCTTCACAGTTACAACTTTTTCTTATTTTTCATCCAGCGGCCTATTCAATTCATCCAGCCCCGCCAGAACAAACCTTCCGTCCAGAATGATATCTGTCTTCGTTCCGTCTGTATGGACTGCGGAAATTCTCTCCAGCTCCTTATATGGGATCGTGATATCCGTGTGGACGCCGAAGTACGCCTTCGAGACATCTTCCTTCCTTAATATAGAAACTTCGTTGTCTCTCGCGATCATCTCCTTGCCGTCCGGATTGTACATCGGGCTGTCCTCAGACCAGCTGTAGCAGGTGTCGCCAACTGCAAAGTGCGGTCCCATCTTCTCGACGATAAGGATCGGCAGACGGTCCAGAATTCCAAACTTCTCCGCCATGGCGTAGGCCGTCGTGTTCGTTCCGATGGCAAACTCGCCGAGGGGCAGCATCTCATGACCGTTCATGATTCCCTGCACGATGAGACGGTGTCCGGCTTCCTGATCGATCACTCCATTTTCCACGAAGTTATCGCATACCGCTGAAACCACACGGCCGTCCTTGAATTCCATGCGGAGATTCCGGTACTGGATATCTCCGATATAAACCGTTCCCACATTTAAGATTCCGTTCGTTCCCGCAAGCTTCGGGGAAGTGAACACCTCGCCAAGCGGAATATTTACGTCCGCCACACAGTTCTCAAACTTCGTCTGCTTTTCCGGGTTGGAAATCGCAGCCAGCTGGACCTGCATGTTCGTCTGGTTCTCCCCTTTTCCGGTGATCTCCACATACTCCGCCGTATCGAGAACATCGATAATCTTCTGCTGCATGTCACGGTAAAGTTCGTAATCCAGGGTGTTGATCCGGATCGTCTCCTTAAAGATCTCCGGGAACAGTTCCCCGATTGCCGGAACCGGGAACGCGATGATCGTAAAGCTCGTCTCATCCCCCGGAATATATTCGTTCACCACCGGCATAGAGAGATTCCTGTACTCCAGATAAAGGTTCTGCTGTTTCTCCGTAAACGCCCATGCCTCCGGCTTATTCACTGGCTCAAAGCCCGGCTCGCCGAAGGTCTCGATGACCGCCGGTCCCGCGTAAGCGGCTGCGTCCTCTTTATACTGCTCGTAGGCCGTCTTTAAGACACCAATCTTCCGGTCACGGAACGCCTTATCCATATAGACTGCGCTGTCATAACGATGGTCATAATCATACTGTCTGTTCGGGGAAGAGGATGCGTATCCGCCGTGTCCTGCCGGATTCCGGTTGATGCTGCCCACAGCACTTCTGCAAAAGATCACCGAAAGCCCCGCTGCCTCGAAATTTTTTACTGCCTGACGTACCATGCGTTCAAAACCGATCGGATAACGCACTGACACCGTCTTCTTCTTCGAAAGATCCCGGCCCATGACCTCAAATCCACGGATATATCCGTCAGTATAGGTATCTGCCATCTTCCTGATCTCTTCCTCCGGCAGGCTGTTTAAGAACGCCGCTGTCTTCTCCTCTTCCGGGGAAATATACGCACCGAACCGGTAGAGATACGAGAGATCGGAAAGGTCACTCTCCATGATGATCTTTTTCGCGAAGTCAAGCTTTGGATCCACGCCTTCCTGTACACGGTAAGTCAGAGTCACATCACAGTAGTCGCTGGCGCTCCAGTAGAGCACGTCCTTGATCTCCTTCGCTGCCGGAAGTGTCTCGCCCTCAAAGAGATTGTAGATCTCGATCAGTGCCTCGTTTCCGATCACGAGATCCAGAACACGTCCCTCAAACGCGTAAATGATATCCCCGCGGATCTCCGCATAGAGATAGGAAAGAAGCTTTCCGTACTCCTCCCCCAGTGTCTTCACCGCGTAAGCCGGATTCGTATAGCTTGTCTCATAGTTTTCAGGAAGAACATCCGCATAAAGCTTATGGTTTAACGTTCTTCCCTCTTCCAGTGTCATCTGATCCAGGCTTCCGTCCTCTTTCGCCTTTAAGACCTCGCCGCACTGGATAATGAACTCTGTCACTTTTCTAAAATAATCCCGGTAGTTTTCTGGTACCGTCTCTTCCGTCAGAATTTCCTGGATCCGCGCCATGGAAAGGTCATAGCGCTCTCTGATCAGATCTTGTTCCATGTGTCATGCCTCCATTTCACGTTCATTTTCCGCACCTGAAAAAGATGCGCTCCGGACCGCTGTTCCCGGTTCCGCCCTGTCATCTTTACAGCGCAAACACGATCATCAGTACCCACACCAGCAGCAGGATCCCCGCCGCCGCAAGGCTGATCTTCGCCAGAAGATAATTCTTCTCTTTCTCCATCATGGCAAATACACCATAGACCACCGATGACACCGCAATGATAATACTGCAAAAACCCAGAGCCGCAGCCGCAAGCGGTGCATTCCCCTGGGTATAGTACGAAAAGCTGATGGCGGCGGCATAAAAGACAAGTGCCGCCGCTGCGAGCCCTGCCGCCACAAAACTATTCTTTGCAAACGGCTTTTTTATATACGATACTTTATTTCCGATTCGTTCCACTGTATCTCTCCCAAACGCCTCTCGCAAGGACAAAAATAATATACCCGGCAAAACCACCGATGGTATTTAAGAGCAGGTCATCCACATCAAAGCTTCCGACTTTGCCGACAAGCTGCATCGTCTCCACAAGAAGACTCATGGCAAAGCTTAAGAGTACTGTGATATACCAGTGTCTCGTCCGCACCCAGATGACCGGCAGAAAAAAGCCAAAGGGCATAAATGCCAGCACGTTGCCGAAAATATTCAAGAACACCGCGCGCCAGCCAAGAATGTTCCTGTATAAAAGAAAGCGCCGAATCTCTTTAAAAAGGGTCAGGTTGTAGGAATATTCGGCCCTCGCGTCGGGGCTGCGCCCCATTTCTTCGGCGAAAAACAGGAAATATGTCAGCAGAACCAGATACAGGACGAAAAGAACCGCCCCGAGAATCCGATGTCTGTGTTTTTTCATTTTCAAAATTCTCCATTCCCACCAAAACAGGGGGGCCTGTTTCGTGGTCCTTCTCTCCGGATACTCTCCGAATTTTTAAGCAGGAAAGGAGATGCCGCCATAAAGGCCACATCTCCCACTCCGTTCATTTCACTTTTCAGGCATGCTTCACCGCTCTTTTTGTTTTCACAGCCGCGTTAAAACCGCCCTGATCCGATTAAAACGTAATCTCAGATTTTCTCTTAAGAAGCAGTGCCCCGTTCACGATCGCGATGATTCCGGCAGCAAGTCCAACAGAGGCAACGATAACTCCAACCGCGATGCTCGCTGCCCCTGTGTTTCTCATGGTCTTATAAATTTTTTCCATAAAACCGCTCCTTCTTATTTTACGCCATACTGCTCATAGTATGCGTCGATCGCTGCTTTTAATGTGTCGTCGATGATAACTTTTCCCTTGTACTCTTTGTTGTAAAGGTGTTCAACTACTTCCTTCATGGTTACGATCGCTGTTGTGCGGAAACCGTATTTCTCCTGGATCTCGGTAAGAGCGGACTTCTCGCCTTTACCTCTCTCGCAGCGGTCTACGGATACAACAAGGCCGAGAACATCGACATCGCCCTGCGCCTTGATGATCGGAAGTGTCTCCTCGATGGATGTACCCGCTGTTGTCACGTCCTCGATGATAACGACCTTGTCACCGTCAGCGATCGGGCTGCCGAGAAGGATTCCCTTGTCACCGTGGTCTTTTACTTCTTTTCTGTTGGAGCAGTACTTGATGTCCGCGCCGAAGTGCTCGCTGATCGCCATGCTTGTTGCAACGGTCAGCGGGATTCCCTTGTAAGCCGGTCCAAAGAGAACATCGAAGTCTGTTCCGAATGTATCATTGATTGCCTTCGCGTAGTACTCGCCGAGCTTTCTGAGCTGGGCGCCTGTGCGGTAGAAGCCTGTGTTTACGAAAAACGGTGTCTTTCTTCCGCTCTTTGTTACGAAATCTCCAAATTTTAATACGCCGCAATCAACCATGAATTCAATAAATTCCTGCTTGTACTTTTCCATGACCTAAAAACTTCCTTTCAAAATAATATTCTTAGTGCACAGCACCAATTAACTCGTGGATATCTTCCACACCGTACTTCTTCATGTACGCCTCGATGCCCTCGATCACCTGGATCGTCGTATCCGGGTTGATGAAATTCGCGGTTCCGATGGACACTGCTGTCGCACCTGCGAGGATGAACTCCAGCGCGTCCTCAGCCGTCATAATGCCGCCCATTCCGATCACCGGGATCTTCACAGCGTTTGCGACCTGATATACCATGCGGACAGCCACCGGTTTGATCGCCGGGCCGGACATACCGCCGGTCTTGTTTGCCAGGGCGAATGTACGCTTGTTGATATCGATCTTCATTCCCGTGATGGTGTTGATCAGAGATACCACATCCGCACCGCCTGCCTCAACGGCTCTCGCCATCTCAGCGATATCCGTAACATTCGGGGAGAGCTTCATGATCACCGGCTGCTTTGCGACCTTCTTTACCGCCTTTGTGATCTGTTCCGCGCATTTCGGATCCTGGCCGAATGCGATTCCGCCCTCTTTTACGTTCGGGCAGGAGATATTGATCTCGAGCATATCCACGTCAGCGTCAGCGAGACGCTCCACAACATCCACATAGTCGCTCTCGGACTTTCCGCAGACATTAACGATGATCTTTGTGTCATGCTGTCTTAAGAACGGAACGTCGCGCTTCATGAACACGTCGACGCCCGGTCCCTGAAGACCGATAGCATTTAACATTCCGCCGTAAACTTCCGTCACTCGCGGGGTCGGATTTCCCGGCCACGGCACGTTTGCAATTCCTTTTGTTACAACAGCGCCGAGACGGTCAAGATCGATCATCTCGCCGTATTCCATACCGGAACCAAAGGTACCGGAACAGGTCATCACCGGGTTCTTTAACTCTACACCGGCAAGTGTTACTTTTGTATTCATGCCTGCCCCTCCTTCTTGATCATGATGCCGGAGGCGATGCGCTCGCGCTGCTCATCCGGAGTCAGAAGTTCTACCTCTTCAGCGCGGAATACCGGACCATCCTTGCAGATTCTCTTGTTTCTCACGTTACTGTGCTCATCAATGTCCTTGCTGTGGCATACACAGCCAAGACAGGCACCGATTCCGCATGCCATCTTTTCTTCCAGAGAGATATAACACTCGATCCCGTTCTCCATTGCGTAGGTCTTTAATGCCTTCAACATCGGAGTTGGTCCGCATGCGTAGATAATATCCGCGGTAAGCTTCTCCGCGCGGATCGCGTCGATGACATTTCCCTTTGTTCCGACACTTCCATCCTCTGTCGCGATCACGACATCGGCGTATTTGCGAAGCTCGTCCGCGAGGAAAGTCTCTTTATCTCTGTAACCGATGACTGCTGTCTTCTCGCAGTCAAGGTTCTTAGCAAGCTCTAACATCGGCGGGATTCCGATTCCGCCGCCGATCAGGAATGCTTTTTTCTTCTTTAAGGGGAATCCATTTCCCAACGGTCCCATAATATCGAGGGTATCGCCTTCCTTATACGCGGAAAATTCCTTTGTTCCGGCTCCCGCGATACGGTAAACGATCCGAAGTCTTCCATTCTCCTTGTCCGCCTCACAGATACTGATCGGACGCGGCAGAAGCTTTGACTGGTCATTGGTGTAAACAGCGATAAACTGTCCCGGAACGGCTGCCGCTGCCATCTCCGGCGCGTCAAGCCACATGCTGTAGATTCCCTCCGCCAGTTTTTCCTGGCTGTGGATCACAGCGTTTACTTTTTTCTGTGCCATGGTTTCCTCCTGGTGGTTTACTATCAGTATTCCGGTGCTTTTCCAGCTTTCCGGAACACTGTTTTTATATGGTTACAACACATCAGCCACGGACATACGCCATGGCTGATAAATTTTCAATGTACTATTATAATACGGAGTTGATATCCGCGATCATATCCACAACGGCCTGTCTGGATGCCTCTGCGAAATGTTCCGGACCGAACTTTGCGTATTTCTCCTGCTTATACGCAGCGATGATTCCTCTGGAGGAGTTTACGACAGCCCCGAGACCATCCTCGTTGAAACAGTGCATTAAGTCTTTCGCGGTACCGCCCTGTGCGCCGTAGCCCGGTACAAGGAAGTATGTCTTCGGCATGAGCTTTCTTAAGATCTTGCTCATCTCCGGATATGTAGCGCCCACAACAGCGCCTACGTTGCTGTAATCGCCGTCCATGCTTGCTTCGCCCCACTCAACGACCTTCTCTGCGACTAACTCGTAGAGCGGTCTTCCGTCTACAAGGCGGTCCTGGAACTCACCGCTGGACGGGTTGGATGTCTTAACGAGAACGAAAAGGCCTCTGTCCTCATCGTTGCAGACATTGACGAACGGTTTGATTCCGTCTGTTCCGAGGTACGGGTTTACGGTGATAAAATCTGTATTGAAGCCGCGGCATACATTGCTTCCGACTTTTACACTTCCGATATGTCCAACTGCATATGCGGAGGAAGTGGATCCGATATCGCCTCTCTTTACATCTCCGATCACAAGGAGTCCCTTGTTCTGGCAGTACTCGATGGTGCGGGCATATATTTTAAGACCCTCAATGCCAAACTGCTCATACATTGCAATCTGCGGTTTCACTGAGGGAATCAAATCATAAGTGTTATCAATAATTTCTTTGTTAAACTGCCATACAGCCTCGGCAGCTCCTTCCATGGTCTCGCCGAAGTCCTTAAATGCTCTCTGGACAATATGGTTCGGAATATAACCTAACATAGGGTCAAGACCGACGCAGATCGGTGCCTTTGTCTTCTGAATCTTCTGTATGAGCTGACTGATCATAGTTTCCTCCTCCGATGTAGTTGTGTTTCTACAACACCTTATTCTTTCCAATTTTAGCATATGGTGTTTCCGGTTTCAAGTAGAAATATAGAGGTTGGGAAAATTTCTGCAATTTGAGGAGAATCGGGGAATATTGTGACAGATGGGGAGCTGGCCTCCCCTCTTATACTACTTCCCAATGTCCTTTATGGCTGGTACCGACACGTTTGATAATGTTCTGTTGCCTCATCCTATTTACATGATATTTTACCCTGTTGATTTTCCAACCTAATTTTTCTGCAATCTCTTTCTGAGTCATGTCTGGATTCTGGCTTATTATCTGCAAAATAGTTTTGGCCTCTTGGCTTAGTTTCGTTTGGGTGGTAGTTTGGGTGGTATCTTTGGTGGTTTGGGTGGTATCCCGCGCAGTTTGGGTGGTGTCATGCACAGTTTGGGTGGTGTCCTGCACAGTTTGGGTGGTACTTTGGGTGGCTTGGGTATTACCTTGGGTAGCTTGGGTGCCACTTTGGATATTTTCTTCCGCACATCTTATCACTGTATCTTCCGTATTCCGATAAAGATTAATACGGAACCCGATCTCTAAATCCTGAAACTCTGGCTCCCGCAGTCCATACTCTTTCATCGCCTCCAACAATTTCGGAATCCCACTGCCCCATGCTTCAATCAGATTCATGTATGAAAAAGCATGTGCCAATGCACGATTTCGAATTTTAGAGTATCCCTCTCTCATTTTATCCAATGTCACACCTGGCATCAAACCGCCCGGAGAGGTGATCTCCAACCGATCATCATAAATCGCCACCTGGATATGTGAACTTTGTAAATAGCTACAGTTCATCACAGCATTAATAATCAACTCACGAATACTGTCCGGCGGTAATTCATAAATATCTTTCCGATAAATTCCCTCAAGTTTTGCGCCTAAATGAATATTTCTCAATACAAACTGGAACGAATCATCGATCTGCTGCCATAATGGACCGCTATACTCACGCTTGTCCACAAATACAGCACGCGTTTTTCCTTTGAACATTCCACATTGGATATGTGACAAGAATTCATCCTTTCCCAACAGGAAAACATATCCATTTGTAGGATGTATACTTCCATCTTCTGCTTCTGCCAGTAGTCCCCAACTGAGCAGTACATTCTTTGTTATATCCTTAACCGCTTCTTTCTGCGTCTTTGACTTTCCATTCGCAATAGCTACTTCTTTCATCTGCCTGCATAGTTCTGCAATCTCTTCATCTGTAACTGTCAAATCTCTGCGAATAACCTTGTCATAGGATCGTCCCTCATCCTCATAATACATTTCAGCTGTTAGGTCACGTCCAGCAGGACGGGATGTCCCCGAAACCCGGATATAAGTGCCATCCTTAATTCCCATGGACTTGATATAATACGGTCTCTGTTTTCCCGGGCTGATCTCAGCAATAATGATCGTCTTATCCTCAATCGTCTGTAAGTAAACATCTGGAATAACGACCGGTTCACAGCTGTCCGATATTGCTGTAGTAATCGCATCAATCTCCGAAAAGACATTTTCCTTAGGAATACCGACTACCTCACGAGTATCATCATCAACGCCAAATACAATGCGTCCGCCCTCTCCATTTGAGAAGGCAATAACTGTTTTCATGTATTTTATACTATCCTTCGGTCTCTGGACTTTAAACTCTACATTTTTTGATTCACCTGCTAAGATTTCTCCAATAGTCAATAAATTCACCTCCACTCAGTTTCTACTATATTTCGCAATTATTTTCCATTTCCATATGGTGTCTTCGTTTCCGCAACCATCGATAATGTATCCCGACTATTAAAATCGTAAGTTACTATCTTTTGTTCCGCATCGGTAAATGTAGATGAACCACCGATTCCAAAATATTTTTCAAAGAATTGTTTCAGTTTGTCAATAACGCCCTGCTTCTTCTTTGCTCTTCCACCGCCGCCGAAACGAGAGATTGGCGGCATAAGCCTATCTATATCCGTTCCCGCCGTCTTGATCTCTCCATCCCGGAATGCATTCTCCATAAATTTTCTGGTATCTTCCGGTTTCAGCCGTTCTTCTGCAATAATATTATCGAGGTCATGATCTCGCTGCTCTACCACATAGCTATGCCACTCATTCATAACATCATCCACATCATTGATTCCCGCTATAAAGGTTTCAATGAGCTGTTTCTTGCTGCGCAGTTCCGGACTGGCGTCAATTGCCTTGTTGATGGTTATCAATACTTCTTTATCCTCACAATGGGTATCATGATACTTCTTCACAAGTATCAGAATATAATCAATATTGATTTCTATCTGACGAATCAGTTCAATCTCAAATACCACATCATCTGTAATATCCGTACTTTCCTGCCGCTTGTGTTTCCACTCATCGCGCAGATCCTGATAACGACCAAGATAATCCTGCAGATCACGCTCAGTAATCAATTCTTTCTCTTTAAATTCATCAAATGAAATCAAAAGATTTCTCATTCGGAGAATTGCCCCAAACAAGGCAATAAACTCTTTTTGATTTTGTTCCCCGATGATCTGGGATTCTGACAGTGGAAACTTATCATTCAGTTCTTCCACCATATCCACATATCCCGGCATCGGTTTGCCATCTACCGATTCATATCCATAATAATAATCCTTAAAGCTCTGCAGAAGAACAATGCCTCCTGCATTCTTGTCCCCAAACAGGGAAATGGCACTGTCCACCCGCTTTTGCAGATTGCGAAAACATACAATATTTCCAAAGGTTTTTATAGAATTCAAAATGCGGTTTGTGCGCGAGAATGCCTGTATTAATCCATGCATTTTCAGATTCTTATCCACCCATAAAGTATTCATGGTTGTCGCATCAAAACCAGTAAGAAACATATTTACTACAATCAGAATATCCAATTCCTTATTCTTCATACGAAGAGACACATCTTTATAGTAATTCTGGAATTTATCACTTGAAGTGTCATAATTTGTATGGAACATCTGATTATAATCTTCTATTGCCTCTTCCAAAAAATCTCTGGACGGCTGATCAAGTGCAGAAGTATCTTCGGAGTTTTCCTCATCCAGAATGCCATCCGATTCTTCCTCATTTGCGCCATAGCTGAAAATAGTCGCAACACGCAATTTCTTAGTCGGATCTGCTGACATCTGCTTTTTGAATTCCTGATAATACAGCTTTGCCATCTGCACACTTGATACAGCAAAAATAGAATTAAAGCCACTGATTCTCTGTTTCTGCTTGATTTCCTCTACCTCGTCCCTTTTAGCCGAGGCAACCTCTGCAATATTCGTAAGTGTATTGTATATGTATGTTTTATCTCCACGAT
Organism: Clostridium sp. AF28-12; assembly: GCF_003435225.1. NCBI lineage: Bacteria > Bacillati > Bacillota > Clostridia > Eubacteriales > Clostridiaceae > Clostridium > Clostridium sp. AF28-12. The sequence continues at coordinate 133,663 of NZ_QWGJ01000006.1, read as the reverse complement.
ATGTCTTCTGGTCAAAATGTTCCAGTATATACTGCGTCACAATATGAATTCGCTCAGGAGCCATCATAACCTTTTCCCTATTGATGTCCCAGACCATCTCATCTGTGATTTCTTCATCCGCATCCATTGTTTTAATATAATCGACACGAAACGGGAGAACATTTTTATCATTAATTGCATCCACAATTGTATAGCTGTGAAGCTGATCGCCAAAAGTCTGTCCTGTTGTAAAAAATTCTGGATTCTTCGCTCTGCCGGAATTGACCGAGAATATTGGCGTTCCTGTAAATCCAAATAAATGATATTTCTTGAAATTCTTTACAATGGCAGTATGCATGTCACCAAACTGACTGCGATGGCACTCATCAAAAATGATGACAATATGCTTCGTGTATACTTCATGCCCCGGATTTTTCTTTATGAATGTAGCTAATTTCTGGATTGTAGTAATAATAATATGGGCATCCGGATCTTCAAGCTGACGTTTTAATACAACGGTTGAAGTATTGCTGTTTGCAGCTCCTTTTTCAAAACGGTCATATTCCTTCATGGTCTGGTAATCCAGATCCTTACGATCAACCACGAACAATACTTTATCAATATACGACAATTTTGACGCCAGTCTTGCTGTCTTAAAAGAAGTGAGTGTTTTTCCTGATCCTGTGGTATGCCAGATATAACCTCCACCTTCAACACTGCCATACTTTTTATAATTATTAGCAATTTCAATGCGATTGAGAATTCTTTCTGTAGCCGTAATCTGGTATGGACGCATAACCATCAGCATATCCTCAGACGTAAAAATACAATACTTTGCGAGGATATTGAGAATCGTATGTTTCGCAAAAAATGTCTTGGTAAAATCAATGAGATCAGGGATCACTCGATTATTAGCATCGGCCCAGAAACAAGTAAATTCAAAACTGTTGCTCGTCTTTGTCTTACTGGCACCACGTTTTTCATGTTCCTTTTCTGCATTTCGTCTGGTACTATTGGAATAATACTTTGTATTTGTTCCATTTGAAATTACGAAAATCTGAATATACTCGTATAATCCACAGCCCGCCCAGAAAGAATCCCTCTGATATCGATTGATTTGGTTAAACGCCTCTCGAATGGCAACACCTCTGCGTTTCAGTTCGATATGTACGAGCGGCAGGCCATTCACCAGTACCGTAACATCATAGCGGTTGTCATGCTTTGCACCATCTTCTGTACCGATCACATATTGATTGATGACCTGCAGTCTGTTGTTATGAATATTCTTTTTATCTATGAGCGTGATGTTCTTGGAAGAACCATCATCACGAGTCAGTACCTGAACATTATCCTCCTGTATCTTTCGGGTCTTTTCCACGATATGCTCATTTGGATTAGCAACAGCATTTTTGAAAAAATCTTCCCATTCTGTGTCAGAAAATCGATAATTATTCAGTTCTTCTAACTTTTTACGGAGATTTGCAATCAAATCTTTCTCCGTGTGAATAGGCAGATATTCATAGCCCTGCTCACACAACAAACGAATAAACCCCTGTTCCAATTCCGCTTCACTCTGATAACTGTCAGAGCGCTTCTTGACTGGTTCATATTCTGTGACAACAGTATTTTCCGATGTCTCCGCTACGATATTAAAGTATGGCACATGATCGCCTCCTTATTTTTGTAATTCTTTGAAAGATAACAGCTTGTTTCTGTAATATTCATATTGCTTTTGACGTGCTTCGATTTCAGCAGGAAGACCTGCAGATAAGTCATTACATAATCTGTCGAAACGTTCAAGAATATCTGTAATCCGCTTTTGTTCACGTAAAGACGGAATCGGTAATTCAATATTATTAAGTGCCTCTCCACTTACATGAGGAACTCCTGCGCCACGTTTCATAGCATTTAGTTCTGACTCCATATTCTTTAAAACATAATATAAATACTTTGTGGTAATCAATTCACTTTTTTCTTCATAACCAAATCCATCTGTGATAAAAATTTTCTGATTCCAATAAGAGACAAATCCCGCTGATGCACCGCTTCTGGCAATTACCACAACTTCTCCATCATGATTATATTTATCAATATAATAAGCAGGTTCTTGTCCACCAAGAATTACTGGAATATCGCCACTTTTGGTGTTTTTCTTTGTAATATATTCCCCTCTGAACACGTTTGCCACCTTATTTAAAGGTAACATTATATAAGCAAACACATATTGAATGAGCTTAATTACATTCAGTTCTGTCTGTCTGTCTGTCTGTCTGTCTGTCTGTCTGTCTGTCTGTCATAATCGTGCTGCCCGTTTCAGCAAATGTCAAGAGTAATTCTCGATAATATTCATATTGTTTTTGGCGTGCTTCAATTTCGGCTGGCAGACCGATATTTAGGTCGGTACAGATGGATTCAAAATTATCAAGTAACTCTACCACCCTACTTTGTATGTCCTTAGACGGAACTGGGACTTTATATGCAAGTACCTTTTGAAAATCCAAAGAATCTACTGTTCCACCTTGCTTTTTGGTTTTTATCAAAATGTCATTTCCTTTTCCTTGTATTACATGAAATGCGTATCTGGGAAGAATGCCTTCATTAACAACAAGCATTTTTATATCTTGATTAATGGTAGTTTCAAAAGGTACATAGGCGACCGGAAAAGTGTGTTTTAATATTCCAGACCTTGTTACTATAGCAATACTATTTGCTGGATATACTGTCATAGATGCTTCCTTTACCGCTTTTTCTGTAATGTGATCTTTCGTCTCTATCAAGGTTGATGATTTCATGTCTTTTGACGAAATCCAGGGAATTGTACCTTGCTCCCAAAAACTTTTTTCTGACATAGATGGAGTTTTTCCACCAGACCACTCTCCTAGTTCAGCAAGTGACTTCACCAGATAGTTTCCATCATGAGAGAGTAATTTATCTCTATAAAATTCGTATTGTTTCTTCCGAGCTGTAAGCTCGGCTGTAAGCTCGGCTGTAAGTAACGTAAAAGAGTCCAGCACGCGGACTATTTCACGTTGTACCTCCAGAGGAGGTACCGGAATCAACATTTCTTCAAATTTTTTTCTCGAAATATATGGAATCGTTCCTGTCGATGCTTGAGATTTTAAATATTTTGTTTGTGTTTCCATATAATAAAGAAGATACTTATTAAACAGTCTTTTTCCACAAACTAAACCAATAAAAGTTTGATTTGTTATAAGCGGTTGAGTATTTATTGCATATGTTCCTAATGAAGCAGAACACGAACATATTACCGTTCCTGTCGGAAATACTTTTAGATTCATTTTTTTGATAACATCTTCACTTACTCCAAGACCAGATAATGATTTATTAAAATATTGTCCCTCTTTATCTTCAATACGGCACCATGGTATATTTCCATCAAAGGTTTTTGGTCTATCCCGCATTGGCACAATAACATCATCACATACATCTTTGATTCTTTGAAATTCCACTCCATTCGGGCAAAGTTCCTTTATCAACTCATCTAATCTACTCATTAAGTTTACTCACCGCCTTTTTCCAACATCTTTTTCACTTCCTTATCAAAATCAGAAGTTATCTTTTGCGTTTTATTAAACTCTGCATATTCAGTGGCAGCTTTTTCTTTTGCCATTCTTCCGGAAATTTTCCCCTTGTCACGCAGAATATCATATCTACGGAAAGCGAGGAATTCATTTACGCTGGCAGCAAATTCCTCCATGGTAAACGTATTTTCTCTTTCTATCAAATCTTCTATATAATCAAAATATCCTGTTACTGCCCGTTCCAGTTGCCGAATTTGTTTTTCTTCCAAATAATTTTTAGCAATCAACACATCCGATTTCAAGATACGACCTTCTGGAGCATTTTTCCAAGTGGTTAGTCCCATATGTTCCTTCAGTCTGTCTGCTTTCGTATAAACAATTTCTGCCGCCGTTTGTCCCGTAATTGCATAATGAAATTTATTCTGCACCATCGCATAAAATTCATGGGTAACCTGCGCGTCCTTGTCATAGTCGATACTGCATTCCGCAAAAATATCAGTAATCTGCTGCCAAATACGACGCTCACTCGCACGGATGGAACGAACTCTTTCCAGTAATTCACGGAAGTAATCTTTTCCAAAAACGGTTTTTCCTTGCTTTAAACGCTCATCGTCCATAGCAAAGCCCTTAATCATATATTCTTTCAGAACACTTGTTGCCCAAATCCTGAACTGGGTCGCTCTGCGAGAATTTACACGATAACCTACAGAAATAATTGCATCCAGATTATAAAAATTTTGTGTTCTTTTTACCTGACGATTTCCCTCTTGCTGAACTATTTCCATTTTGGAAACAGTTGAATCCTGCGTCAATTCTCCGTCGCCATAAATATTAGACAAGTGTTTGGATATAGCCGGAACATCCACATCAAAGAGTTTTGCCATTGATTTTTGTGTCAGCCAAATTGTTTCATCATGGATGACAGCATTTACTGAAATATCCTCATCAACAGACTGGTACATTAAAAATTGGAATTCTCTACTCATACCCCACCTCAATATCTGCGATAATCTTGTCAATCTCGTCACGAAGCACCTGTTCACGAGCAACAATTTCTTTTATTTCCGCATTTAACTTCACAATATCAATTTTCTCTCTGGTATCCTCAACTTCAACATATGTAGATACAGACAGATTATAATCATTGCTGGATACTTCCTCATAACTTGCCAGATGTGCAAAATGTTTTACTTCTTCCCTCTTTGTAAACGCATCCACAATATGCTCAATATGCTCTGGTGTCAGTTTATTATTGTTGGTAACCTTCACACACTCATTTGTGGCATCAATAAATAATGTCTTATTATCTGCCTTATTCTTCTTCATGACCATGATACAGGTTGCAATTGAAGTACCAAAAAACAGATTACTCGGCAGCTGAATGATACAATCCACATAGTTGTTATCAACTAAGTACTTACGGATTTTCTGCTCTGCACCTCCACGGTACATAATTCCCGGGAAACATACAATAGCGGCTGTTCCGTTGGATGCAAGCCATGACAGACTATGCATAATAAACGCCATATCTGCTTTACTTTTCGGTGCTAAAACTCCTGCCGGAGCAAAACGTGGGTCGTTGATCAGCAGTGGATTTTCATCCCCCGCCCATTTGATCGAATATGGCGGATTGGACACGATCAGCTCAAATGGCTCATCATCCCAGTGTTGCGGACTAATCAAAGTGTCTTCACATGCAATGTTGAATTTATCGAATCCTACATCATGCAGGAACATATTAATGCGGCACAGGTTATAGGTTGTAATATTGATCTCCTGACCGTAAAATCCGTTGCGGATCGCATCTTTGCCAAGAACTTTCTCTGCTTTCAGAAGCAGCGAACCCGAGCCACATGCCGGATCATATACTTTATTAATTTCTGTTTTTCCTACCGTTCCAAGCCGTGTAAGCAATTCTGACACATCCGCTGGAGTGAAGAACTCTCCGCCAGATTTTCCGGCATTTGACGCATACATCATCATCAAATACTCATATGCATCACCAAACGCATCGATGGAGTGGTCTTTCACATCTCCCAGCTTCATTTCGCCCACACCATTCAGTAATTTCACAAGCTTTTCATTACGTTTTGCAACCGTAGAACCCAATTTATTGCTGTTCACATCATAGTCATCAAACAGTCCGGCAAAATCACTCTCCGCCTCACTGCCTTTCGCAGATTCCTCGATATGACGGAATACCCGTTCCAATGTTTCATTTAAATTCTCGTCATCTGCGGCATTGGACCGAACATTGCAGAACAGTTCACTCGGCAGAATGAAAAATCCTTTTTCTTCTACAAGTCCCTCTCTTGCTTCCTCCGCATTTTCATCTGCCATTTTTGCAAAGTCAAAATCGGTATTGCCTGCATCGATCTCACCGCTATTTACATAATTACACAGATTCTCTGAAATATAACGATAAAACATCGTACCCAGAACATAATTTTTGAAGTCCCATCCATCAACTGCTCCGCGCAGTTCATCCGCGATTGCCCATATTGCACGATGCAGTTCATCACGTTCCTGTTCTTTTTTTGTATCAATCATTCCCTCTTCCTCCATTATCCTCTGGTACAAATTCCAAAATATCATCCACTCCACAATTTAAAACACGGCACATGCTTTCCACGCTTTCCAAAGAAATATATCCGTTTCGTTTCAAACGTGTGATAATATTAGCCGAAAAGCCAGCCTCCTGTTGAAGCTGCGCATTCGTCATATCTTTTTCTATTAACAAATGGAATAATTTTTTATAACTGACTGCCATACCACATCCTCCATTATTTTGTTAGCAGGTATATGTAAATATTATCACGACATCGTGAGTTTTTCAACGACCACGAGTTAAAAATAGCCACTTGAATTTTCATATTCAACCAAACTGGTTGTTGATCTATTATCTCGAAAATGATTTACTTTTACCAACACTTGCATGTATGGAAACTTGTAGTGATTTATTTCAGAAATAAAGAAAAATAAAGCAGCGTTTACATCCGTACAAATCGTCCTCAAGTTGAGGACGATTTGCCGTATATGACTTTCCGAAATAAGTATACATAAAAGCGGCACCCAGTATTTACACCAGATGCCGCATCCTGTTATTTTCTATTTTCTTCCCTCAACTATGAAACACGATCGTACAGACATACTCCCCATTCTTATAATCCTTCTTAGCAAACTGCTCCTCCACCAGCGTCTCCATGTTCATCCAGTATTCCTCTGCTGCCAGCATGATATGTGACAGCATGATTCCCATGTTGAACTCCTTGAAGGCCTTCGCTCCTTTTCCGGAGAATGGGGCGGCTTTTTTCATGAAGATGTAGAGGCGGTCGGAGTAAACGACGAAGCGCCAGGGCTGGGAGTTGAAGGAGGACGGGGCGAGGCGGGCGGCGCGGAGGATCGACTTTACCTGTTCTCCCGGTTCATCCTTGAAGGCACAGAGAGCTGCCAGGGAGTTTCTGTGTGCCATGGACGAATCGCGGAACGGCTTTGCGGATGCCTTGCCGAAGGCGATGACGAGAAAGCGCTTCAGTCCGTCTTTTTTGTCCTCCCCTGCTTTTGTCGCTCCGAGATAGCAGGTTCCGAGTTCCTTCGATGTAAGGTAGAGGACTGCCTGCTCTGCTGTGTACCCGGCATTTCGCATGGAAAGGCGGTCGTCACCGCAATATACCGCAAGGTAGTACGGCGCTTCCGTCTTCCAGAGTCCGTGGACCTTCAGCTTTTTGTCGGTGTTGTCCACGATCTCAAATTCTACCGGCTTTTCCTCATCTAAAAGCGCTACGGTTTTCAAATACCGTTTCAACGCTTCCAATCTCTCCGGCTCAATCTTTTCCATCCGGTATTCTCTGACGGAGTATCGGTTAAAAATCGCCTCATAAATACTCATAACTGCTCGCCTCTTCCCCTCATGCCGGATATTATCACTTTTCCCGGCAAACACTGCATCCTGATTTCATAATTGATAAACTGCAACTGCTCAGCAAGCCTGCATACTTGCTGCAATGATTTACATTTTGATACCTTTCAGTCCATACTGCGTCGGTACGAACCAGAAATCCCTGACAAAAAATTTCTTTTTACGCCAGCTCTTCCATCTCATCCAGCAGATCTTTAAACACCTTCACAGCCTCATTCACAACCTCCGGCTCTTCCATGTCAAGACCTACAAGCTTCAGTAATTCCACCGGTGTCCTGGAACAACCGCCTTTTAAGAAGCGGAAATAGCCTTCCTTCGTCTCCGGGTCGCCTGCCAGGATCCGTCTCGCGATGGCCATCGCCGCCGAAAATCCGGTGGCGTACTGGTACACATAAAACTGCATGTAAAAGTGCGGGATCCGCTCCCACTCGTGGTCGATGTCGGAGTCGATCACGGTCTCTTTCCCATAATACTCCGAATTCAGCTCATGGTAAAGACCACAGAGCAAATCTTTTGTGAGCGGGGTTCCATTCCAGGAAAGCTTATAAGTCTCCCACTCGAACTCCGCGAACAGGGCCTGACGGAAAAGTGTCGTGCGGAACCGTTCCGCAAGCTGGTTCACCAGATAAAACTTCTCTTTTCTGTCCTTTGCCTCGTTGATCATGTAGTTTAAGAGCAGGATCTCATTGCAGGTGGAGGCCACCTCAGCCACAAAGATCCTGTATCCTGCGTAGGTGTAGCTCTGGTTCGCGTTGGAATACCAGGAGTGAATGGAATGCCCCATCTCATGGGCCAGCGTGAGGACAGAATTCAATGTCCCATCAAAGCTCATCAGCACATACGGGTGAACGCCGTAAGCGCTGTTGGAGTAGGCTCCGCTTCTTTTTCCCTCATTCTCATAGACGTCGATCCAGCGGTTCTCAAATCCTGTTCTCAAGAGATTCAGATACTCCTCTCCTAACGGCTTCAGCGCCTTTAAGATCAGCTCCTGCGCCTCCTTGTAGGTGTAGGTCTTCTCATAATCTTCCGTCAGCGGCACATAGAGATCATACATGTGGAGCTCAGAGACATTCATATAGCTCTTTCTGAATTTCATGTACCGGTGCATCAGCGGCAGAGCGTTATGGACGGACTCGATCAGGTTGTCGTAAACCTTTTCCGGGATCTCATTCCCCGCCAGGTACATGGCTCTTGCGGACGGATATTTTCTCATTCTCGCATAGAAATTTCCTTGTTTGACATTTCCCTCATAGTTTGCGGCAACGGTATTTGCGAACTGACGGTAGGAGGCGTACAGGGAATGGAACGCTGCCTCGCGGACACTCCTGTCCCTGCTCTCGATGAGCTTTCCGTATCTCGCGTGGGTCACATCCACCAGCTCCCCGTTTTCATCCTTCACCGGCTCAAATTTCAGATCCGCGTTGTTGAACAGGGCAAACACCGATGATGGAGTTCCCGAGATCTCGGAGGCGGCAGCTAAGATCGCCTCCTCCTTCTCCGATAACCTGTGAGCCTTTTTCGCCAGCAGCCGTTCCAGCTGTTTCTTATAGTGGGCAAGCTCCGGAGATGCAAGAAATTCTGCCATCTTCTCATCCGGGATACTTAAAATCTCCGGATCCGCGAAGGAAGATGCCGCCATCGCTTTCACAGCCAGGGACTGGACTCTCGACACCAGCGCCTGGTTCTCGCTGACGGAGGTATCCTGGTCCCGCCTCTGCATCGCATACGCATAAAGGAGAGAAAGTGTCTCGTCCACAGACTCATCATATGTCAGATAGTTCTTCAGGTATTCCGCGGAGTTTCCAAGTTTTTTCCGGTATGCCTCATACTCCTGGATCCGCTCCTCCACACCGTCCATGAGTTCCTCGAACTTTTCCAGTGATTCGATCATGTCCTCCAGTTTCCAGGTATCCTGTTCTTCGATCTCTGAACGTTTCTTTACACTCTCAGCCATGGCTTTCTCTCCTTCTTAAATCAGATCTTTTTCATGATCTAATTTTTGCACAATCCCGCGCAAAAATCCATCCCATTTTTAATTTTTTCTCAAATTATTGCGTGGCCCCCCACTCCGTTCATCACGAAGCAAAGGTCATGAATGTTCACCAGTGACAGAATTCAATGTTGGTATATTTCGTATGTAAAAGAATGTGCCCTGATACATTGATTTGCCCCGCACAGCCACATACAGCAGCTTACACATTTGCGCAGGTTCATGCATTCAGGACACATTTCCCCATTTATTGGTCGGACCAATACAGCTATAAAAATACGTCTAACGATCAGATCAATCCCGACATGATCGGCACGCTCACAACCGTCATAAGTCCTGCTACCGCGATAGACAGGCTGCTCATGGCACCTTCCACTTCACCAAGCTCCAGGGCCTTTGCTGTTCCAATAGCATGGGCGGATGTTCCCAGTGCCAGGCCTTTCGCGATCGGCTCCTTGATTCCGATGAGCTTGAACCAGCCGTCCGCAACGATATTTCCAAGAATTCCTGTGATGATGATGCTCACGATGGTCATGGTCACGATCCCACCTGCTTCCTCAGATACGCCCATTCCGATCGCTGTGGTGATGGACTTCGGAAGCAGGGATACATAGTGCACATGTTCCAGCTTAAAGATCATGGACATCACATAGACGCTGACAACGCTTCCGATGACACCCGCGGTGATCGCCGTCGCAACAGCCGTCAAGTTTCTCTTCAACAGTTCCAGCTGCTTGTAAAGCGGGATCGCAAGGCATACCGTCGCCGGGGTCAGAAAATAGCTGATATAGGACGCTCCCTCATTATAATCCGTGTAGGTGATCCCCGTGGCCTTTAAAAACGCGATTACGAGAATGATCGCCACAAGCAGCGGATTTAACACCGGCCAGCCGAATTTCTTCTTTAATTCCATACCGATCAGGTATGCGAAAAGACTGACAAATACTCCAAAATATAACGGCATCTCTATTTCTCCCCTTTCTTCTGTCTCTTGATGATCCACTCTGCCGTCACTCCGGTGATGGACATGACGATGAATGTGGTCACGAAGGTAATGATGAGCATCGGGATCATGACAGCCTTCAGCTCTTCGATCTTATCAATAATTCCCACAGCCGCCGGGATAAACATCACCGGCATCAGATCCAGAAGCAGGTTTCCCGTAACTTCCACGTCAGAGAGCTTAATGATTCCGCTGCACAGACCGCCAAGAAGAATGAACAGACCATATACTCCGGCAGGTACCGGAAGCGGAATGAACTTATTTAAGAGTTCTCCGACCATTGTGATCCCGAAGATGATCACAATTTCCTTCACGTACTTCATAATGTTTCCTCCTCATTTTGTTGTCTCACGCAAAGACTAGCAACCATTTTAGCACCGCTTATGCGGAACGGCAATAGAAAAAAGCACGGAATTTTTCTTGAATTGGTCGATTTTTCTGTATATACTTATGTTCATGATATTGGAGACAAAAAGCTTTTACTCTCTCCGATACAGGATCACTCCGCACTGCGTGCTCTGGCAATCCGCAAAGCATTCCACTGCCCGGAATCAGTATGGTATTCCAGTAAATGACTTTCGGAAATTTTCCGGCTTTTTCAGGAGGATTTTTTTATGAAATTACACAGGGTCCATTCCCTTGATTCTTCCCAGATCAGACAGCTCCAAACCATGGTAAATAAATGCACCGATTCTGACGGAACCAGACTTTCGTTCCCGTTTGATGAGGCTGATCTCTTTCTCTATTTTGAACACGACGGTTCCATCGTCTCCGCCATCGCTTTTATCCCTATAGAGGGCCTGCTCTATGAATGCTCTGCCTTCACGGATCCGGAGTTTCGCGGTCATGGACACTTTTCTGGGCTTCTGGATGCGGGAATCGATGAACTTCCGGAAGATTCGGAGTTGATTTTTTATGCGGATAAGAGAAATTCTGCCGCTGCTGCCGTTCTGGAGGCGATCGGAGCAGAAATGAATTCCGAAGAACATATGATGAAGCTGCTGCCAGAAAACTTTTCCATCATTGACTGCCACTCCAGCCAGACAGGATCCGATGTCAGTGCCCTTGATTTAATTGCTGATATTCACTCTGAATGTCTGAATCTTGACGGCACTCTGACTCTCCGCTTTCACTCTGACCACGCCGTTATCAACTTCTCCGTCTTCCCTTCCCACTACTACCTCTATGGCTTTGAAGTGGAAAAACCCTTCCGCGGTAAGGGATATGGGACAAAGTTTTTAAGTACAGTACTTGCACAGTTGCTGAACGGTAACGCAGCCGCCATCGAGCATTCACCACTTTCGCCGGAAACTTCGTACCATATTTCAGACGTGAGAAGCGCAGGTGCCGCTGCTGACAATACTGCCCCACGCCCGGTCCTTCTCCAGGTATCCGGCGGCAACGCCCCGGCTCTCACCCTGTACAAAAAAACAGGGTTCCGTATCACCGAAACCCTGTGCTGCTATCTCTATTAAGTTATACCTTATCGGGACTGCTGTGGACTTTACGCTTCCGCAGTCCCCGAACCGCTCCTTACATCGGATCCTTATCGAACTGGAGCAGATTTTCCTTACTCTCCCGGTCCTCGATCTTCCGGCGGAGCGACAGCATCTTTAGATCTGTCTGCGCGATCACCTCAGCGCATTCCTTCAGCTCTTCACTGATCTCACTTGCATCTTCCACATCTTTCTTATACTTCATCTGGTGGTCAAGACTAGCCCAGAAATCCATCGCGATGGTCCGGATCTGGACCTCCACGCGCATATTTTCTTTCCGGTCGGAAAAGAATACCGGAACCTCGATGATCATATGGTAACTGCGGTATCCGTTGACCTTCGGGCATCGGATATAATCCTTTACCATAAGGACATTGATATCATCCTGGCGTGCTAACATCTCAGCCACCGTATAGATATCGTCCACGAAGGAACAGATCACGCGGATCCCCGCCACATCGTAAAGGTTCTCCCGTACCGATTTTACGGAGATCGGGAAACCGCGGCGGTGAAGCTTCTCAATAATACTCTCCGGCTTCTTCACCCTGGATTTGATCATCTGGATCGGGTTTCTCTGATTCCGAATCGCCAGATCATCGTTCAATACCTCTAATTTCGTCTTCACTTCCCGGATCGCACATGTGTAACGCATATTCAATTCCCGGAACTGACGTGCCTCATTTAAAAAACTCTCCGGGATCTCGATCGTTCCCGGCGCGTTGACAGCAGACTGGTACAGTTCGCCGTTTGGGTTCATACTGATGTTCATTGGTAACTCCCTGCACTTTCCTGATTTTATTTATGCGACAGATCTTTTCCAGATATCTGCCGCCATGCCGCGAAAAGCTGCTTTGCTTCCGCCCTGCAAGATTTTCATAATTACGCGTAACCGTTCAGTACCCTCACAGTTACGCGCAAAAATCCATTCCAAATCGGCTGCGCCGATAGGATTTTTGCCTTCCAGCCTAATTTTTCTTACGGTCAGCGCAGTAAATGCGCAGACCTACTGAACAGTTACAATTATTCTATATTATACAGGAAATTCTCACATATGACAATGGGAAAATATAGGGCGTTTTATACAATACGTCCAAAAACATTGGCTGAAATTCTTCCTCTTTCCTTTACTTTCCTCCTGTTCCATGCTATGATAGCAATAGAATAATTTCAGTTATATCCGAAAAATTTTTCGTGAATTCAGGAGGAAATGTAAATGAAAACACTTGGCTACTACAACGGCAAATTCGGGCCTCTGGAAGAGATGACCGTTCCGATGAACGACCGCGCATGTTACTTCGGAGACGGAGTATACGAGGCAACGCTGGCAAGAAATGGAAAGATCTTCGCCCTGAAAGATCATCTGGACCGTTTTTTCAACAGCGCAGGTCTGATCAAGATCGATATTCCCTACACTAAAGACGAGCTGGCAGCAATTCTCTATGATATGCTGGCAAAGATGGACGATAAGGATATCTTCATCTACTGGCAGATGACCCGGGGAACCGGTATCCGTCAGCACCAGTTCCCGGAAAAAGGAACAAAGCCGAATCTCTGGATCTTCATGAAACCTGGAAAACCGGCCGACTCCGGCAAACGCTTAAAGCTCACTGATATGGAGGATACGCGTTTCCTGCACTGCAATATCAAGACTCTGAACCTTCTTGTCAACGTCATGGCTGCAGAGAAAGCGGAGTCCCTCGGATGCGGCGAATGTGTCTTCCACCGCGGCGATATCGTCACTGAGTGCGCCCACAGCAACGTCTCCATCATCAAGGACGGCGTATTTAAGACCCACCCGACAGACCACTATATTTTACCGGGAATCACAAGAATGCACATCATCCAGATCTGCAAGGATAACGGAATCATCGTCGACGAGACACCATTTACCATGGCAGAACTCATGGATGCCGACGAGATCATTGTCTCCAGCTCCACAAAATTCTGCTCCCCGGCCTGCGAGATGAATGGCACTCCGATCGGAGGAAAGGCACCGGAGTTAGTGGATCTGATCCAGAAGAAGTATACGGAAAAATTTGAAAATGAGACCATGTAAATGATCAGGGGCTGCCGCTCAGCGATATTCACATATCACTGAGACGGCAGCCCCCATTTTTATCCGTAACTGTTCAGTACCCTCACAGTTACATACAAAAATCCATTCCAGATCGGCTGCGCCGATGGGATTTTTACCTTCCAGCCCAAGTTTTCTTACGGTCAGCGCAGCAAGTGCGCAGACCTACTGAACAGTTACCCTTATCCATCTTTTCTCTGGAACACGCCTCCAATTCCAAGCTCCATCCGGTACTTGGCAACGGTTCTTCTCGATATCGGCATTCCTGCATCCTGTAAAAGACCTGCGAGCTGTTCATCGCTCCAGGGCTTTTTCTTATCCTCCGCCGCAACCAGTTCTTTCAGCTTTGTCTTTACTGTATTTCTGCTCACATCGCCGTTTCCGTCCGATGAGACGATTCCAGTCGTAAATAAGCTGCGGAACAGGACACATCCCGACGGCACTCTCAGATATTTGTCACGGATCGCTCGGCTGACCGTGGATTTGTGGATCTCCAGTACATCGCCGATATCCTCCAGTGTCATCGGTTTCAGCTGACCTTTTCCGAGGAAATAATCTTCCTGTCGTTTCAGGATTTCCCGTGTGATTCCCAAAATTGTTGTTCTGCGCTGCTTCACCGCGTTCATAATAAAGCGGGCTCTGCGCAGTTTATTCTCAAAATATGATTTTAATTCCTCATCCTGGGCGGTCTCCATCATATGAATGTAGAAATCGCTGACCTGGAGATTTCCAGTCCATTTATCATTCAGTTCGATGTTCCACTGCCCATCCTGAAACTCCAGGATCACATCCGGTAGAATATATTGGGCTTTCTCACCGCCGATCCCATTTAATGGGCGCGGATTTAAGTTCTTGATCACATGGATCAGTTTTCTCACCTCTGCTGAAGAGATTTTCAGGCCTCGCGAGATCGTGCTGATCTTTCCTTCCGCGATGTCTTGGAGATGGTTCCTTATTATGTCGGACAGGAGTTCTTCCTCGTCCATCCCACGAACCTGCATCAGAAGACATTCTTCAAGTCCTGACGCAAAGAGTCCCTGCGGCTCCAGCTCCTTCAACATAGAGAGAACTTCCTCCACCTGTTCTTCCGCAACTCCAAGATCTTTCGCAATATCTTTAGGCGGAATCATCAGATATCCACTCTGTTCCAGGGACTGGATGCAGAAGTCCACGATCTTTCGTTCCGTCTCCCCGATCTGCTCCCACTGGAGCTGCGTATTCACAAGGTCTTCCAGTGATTTCTCACTGTCCTCAATCTCATACAGCTCATTTTCCCTTCTCTCATCCCGGTCTGTACCATTGTAAAACCGTTCCGTCTCTTTATAGGTAATCGGCGCTGCTTCTTCTTTTCCCGATGTATATTCCACCAGCGGATTTTCGATCTCCTCATTCTGCAGAAAATCCTTTAACTCCGTCATGGACATTGCCAGAATATTCAGAGACTCTACCTGAAGCTGCGAAAGCTGCTGCTTTGTCTGCAATGAAATTCCTGTCTTTATCTCCATGTCTCTTTACTCCACTCCGTTCTTCTCACAAAATTCTGCCAGACAGCATTTGTCACAGTACGGTTTCGTCCGCGCTGTACAGACAGCCCGGCCATGTTCTACAAGTCTGTGGCAGAAATCATTGCCCTCTTCCGGCGGGATGATCTTCCAGAGAGCCATCTCCACTTTTTTCGGCTCCTTGATCCCATCCACAAGACCGATCCGGTTCGTCAGGCGGATACAGTGGGTATCAGTGACGATCGCCGGTTTCCCGAATACATCCCCCATAATAAGGTTTGCACTCTTTCTTCCAACGCCCGGAAGCTTTAAGAGGGCATCGAAATCATCCGGTACGTTTCCGTGATACTGCTCGTAAAGAATCTTCATGCAGGCGCTGATGTCCCGGGCCTTGCTTCTTCCAAGGCCGCAGGGGCGGACGATCTCCTCGATCTCGTCCACATCTGCTTCCGCCAATGCCTTCACATCCGGAAACTTTTTGTAGAGATCCTGGACTACCACATTGACTCTGGCGTCGGTACACTGAGCCGCAAGGCGGACACTGACTAAAAGTTTCCACGCCTCGTTGTAATCCAGGGTGCAGTCGGCATCCGGGTATTCTTTTTTTAATGCCGCAATCACTTTTGCCGCAAGTTTCTTCTTTTCTTCAAGTGTTTTTTCCATATGTATGCTCCTGTATATTTCCTGCCTGTTTTCCCCGCATGTCCAAAATCAGCTGCCGTTTATGTTTTTCATAGACACCAGCCAGAATTTTCTTCGGCAGTTGTTCTAGAATTTGATGCTGTCCGCAATTTTCAGGCAGTCAGTTTTTCTGATTCAGCTGATCCAGCACGTCCTGGACCGTCATATATTCCACATGTTCCGGCATCTCAATCGTCACGCCGAACCGGTCATCCACTTCCGATATAAAGTATACGATCAGGAAGGAATCAAGCCCGAGATCACTGATCAGAAATGCGTCTTTTTCGATCGGTGTGTCGATGTACGCTTCCAGGATCTCTCCGAGAATTTTCAGTTCTTCCTGTTCTGTCAGATCATTTTTTTGAGGATCCATTTATCCACCTCCGTTTATGTGCTCCCAGGATCTGAACATCCAGGAAGACGAAGTTACGTTCCTTTTAGTATAACGCTGAAATGTCTGGTTTACAATGATTTTCCTTTCAAAAAGATGCCGCATGCCAAATCGGCAAAATCCACTCCCACCACTGTCCTGTACGGAATTTTCAGTTCAGAAAATTCCTTCCCGTGTACAGTAATCTGCAATGCACACCAGTATGAAATTGCTTGCCGCCGCGAACATCTATGCCAGGCATATGGATGTGCCAAGACATATTTAGAACATGATTTTCCGAGATATAAAACTCATTCCACTATAAGAAATCCCGGGTTCTGCTGTCCTGTCATAACTCCGATTTCTGTTAAAATTACTTCTCAAAATTTGAATATTTTGGAAAAAGGTATGGACGAAACATGATTTTTGTGAGAAAATGAAACGGGTATGATGTGATTTTTTTAACGAGCATTAAGAACCATATATTGAAAGGAGTCTCAACATGATTTATTCACATGAAGTAGAACAGATGTGCACGGTTGCGCAGGGCGTGAACCATGGCGCAGCTCCGATCCCGGAGGAAGCGAAATGGGTACAGTCTAAGGAAATCAAAGATATTTCCGGTCTGACACACGGTATTGGCTGGTGTGCTCCGCAGCAGGGTGCCTGTAAGCTGACCCTGAATGTAAAAGAGGGTATCATTCAGGAAGCACTTGTAGAAACCATCGGATGTTCCGGTATGACCCACTCCGCAGCTATGGCAGCAGAGATCCTTCCGGGCAGAACGATCCTCGAAGCATTAAACACCGACCTTGTCTGTGATGCGATCAATACAGCAATGAGAGAGCTCTTCCTCCAGATCGTTTACGGAAGAACTCAGAGTGCATTCTCCGAAGAAGGTCTTCCGATCGGCGCAGGCCTTGAGGACCTCGGTAAAGGTCTCCGTTCCCAGGTTGGTACCATGTACGGTACTTTAAAGAAGGGACCGCGTTATCTTGAGATGGCTGAAGGCTATGTAACCGGTATCGCTCTTGACGCTGAGGACCAGATCATCGGCTACCAGTTCGTAAATCTTGGCAAGATGACTGACTTCATCAAAAAAGGCGACGATCCGACAACTGCTTACGAGAAGGCAAAAGGACAGTACGGCCGCGTAGCAGATGCAGTGAAGATCATTGATCCGCGTCAGGAGTAAAGTAAAATTTCACGCCTTGTGGGAAATTTTACGCTACGCAAACGGAGCAGCGCGGAGTTCGCGTTTCCCGTTTTCACAAAGAATAACTGACGTGACATTTCCGTGAGGTTTAATGGAAGAAGGAGAATAAAATGGCATTATTTGAATCCTATGAGAGAAGAATTGACAAGATCAATTCCGTATTAAACAGCTATGGCATCGCATCCATCGAAGAAGCTGAGAAGATCACAAAGGATGCTGGCCTTAACGTATATGATCAGGTAAAGATGATCCAGCCGATCTGCTTTGAGAACGCATGCTGGGCTTACACGGTAGGCGCTGCGATCGCGATCAAGAAAGGCTGCCGCCGTGCCGCAGACGCTGCTGCTGCGATCGGTGAAGGTCTTCAGGCTTTCTGTATCCCAGGTTCCGTTGCTGACCAGCGAAAAGTAGGTCTGGGACATGGTAACCTCGGTAAGATGCTCCTTGAGGAAGAGACCGACTGCTTCTGCTTCCTCGCAGGACACGAATCCTTCGCTGCTGCTGAGGGCGCGATCGGTATCGCAGAGAAGGCAAACAAGGTTCGTAAAAAACCGCTCCGCGTTATCTTAAACGGTCTTGGAAAAGATGCGGCACAGATCATCTCCCGTATCAACGGCTTCACATATGTTGAGACAAAAATGAACTACTATACCGGCGAGGTTGAGGAAGTATTCCGCAAATGCTACTCCACAGATCCGGAGAGCCCGCGTGCAAAGGTAAACTGCTACGGTGCTAACGACGTAACAGAGGGCGTTGCAATCATGTGGAAAGAGGGCGTAGACGTTTCCATCACCGGTAACTCCACAAACCCGACACGTTTCCAGCATCCGGTTGCAGGTACATACAAAAAGGAATGCGTAGAAAAAGGCAAGAAGTACTTCTCCGTAGCATCCGGCGGCGGCACAGGCCGTACCCTTCACCCTGATAACATGGCAGCAGGTCCGGCTTCCTACGGTATGACAGATACCATGGGCCGTATGCACTCTGACGCCCAGTTCGCAGGTTCCTCCTCCGTTCCGGCTCACGTTGAGATGATGGGTCTGATCGGTATGGGCAACAACCCGATGGTTGGTGCGACAGTTGCTGTTGCTGTTTCCATACAGCAGGCTGCTGATGAAGGAAAGTTCTAAAAAATCCTTATTTTATGAGACTTTTAGCTTAAATATAATATTTAGGGAGAGCATCGCTGCTCTCCCTTTCTTCATACATATTTTCACTCAAAAATCTATATTCAGGCCACATTCCGCGGTTCTTTATCCGCTTCCGCTGCTTTTCCTTTCAGCTCCTTCAAAATCCCAAGTACGATCACCGCTCCCAGCACAAACGTCAGAGCATCCGCCACCGGCTGGCACCACTGCAGCCCACGGATTCCAAACCGGACCGGAAGAACGAACAGGGCCGGGATCAGGAACAGTCCCTGACGGCCTGCAGCGACAAAGGACGCCCGGAATCCGTATCCGATGGTCTGGGTCAGCATGTTGGACATGATGATCCAGGCGGAAAGCGGCAGGGTAAGGCACTGGAACCGCATCGCCCAGGTTCCAATCTCGATCACGTCAAGATCCTCCTTCCGGAACACCCGCATGATCTGCGGCGCGCCGATAAAGCTTACAACCGCCAGTGTCATCAGAAATACAGCTGAAACCTTCACACAGAACCAGAAGGACTCCAGCACACGGTCATACCGCTTCGCTCCGAAGTTGAATCCGCACACCGGCTGGAAGCCCTGCCCGAATCCGATCATGGCGGAGCCGATAAACATCATGTAGCGGCTCACGATCGAAAGTGCCGCGATTGCCGCGTCCCCGAAGGGGTTTGCCGCAAGGTTTAATGCCGCAGTGGCAATACTTGCAACGCCCTGACGGCAGAGGGATGGGATTCCTCCGTGGAGGATCTCTCCGTAGAGTGAAAGGGAGAGTGTGATCTTTCCCGGCTTTAAATGGACACAATCTTTTCTTAATAAGCTCTGGAAAAACAGGATCCCGAAGCTGATGCACTGGCTTATCGCTGTTGCCAGCGCCGCGCCGGAAATTCCGAGGTCCAGACCGAAAATAAAGATCGGGTCTAAAATCATATTTAAGATTCCTCCGGTGGTGATCCCGATCATGGAGTAAACCGCCAGTCCCTGAAATCTTAAAAGGTTATTCATGGATAATGCTCCCGTCATCACCGGAGCCGCGATCAAAATGTATCTGGCATAATCCTTCGCATATGGCGCGATGGTATCGGTAGCTCCTAAAAGCCGCACCACCCGGTCAAGATTCGGCAGGCAGATCAGCGCAAACAGAAGTCCCACAAAAATTGCGGAGTAAAATCCCGTGGAGGCAATCCGCTCCGCTTTTTCCGTATCCCGGCTTCCGAGGACTCTCGATAGATAGTTTCCGCTTCCCATTCCGAGGGTAAATCCCAGGGCCTGGATCATGGCCATAAGGGAATAGCTGACACCCACAGCGGCCGATGCGCTGGTGCTGATCTGGCTCACGAAAAAGGTGTCCGCCATGTTGTAGATGGATGTCACCAGCATGCTGATGATCGTTGGTATCGCAAGGCTCGGGATCAGCCGTGAAATCGGTGTCTCTGTCATTTTTATGTAGCGCTGTTCCTGGGTCATGGGACTGCTCATATTTTTTCCTCCGTTTCCTCTATTTCCTATACCGAATTGCTCCGCACTACGTGCTCCCACGTATAAGCATAAAGAGCCGCCAGCGGAAGAATCCCCTTCCAACGGCAGCTCTCTATATAATTATGATTTACGCACCCGCAGCCGGACCACGTCAGCGGACCCGGTATACGGCCTGCTTTTTATTATTCTGCTTTCTTACCGCTCAGATACTCATGGATTCCGCGCGCTCCTGCTTTTCCTGCCTCCATGGCGAGAATTACGGTAGCGGCGCCGGTTACGGCATCTCCACCTGCGAATACACCCTCGCGGGATGTCTGACCATTCGCCTCATCTGCAACGATGCATCTGTGCTTGTTGATCTCAAGTCCGCCTGTTGTGGCGGAGATCAGCGGATTCGGGGAAGTGCCGAGAGCCATAATGACGGTATCAACATCGATGGTGTAGTCGGAACCTTCGATCTCTACCGGACGGCGTCTTCCGGATGCATCCGGCTCGCCAAGCTCCATCTTTCTTACGGTCATGCCCTTGACCCAGCCCTTTTCATCGGTCAGGATCTCCGTCGGGTTCGTTAAGAGGTTGAAGATGATTCCCTCTTCCTTTGCGTGGTGAACTTCCTCCGCTCTTGCCGGAAGCTCAGCCTCACTTCTTCTGTATACGATATGAACCTCCGCACCGAGACGGAGAGCGGTTCTCGCTGCATCCATCGCAACGTTTCCACCGCCGACAACAGCAACCTTCTTTCCTGCTGCGATCGGAGTATCGTAGTCATCGCGGAACGCCTTCATCAGGTTGCTTCTTGTGAGGTACTCGTTCGCGGAGAATACGCCGTTCGCGTTCTCACCCGGGATTCCCATGAATCTCGGAAGTCCGGCACCGGAACCGATGAAGACTGCCTTGTAGCCCTCCTCGTCCATCAGCTCGTCGACCGTTACAGACTTACCGATAATTACGTTTGTCTCAATATCAACACCGAGCTTCTTCACGTTCTCGATCTCCGGCTGTACGACACCCTGTTTCGGGAGACGGAACTCCGGGATACCGTAGGTTAAAACTCCGCCCGGCTCGTGAAGTGCCTCAAAGATCGTTACCTCATATCCAAATTTCGCGAGATCACCTGCACAGGTAAGACCGGACGGACCAGAACCGATGACAGCGACCTTGATGCCGTTTGTCTTCTCCGGCTTCTCCGGAACAACACCGTTCTCTCTGGACCAGTCAGCTACGAAACGCTCGAGCTTACCGATGGAGACAGCCTCGCCCTTGATGCCGCGGACACACTGGCCCTCGCACTGGCTCTCCTGCGGGCAGACACGTCCGCAGACAGCCGGAAGCGCGGAGGATCTGCCGATGACCTTTGCAGCCTCTGCGTAATTTCCTTCTTTTACTTCTTTTACGAATGCCGGGATATCGATCTTAACCGGACATCCCTGTACACATCTCGCGTTTTTGCAGTTTAAGCATCTGGACGCCTCTGCGACTGCCTCTTCTTCATTATATCCATAGCAGACTTCCTCAAAGTTCGTTGCGCGAACCTTCGGCTCCTGCTCTCTTACCGGGACTTTTTTCATTCCATCCATGTCATTTCCTCCATATCACCGATCATTCGCTGCAGTTACCGCATCCGCCGTGGTGGGTATCGCCCTCACGGAGTTTTAAAAGTGCACGGCCTTCCTCAGTCTTATACATCTGCTGACGTTTCATTGCTTCGTCGAAGTTTACGGCATGTCCGTCAAATTCCGGTCCGTCTACGCAGGCGAATTTCACCTTGCCGTCTACGGTCACACGACAGGCACCGCACATACCGGTTCCGTCTACCATGATCGGGTTTAAGCTTACGACTGTCGGAATCTCAAGTTCTTTTGTGAGAAGACATACGAATTTCATCATAATCATCGGTCCGATTGCAACACAGACATCGTATTTCTTACCCTGATTGTTTACAAGATCCTTGATGACCTCGGTAACCATTCCCTTGTGTCCGTAAGAGCCGTCATCTGTTGTCACATAGAGATTTCCGGCAACAGCCTTCATCTCCTCCTCAAGGATCAGCAGATCCTTTGTCTTGGATCCCATGATGACATCAACATCGATCCCATGTTCCTTTAACCATTTTACCTGCGGGTATACCGGAGCGGTTCCGACACCGCCCGCAACGAACAGATATTTTTTCTTCTTTAATTCTTCGATATCTTCTTTTACGAAATCAGACGGATTTCCAAGCGGCCCGACAACGTCGCGGAAGGAATCTCCGGCCTGTAACGCGGACATACGCTCTGTGGACGCGCCCACTGTCTGGAATACGATGGTGATCGTCTCCTTCTCACGGTCATAATCACAGATCGTAAGCGGAATGCGCTCGCCCTTCTCATCCATCTTCACGATCACAAACTCACCCGGTTTGCAGTTCGCGGAAATTCTCGGGGCTTTTACGACCATCAGATAGATCTTATCTGCAAGCTTTTTTGCCTCTAAAATAGGATACATATCCCATACCTCCTGTTTCCTGAGTCTTTCTGCACCTGAGATTTTCGGCACAGAAATCATACGATTGCAGCACAATGGCTGCTTTCTCATCCATCACACACTGATTGCAGATCTGACTCCGATGTGTTTTCGGATATCAGACCATTCACACACACTTATTGCCCGCTGTTCTTACAGCAATACGGCAATATTAGAGATATTTTATCATCTTTTGCCTGGATGCGCAACATAGTTTCCTTTATTTTTCTGTACTTCTGTATCACTTTCCTGTAACGCAGTGATTATTTGTAACTGTTCAGTAGTTCTGCGCACTTGCTGCGCTGACCGTAAGAAAACATAGGCTGGAAGACAAAAATCCCATCAGCGAAGCTGATCTGGAATGGATTTTTGCACGTAACTATGAAGGTACGGAATCGTTACGATTATTTTCACAAGCCCACTTCTTTTCTGCAGCTGTACCTGACAATTTCTAGACTTCTCCCAGTTCCAGCGCTTTTTTTCCAATCCGCTCATATCTGCGGAATTCATAGCAGAGATCAAAATATGTCTGCTCATCGCTGTCCGCTGTAACTTCCCAGTCCGGGTCTTTATCCAGGTTCGGAAGCCAGGTGTCCGCCATGTACTCGTAATCGATCCATGTGATGTGGGCTGTGTCGCAGTACGGGAGGAATGCCTCGTAAATTTCAGCGCCGCCAATGATGTAGATGTCCTCCGACTTGAACTGCTTTAAGAATTCCATGGCATCCTTTAAATTATGAAAGATCTCGCATCCTTTTACTTTGTACGCCTCATCTCTCGTGAGGACCACATTTTTTCGTCCTGCCAATGGCTGTCCTGCCGGAAGACTTTCCAGTGTCTTTCTTCCCATGACGATCACTTTTCCCTTTGTCTCCTCACGGAAAAGCTTCTGGTCATCCGGGATCGTCACCAGGAGTTTCCCTCTGTTTCCAATGGCCCAGTGTTTATCTACTGCCGCAATGATATTCATGGCTGTTTCCTCCTTTATATCCTGCCGTTTCGTAACTGTTCCGTACCTTCGCCTGCTGAACCTGCACCGACAGTTTTTTTCCTGGTCCCCGGCAGCAGTTACGCTGTTTATTACATTGTTTAACATTTTATCGTTCTGGATCCGCGTCATTCATGCATTCCCGCCGGATGACCTTCAATGTCGCCGCCGCGTTTAAGAGAAACGCAAAATCCGGCTGTTCTTCCTGCTTTACGCCTTTATGGTATGTTGCGAGCATGATTTTCAGCTGCTCTTCCTCTGTGGGGTATTTCCTGATGATCTCAACGATCTCATCTTTTGTCCGTTTTAATCCCGCTTCCAGATAATCCCATACCCGGTCCGCGGAAAATTCTTCCTTCTTTAATCCCGGAAGCAGCGCTGTCCCTGCGTCCTCCGGTGTCAGGATCCCCACATGGGTGATGAATATCCTTTTTGCTCCCGCATGGCGCAGCTTTTCCACCGCGTCCAGAGACATCTGATACCCTACAAGATAGCATGGCATGTAAACCTCGCTGGTGGTCACACCCACAGTCTCACTCGCAAAGATCACATCATGGTCTACCATGTAGGACAGGGAACATTTCGTGTGTCCCGGTGTCTCGAATACCGTGATCTTATGATCACCGAAATCCAGGATATCTCCCTCTTTTACGACCTTGTCTACCACAAGATCTTCATCCCGGTAGTCCGGGGCTTTTGTAAGTCCGGCCCCCTGCGCTGCCGCGTCGGAGAGTTCACGCATCGTCTTTTTTGCTGACGGTTTTTCCAGGATCTTCTTTGCGTAAGCACTTCCATAGACCACAAGATCCGGCCATTCCTTTCTGAGAAACGGGACACCGGAAATATGGTCATAATGGGAATGGGACAGGAGAACCGCGTCTAATGGCCTGTCTCCCAGTTCCCGTTTTATATTTTCGATCATTTTGTCCGCAGAATATGCCATTCCGGCGTCAAAGAGCACGTTTTTTTCTCCCTTTATGAGGTAAGCCGCCCGGCTCGCGTCTCCGCAGACGCAGACGATATAGTCGTTTTTCATTTTGTCCTCCGTTCAACCGGCACACGCCGAAGTCCATTCTTTTTTTCGAATCCCTATTATAATGAATTTCTCTGTGATTGGCAAGTTTTCATCTTGTGTATACAAAAAAAAGCCGTTATAATGGGAATGCATCCGGCGGTGTGGACGGTGCTCGGAAGCACCGGACTGCTTTTCGCCAGACTTTAACCAAGGAGAGAACACATTATGATAAAATTTGAACGCACAAGCGTCATGAACTTTGAAAATGCCATGCGCGGCGCAAGAAACCCGATGAACAGCTGGGGACGTATGGACAGCAGCTATAATGAGGACGGAGATTTTGTCTTTGGACCGAACGATCTCGATCTTGCGAAGCGTCTCCGCATGGCTGGAAGCGACCACAGAAAGTTTATCCGCCAGATCTTTGTATCCGTGGATATTACGGCTCCGCTCTACTGGTGGAAGGAATATGACACCTACAAAGTGGCGACTGTTGCAAACTCCACAAGCACCATGCATAAAATCCACTCCAAGCCGTTCGACATCGATGATTTCAGCCATGACCATATGACTCCGGACACTCTCGCTTACATGCAGACCGTTGTAGACCGCCTTGAGCAGATCCGTCTGAAATACATGAACGAGGGAAAAAATAAGGAGGACTGGTACGACATGATCCAGCTTCTCCCGTCCAGCTACAACCAGATGCGCACCTGCACGATGAACTATGAGACACTCGTCAATATTTATCATGCGAGAAAGGCTCACAAGCTTGTGGAGTGGCATACCTTCTGTGACTGGATCGGGACTCTGCCGTATGCAAAAGAGCTGATCATTGCGGACTAATTTTTTTGTGATAACTTCATAACTTGAAAAAGAATGTACCTTGGCACATTCTCGCGCCTCGCGCGGTCACTTGCGACAATCTACGTCTTCGCGCGAGTACGCATCTTTGTGCCTTTTTATGTAACAGGGAATTCCTCTGAATTTCCTGTTACATAAAAAACCGCTGCCCGGCACCTTAGTTATGGTGCCGGGCAGTTTTTGATCATATCTTATCATAAATTGATCGGGACCGGAATCTCTTTCTGCAGCGCCAGAGAGTAGATCACGGCTTCCTTCACCTTTTTCCCGGTGATCTGGGCAAGTGCCTTTGCGTAGTAGAAGAGCTGGATCTGGTAGCGGTCCAGAAGTATATTCTCTCCGCCTTCTTTTACCCGGTCTGTCTTGTAATCCACAAGTACGAGACCGTCATCCTCCTCGAACCAGGCGTCGATGATACCCTGTAACAGGATCAGCGCATCGGAATCCGCCTTGTTCATCTCCCGTGCAGGGATACCCACCACAAACTGGCTCTCTTTCCGCAATTTTCCGTTCCGGTCCGCCTGTTTCATGCGGGCTGCAATATCTGAATGGAAAAACTTCGTCAAAACGCCCGGATAGACCATATCGATGGCGGTCTCCTGCATCCGCTTTTCCTCACGGATCCGGTCGAGTTCTTTCACGATATCATCGTAACCGGAAATTTCCGCGAAGTGGATCAGCTCCAGGGCACGGTGGTAAGCGGTACCGCGGTCGGAGGCACGCTTTATTCTGGCTTTTTCTTCGGCCGCTGTATCAGACATTTTATCAATAATTTCTGAATCTTCTTTTTCCCTGACGTTCTTAATCAAAAACGCACTCTCCGCGTCATCCACAAACTGCCCCTGTTCCTTAAGCTCCGAAACTGACATCTTTGCGTGCAGCGCAAGGTCCGCCGCGTAAGGATATTTTACCCCGATGAGCCCCGGAATTTTCTCCGGCTGCGCTTTCCGCAGCTGTTCCAGTTCCAGATAGATCTTTGCCTTCTCCTCCTGGTTCTTCGCCTCCTCCACGAGAAGGTCCTTCACCGGAACATTCTTCACATCGAGGGTGTTTTTCGCCCCGTTTGACGCCATCAGGATCCAGTCCAGATAGGAGGATGCCGCGCTTAAGATCGTAAACGGCAGCGAGCCGCCAGCCGGGATCCCACCCCATTTTTCCAGCTTGTTGTCCATATACTTGTCGCCTGCGGTGATGATCAGTTTTTCCTTCGCACGGGTCATGGCAACATAGAGGATACGAAGCTCCTCGCCCATGTTTTCCAGATTTGACCGTCTCGCCAGGACATTTTTCTTTAACGTCGGTGCCTTGACCTTCTTCTCCGGGTCGAAGAAATCCGCTGCGATTCCAAGCTCCTCGTCGATCAGGATCCGTCCTCTCGCGTCCTGTCTGTTGAATTTCTTCCCGCATCCGGCTAAGAACACCACCGGGAACTCCAGACCTTTGCTCTTGTGGATGCTCATAATCCGCACCGCGTCGTCATGTTCCCCGGAGCGGGAAGCCTCACCGAAGTCGGTGTTGTATTTTTTTAACTTCTCGATGTACCGGATAAAGTCGAAAAGTCCCTGATAACTGGTCTTCTCGTAATCTTCCGCTTTCTGCACCAGCATGGCTAGGTTCGCCTGCCTCGTCTTTCCTGCCGGCATGGCGGCGGCGTACTTGTCGTACCCGGTGAGGTCGAAGATCCGGTAGATCAGGCGGGAGACTGGGAGGTACATAGATTCTTCTCTCAGCGTCGTCAGGAGATTTTGGAATGCTGCCAACTTGCGATAGATAACCGCATCTTCCTCCGATTCCCCGTGTTTCTCCAAATATCTTTTCACCGCCCCATAAAATCCAACGTCTTCCCCGCGGTCCGGATTTTTCTTGAATTCCGCCATCACGATGGCCAGCTCCCGGTCCTTCATGCCGCCGATGGGCGACTTTAACACACCAGCTAACGGAATATCCTGCATCGGATTGTCGATGAGTGCCAGCATGTTGAGCACGGTCTCCACTTCCACCGCCGTGAAATATCCGGTCCTGGAATCCGCGTAGGCGGGGATCCCTGCTGCCCCAAGGACACTTAAAAATTCCTCGGACCACCCGGAGAGACTGCGGAGCAGGATCACGATGTCCTTCTTCTTTAACGGCTCATACTCCCCGGTCTTCCCGTTAAAGATCTTCATCCCTTGTTCCGGATCCGTGAGTTTTTTGATCTCCCCGGCGATAAGTCTCGCCTCCGCCTCCTTCGCGGTATAATCCGCCTTCTCCTCGTCCATGCCGTCAAACAGCGGATCCCCGGTATTTAAAAGCAGGACCTCCGTCTTCGCCTGCCCGTCCACCGGCAGTGCCGGAAATTCCGCCCCCGGATACAACGCCGCGTCATCCGTGTACTTAATATTGCCAAGCTGCTTCGTCATGATCCGGTAGAACACGTCATTGATGCTGGAAAGCACCTCCGGCCGGCTTCGGAAGTTCTTGTGGAGCTCAATCTTCTGGTACAGCCCGTCCTCTTTCCCGTAGGACTCATACTTTTCCAGAAACAGCTCTGGTTTCGCGAGACGGAACTTATAGATGCTCTGCTTCACATCACCCACCATAAACACATTCGGCGTCCCGAACCGCTCCCTGGAAACACAGCGGATCAGCGTCTCCTGGACCTCGTTGCTGTCCTGGTATTCGTCCACAAGGATCTCCTCGTAGATCTCCGAGAGTTCATCCGCCACCAGTCCCGGCTTATGATCCAGGCTGCCTCCGGTGAGGACTTCCAGCGCAAAATGTTCCAGGTCATTAAAGTCCACCAGGTTTTTCTCCTCCTTCGCCTCCTGGAATTTCGCAGAAAACTCCTCCGCAAGCTCCAAAAGCATCAGGATCGGCTCCCGGCAGGCGTCGAGATCCGCGAACACCTCATCGATATCTCCTGGAAGGTACAATGCCTTCATCTTCTTGATGCCGTCCTTTGCGAGGTTCCTGTAGGCCGCTGCCTGTTCTTTCTTCTCCGGGTCCACATTTTTTCCCCGGACAGCCGCCAGCCTTCCAAACTTCAGCTCCTCAAGGCACTCCGCAATCTCCTGGTAAGTCCCGGCTTCCCTGAGTTCTTCCATTCCCCGGATGTCTTCCGCTAACATCGGTGCGTATGCCTGGGGACCGTCTTCCTCAGCCGCGAGATCCGCTGCCTCGTAAAGTCCGTCTAAGAATTCTTCCGCCTGGCGTTTCACATCCTGGATCAGATACTTCATCCATGCGGTCTCCTCCATAGGATCCCCATCTTCACCGGTTCCGCCAGCCCAGAGTTCCTTCCTGCAGGCCGCGATCCACTCCCCCGGCCACGGATTGCTCTGGGAGAACTCCCATACCTTTAAAATATACTCTTCCAATCCACCGTCTGTCCGCCCTGTGGCGTAGGTATCCACAAACTTTATGAACCGCTCATCTTCCCTTCCGTAATATTCCTCCAGAAGTTCCTTCATCACATCGGCTTTTAAGAGCATCAGCTCGCCTTCGTCCGCCACCCGGAATCCAGGATCCAGGTCCAGCTCGTGGAAATGTTCCCGCAGAAGGTTTAAGCAGAAGCTGTCGATGGTAGTGATCTTCGCGTGGTGGATCAGCGTGTTCTGGCGCTCCAGATTCTTATTCCCCGGATCCTCGTCCAGAAGCTTTCCGAGAGCTGTCTCCACACGCTCCCGCATCTCCGCCGCCGCCGCGTTCGTGAAGGTCATGACCAACAGCTTATCGATATCCACCGGGTGTTCCGGGTCCGTGATCATGCGGATGATCCGCTCAACGAGGACCGCCGTCTTTCCGCTTCCTGCTGCCGCCGAGACAAGGAGATTCCGGTGTCTCGTCTCAATGACTTTTTTCTGCTCGTCTGTCCACTTTGTCGCCATTACAGAATCTCCTTTCCGTCATTTTCTTTTCCAGGCGATTTCCTTTTCCCGCTTTCTATGACCTCTAAAGTTTTCTTCTTCGTTTTACCGGGATCCAGCTGTACAGGATCGACCTTATCTGCAGCCTCTTCCACTGCACCGGAATCCATCTCTTCCCCATCTTCTTCCTGGTCGATCTCCTTCCAGATCTCCTGCGCCTTCATAGGCTTAAATCTCCGGAATCCATACCCATCAGTTTTCAGATCAAACCCACACACACTGTGGTACGGACAGTAATCGCACGCCGTCCGGTTCCCCTGCTTGTAGGGATCCACTGCCACATTTCCATCCAGGATCTCCTCGCCCATCTCCCTGAGCTTCTGATTTACATAATCTGTCAAATGGGCAAACCGTTTTCCTCCAGCCACAGAGGACTTTAACTCCTGCACATACCCGTCCTTCAGTGCCACCGGGATCACATCTGATTCCTTCTCGATCTCCCGGTCCATATGCCGGATCACGTCGAGACTGCTGTTCACGAGACCATTCATGCGGAGCTTCCTTAAGATTCCCGCCTCGATCTCCTCGTCCGTCATTCCGTCCTCCCGGTCGATCACAGGATCATCGATATGGTAATAGAAGATTCCCGCCGGAACCGCCTGTTTCCCCGGATGCCGGCTCTCCTGGAGCTTTAACGCCGCGTCCATGTAGACCACAAGCTGGAGCTGCAGCCCATGGTACAAAAGCGCCAGGTCAAAGGACGTGCTTCCCGACTTATAGTCCATGATCTTCACATAGATCTTGTCCTCATCCTCAAACACGTCCATGCGGTCGATCCGCCCGCGAAGGTTCACGGCTTCCCCATCCTTCAGCGGGATCCGCGTGCTCACATCCACCTCGAACGCCTCCGGCTCAAAATCGCCCTTCCGGATCTGGTAGATCAGCGCACGCACCGTCCGGTCCGTAATCCGCTCCACCTTTTTTTCCAGGTAGGCGTTTCTCGCGGAACTCTTCATGATCGTGTTCCGGTACTTCGCGGAGACTTCCTCCACCGCCCGCTTCACGAGAGCTCGCCGCTCCGCGTCCGTGATGGTCCGGAAATCCTTTCCATGGTCACGCACATTGCGGAAAAAGGTGTCCAGGGACTGGTGGAACAGATTTCCCATGTCGGAGAGGTCCAGCTCATACTCTCTTCCCGCCCGGAGCCCAAGTCCATGATTCAGGAAGTGGGAGTAGGCGCATCCAGCGTAACCTTCCATTCTCGTCACACTGCCCCTTAAAAGTGTTCCGTAGAGCTCTCTCGCCGCCGCCCGGCCAATGCCGCCTTTCTTATAAGAATAGGCCACGGCTTTCGCGAGATCTTCCATCTCCTTCGCTTTCGCCTCATCGGAAGACAGGAAACTGTAAAGCTCCCGCGCCTTCTCATTCTCCGGATCCATCAGCCGGTCCGGCTCCTGAAGCCAGGAAAGTATGGCTCTTCCCGCCGCCGTCACAGAAATATCCGGTCGTTTTTCCGCTTCCGTCTCCCGGATAAAGAGGTCCGGGAACCGTTTTTTCATCTCCCCGATAATTCCGGACGGCCGTGTCTGTTTTCCCTCCGCCGTCACCGTCGGGTAAGATAAGATCAGCTGATCCGACGGCTTCGTCATCATGAGATAGAGGTAAAATCGTTCCATAAAGCCCTCTTCCCTGGCCGTTGGTGCTAGCTCCATAGAATTCTTCTTTAGGATCTCCCTCTCATTGTCCGTAAAAAGACCGCCTTTCGAGTGGTCCGCCGGAACCACGCCCTGGCTCACACCGAGGAAAAAGAGGACCTTGATCTTATCGAGTCTCGTTCTCTTCAGGTCACCACAGACCACCCGGTCCGCCCCCGCGGGGATCATTCCCACAGAGAGCTCCGAAAAGCCCGCGGAAAGGATCTCCGCGTACTCTCTCCTTGACACGCACTCATCGCCCAACAGGCTCTTAAACTTCTCGAAAAGCTCGATGACAAGACCATAGATCTCCTCGTACTCCCTCGCCTCCCGGTCCATGCCGGAATCCGCGAACCTCTCCGAAAACTGTTCCAGCTTTTCCTCGGCTCCCAGGGTCTCCAGGAGCTCTTTTAAGGCATCCGTCACTACCGCCACCGGAACTCCCCGTCCGGCGCAGCGCTCCCTTAAAACACGGAGCGGTTCCATGATCTTCTCCCGGAACGCATTCATCTCCACAAGATTTAAATTTTCTCCGCCCTCAAAGGTCTTCTCCCACGCCGCGTCCCACTTCGCAAATCCCCGGATCCCCATGGCCCGCACATAGATCTCCAGCCGGTCCACGGCCTCCGTCTCCTCTGTCACGAGCCCGGTCCTCAGATACCGGAACATGCTCTCATAGTCAAAGCCCTTCTGCAAAATATCCAGGGCGCTCTGGATCAGCCGGATCAGCGGATTTCCCGAAACATCCCGGTTTTCATCTAAGAACAGCGGGATCCTATTCTCTTCAAAGCTTCTCGTGATCTCCCGGCCATATCCCGGAAGATCCCCGCAGACCAGGGCGATATCCCGGTAGCGGTACCCGTCCTTTTTCACCAGCTCCTCGATCCGGTTCGTGATAAAGTCAATCTCATCCGCCGGGTCCTTTGCCTGAACCAGCATGATCTCCCTCTCTCCGCCGTAGTACCGGGTATACGGATAGCGGAAAAACGTCCTCTCCAGGTGGTCAAGAGCCGGGCTGTTCCGGAACCGCACAAGCGGGCGTTTGGAAAAGACGAGGTCCTGGTAAATTTTCGCCCCGTTTTCCTCCGCCAGCTGTTTCAATTTTCCTGTCATTTTCCGGCTCATATCAAAGAGATCCGTCTCATCCGACTCTGCCGTAAGATCCATTCCCGGCTCCATCGTTGCGGACACCGTCACAAAGACATTCCGGCAAAGTTTCAGTAAAATCCCGATAAGCCGGTACTGGATCGGCGTAAAGCCCGTGTATCCGTCTAAAACCATGGTGCTGTCCTTCAAAAGGGCAGACTGGTCCGCCACCCGGCAGAGCACATCAAGAAGTTCCTCCAGCGTGATATATTTCTCCTTCGTGAACTCCCGGAACGCCTCAAAGATCACTTCCATATCCGAGAGCTTCGCAGCCAGAATCTGTCCCACATGTTCCCCGGCTGTCTGCGCCTTTAAATCCTCCGGAGTCGCCCCGTACTGGTAGAGCTCCGAAAGCATGGACTTGATCTCACTGATAAATCCCGGGCGGTTTAAGTGGGAGGAAAACATGGTGAGCTCGTCCATCTTTTCCCCGGCAAGCTTTCTGAGGACCATATTTTTGCCCGTATCGTCCAGCACCTCCGGCTGCGGCAGGGAGAGCTCCGAGAAGATCCGGTAGGCCAGGCGCTCAAAGCTCACGATGTCGATGTTCAGCGTCCCGTGGTTCGGGTGGAGTCTCACGATCTCCTTCTGGGCCTGCATCGTCGCCTGCTCCGGCGTCACCACAAAAAACCTGCCCTCCGGTTCCTTCGCGGACAGCTCGATGATCTTCCTGTATATATATTCTGTTTTTCCGGCACCGGAACCGCCGGCGATGATGCATAATCCCATGTTATCCTCCTGCTATATGAAAAAGAATGTGCCTTGGCACGTTTCCACACCGTGCACGCTCTTCTGTGACCGTCTGCGCCTTCGCGCGGTATGCGCATCCGGACACTCGGAACATATCATTCTCTCTCAACCGTATATGCTCCGAAGGGAATTGTCAAGTTCTTTATCGCGCAGCTACCGGAGTCGGATCTTTCTCCTACGTCTCTCCTATCGGCTCCGGGATCATGAATCTTTTTCCTGCAGTTCTCATAGAATATACAAAATATTTCGTGAAAAGGATCTATTCCATGAGTTCAAAAACAAAGATCATCGTCCTCAGAATGAAGGAGATCATCTACACCGCACTTTTTATCGGTTTTGCCATCGTCCTCATCATGCTCTTTCTCTTTATGTTCCGCCCAAAGAAGGACAACATCTCCGGGAGCACGGCAGACCAGACCGCCGAGAACGCCTCATCGTCCACTCCTGCCTCCGCTACATACGTTCCGGGACTTTATTCGTCCCCCATCGTTTTAGGCAGCGAGAACGCCAATGTGGAGGTCACAGTGGACCGTACAGGGATCCGCTCCGTATCTCTCGTGCCTTTGAGTGACTCCGTTGAGACTATGTATCCCCTGATGGCACCCTCCATGGATTCCATTGCGGCGCAGATCCTGGAAAACCAGAGTCTTGAGGGGCTGGAGTATCCGTCCGGATCCCAGTATACCTCCATGGCGCTGGTGTCGGCGGTGCGGACGGCGCTTTCCAAAGCAGTTGAACAGTAATATTGAATCCCGGTGATTTCTATTCTGAGACCACCGGGTATTTTTTGTTACAGTTCAGCCATGCGCTGGTTTGAATGAGAAAGTGTGTTGCAAGCTTGCTTGCATAAGCACTTTTTCATCCAAATCAGCATATGGTGGAACCACCAAGCTTCTTGTTTTCATGAATATGGAAACAAGAAGATGTAATGACTGAACTGTAACATTTTTTCATATTTTTTTAATAACCTACTTGACAAATCGATTTTCCTCCTGTATACTCTTCACCATGATAACAATTTACCACGCTAAATCAGAATCTTGTTAACACGATAAATCAATCAGCATACAAGGAGGAACCAATCCATGAAGAAATTAAATCAGCTTCTCATCTTAGGTACAACACTTTTATTATCCGCTGCGGCACTCACCGGATGTTCCGGTTCCTCCGCAATGGGCGCTACGATCCCGCAGACAACTTCCGGAGAGACAGCAACTCCTCAGACAGACGCAGGAATCATCGCATCTGAGACCACCGGTTCCAACAACCGCCTGAACGAGATCTTAGAGCGCGGATACATCGAGATCGCAACTGAGCCGTACTTCGCTCCGAACGAATTCATCGATCCCACAAAGAGCGGCGAGGAGGCCTACACAGGTTCTGATGTCGAACTTGCAAAGTACATCGGTGAGGCACTCGGTGTTGAGGTCCGCTTAAAACCGATGGACTTCACAAGCGTTCTCGGAAGCATCACGACCGGAAAATATGATCTCGCGATCTCCGCCTTAGCCTACACACCGGCAAGAGCTGAGACCATGAACCTCTCCAAGGGTTACTATTTCGGAGACGAAGATCCGCAGACAGCATACGGCATTCTGGTCCGCAAGGAAGATGTTGACAGTATCAAATCCTTCAACGATCTTGCAGACAAGGTGGTCGTTGCCCAGAATGGTTCCCTTCAGGAGCAGTTCGTACAGGAGCAGATCCCGGCTTACAAAAAATACAACCGTGTTTCCTCCACAAACGATGGTTTCCTGATGGTCGAGACCGGAAAGAGTGATGTGATAGTCGCAGCCCTCAGAATGGCAAGATTATATCTGGAATCCAACCCGGACAGCAATCTTGTGATCGTCCCGAACCTGTATTTCAAAGTTGATCCTGAAACACAGGGAACAAGAATCGGTATCCCGAAGGGTGAGGATGCCCTCACAGACCGGATCAACGAGATCATCGACGAAGTCGTTGAGAAAGATCTTTACAATCAGTGGTACGACGAGTATACGGAGTACGCGAAGAGCCTTGGCATTATCGAATAATTCGATCCTTTGATATCCCCAGCGGCCGCGGTCAGGCCGCACCCCTTCACCGGTACCTTCCCCAGGTGCCGGAACCCCTTGGTCATGGGAGGTTCTCCCCATAATATCTCATGACAAAAAAGACGATCCGCAATTACCTGGCGGTTCGTCTTTTTTGTTCCGTCTTATCTGCCGCAGACACACCCGCGGGATCTGGTGATCCGGTCTGTCCTGCCGCATTCATTTGTTTCTTCCTACACTTCCCAGTCAGAATCCAGAAAACCTTCCCCGTAGACTTCCTGAGCCTCAGAGACGATCATAAACGCTCTGGGATCGATATCATAGACGATCTTCTTCGCCTTGTAGAACTGCTTTCTGTCCAGAACACAGATCACGGTCTTTCCATCTTCTTTCCGATAAGCTCCTTCGCTCTTTAAAAAGGTACAGCCGCGCTCCAGCTCATCCATCAGCTCATCAGCGATCTCCTTCGGTTTTTCTGTAATGACCGTTATCATGGTGCTCTTATTCATACCATAAAGGATCACATCGATCACATATGTTCCCACCACCATGTTAATGAGTCCATAAAGACCGGATTCGATATTCCGGAATACCACCATGGAAAGCAGGATGATCACAAGGTCCGTCGCCATGACCGCTTTTCCGGTCTGCATGTGCGGACAATACTTTTGTAAAAGCTTTGCGGCGATATCGCCTCCGCCTGTGGTAGAGCCGCGCATGAATATAACGGCAAGACTGATTCCGATCAGCACTCCGCCGAAAAGGCAGGATACCATCTTATCGCCGGAATACACCGGAAAATACGGTGTCACCAGACCATCCAGAATCACGGTCATGATCGCAACTGTCTTCAGTGTTTTGATCGTCTTCTCCTTTCCCAGATAGATCCAGGACGCGATCAGAAGCGGAATATTGATCAGAAATGTCAGGGTACCGATTGGGAGATTCGTCAGACGGTTTAACAGGATCGCCATACCGCTGGCACCTCCCGGCGCGATATCGATATTGTTGATAAAGCAGTGGAGTGCGACGGCCTGTACAAAACCGCCCGCCACATCTGCCAGAAGATCCAGAGCAAGCTCTTTTTCCCTCATCTTTTCCATAAGATTATCCCCCTTATATCTGCCAGTCTGAATTCATTTAATCCCGATATAATTCTTCAAATAGTTCCACCGGCACATACGCCTTCACATGGATCCCGTCATCCTGATACTCCTCCGAAAGAAGCTGTCCGCTCTTCCGGATCGTCTGGATCCGTCCGGCATCCCTGTAGGCGAATATCTTCTCAAAATAGATCCTGCGGTTTCTCAAAATTATGGCAAACAGATCCAGCAGTTCCTCAATGCCCTCTCCTGTCTTTGCCGATAATTTCACTTTATAATCCGCGGACATATCCCTGCAGGCGGTATCTGCGTCCGGGCGGTCCACCTTGTTGAATACCGTGATGATCTCCTTGTCCTTGATGTCCAATCGGCGCAGAGTCTCATAGACCACATGCATCTGCATGTCCATCTGCGGGTTCGAACAGTCCACCACATGGAGGATCACATCGCAGTAGCGCGCCTCCTCCAGGGTACTCTTAAAGGCCTCAACCAGATGATGCGGAAGTTTTCGGATAAATCCTACGGTATCCGTCAGGAGAACCTTTTCCCCTCCCGGAAGCGTCAATGCCCTCGTCGTCGGATCCAGGGTCGCGAAGAGCTTATCTTCCGCCAGGATCCCGGCTCCTGTGAGCTTATTTAAGAGCGTAGATTTTCCGGCGTTCGTGTAACCCACAATGGCCGCCGTCAGCGTTCCGCTCTGCTCTCTCTGTTTCCGCACCACATCCCTGTGGCGCTCCACATCCTGGAGCTCCGATTTTAACTGGCTGATCCTCTCGTGAATCCGTCTTCTGTCCACCTCAAGTTTCGTCTCGCCGGGTCCCCTCGTACCGATTCCGCCGCCAAGTCTCGACAGGGAATTCCTGAGACCCACAAGGCGGACGGCGCGGTATCTTAACTGCGCAAGTTCTACCTGGATCTTCCCCTCTCTTGTCTTTGCACGGGCGGCAAAGATATCGAGAATGATCATCGTACGGTCCATGACCTTTGTGTCCAGGGCGTCCTCCAGGTTTTTTAACTGTGCCGGGGAGAGCTCATCGTCGCAGACAACGCCGGTAGCGCCGGACTCCCAGACCATCTCCTTCAATTCCTGGATCTTACCTTTTCCGAGGTATGTTCCCGGATGGACATTTTCCCGGTTCTGGATCACGACTCCCACGGTCTCAGCTCCCGCGGTCTTTACAAGCTCCCGAAGCTCCTCCACGGACTCCTCCGTGTCATCGGAGGCGTTCGTGCTGGCAGCAAACAGGATGACCCGCTCCTGCTGCTCACCGATCTCTATCAATTCTGCCATTCTTTCTCCTATCTTGTCACGAGAAACGCGATCTCATGATCTGCCTTCTCGTCCTGTCCATACTGCTCCTCGTAGCTTCGGAACAGCTCCAGCGCCTTCTCATACTGGCCCAGGTACTCATAACACACGGCCTGGTTGAAGGCGATCTCTTTCTTTGCCCGGTCATCAGAGAGGGCAAGTCCCGCCTCCGCGTGCTGCAGCGCTTCCTCATAATTGCCTTTTTCCATCGCAGCCATCATCCAGCGGTTGTAAACTTCCGTGCTGGAAAAGCCCTCATCCACGAGAGTCTGGTAGAGCTCATCCGCCTTCTCCTCGTCTCCGGCAGTCATATATGCCGCCCCCAGGGCTTCCATCGCCTCTGCGTAGCCTGTAACCTCATGTTTCGCATCCGCGCTCTTACCGGACTCCAGGCGGTTCTCAGCACCATCCTGATCCCCGGAATTCGCGAGGCTCACCGCGCCGAGGTAGTAATACTCGGCTCTCGGCTTATCCACCTTCGCCAGGGTATCATAAGTATACGCCGCGGCACCATAGTCCCCCAGCATAAATTCTGCCTCACCGCGGTACTTTAATACATCGATCTCAAAAGAGGTCACCCGCGTTGTCTGGTCGATCAGGCTGTCAAACTCCGCGACAGCCCCCTCGTAATCACCGCTTTCCATGAGGGCGATGCCGTTCTCCCTGCTCTCCTTCATCTCACTGGTCACATGGCTGCAACCGGTGAGGAGGAGCAGCATACCGGATAGAAATAACGCTGATACAATGCTCTTTTTTATTTTGCTTATTTTTCTTGTTTTCTTATACTGTTTATACATTTTAAATTTTACGTTTTATTTCGTTTCTTTATATGCTTTGTAAAGTCTTTTCATGAACCTTCAGCTTCAGCACGCTCTGGCCTCGGGAATTCTTTCCCTTTTCTCCACATTTTACGCACGCGTCGTGCTTCCGAATCCACCATTTCTCACCTCATCGGCCTCATCATCCACCGTAATTCCGTACTCCACGAAAATCCCCTGGGAGAAACCTGTTCCTGCCTCCACTTCCACGGTCTTTCCCTCGCGGCTGTCATTGGTGAGCTTCACCTGGATATGGCCCTCATTGTCAGATCCGTAGTAGTCGCTGTCGATGATCCCGACGGTATTGTTTAACTGAAGACGGAACTTAAATCCAAGTCCGCTTCTCGGATAGAGCTTTAATACCCAGCCGTCATCGATCCGCGCCCGGATTCCTGTGAGGATCTTTGTCATCTCACCCGGTTTCAGCGTGAACGCTGCCGGTGCGAAGAAATCATATCCGGCAGAGCCTGCTGTGGCACGCTTCGGAAGTCTGATCCCATCGTAGATTTCCCTAATCACTTCTTCTGTATCCTGCGGGTGTTCCCCCTGCCAGTCTTTTTTAAACTGCTCAAAGCTTACTTTTTCAAATTTTGCGATTCTCTGCATGATGTCTCCTCTTCGTAAATGGTCTCCCACTACTATACCAAGACCCCGCCCCCTTTTCAAGCGTTTCAGACAGAAAATCCGGCAGAATGCACTGCGTTATTACGGCAATGTGTCCACTGCCCACAGTATATTCTGCCGGATGCTTCCGTCTCTCACGTACATTTCTATGTGGTTTTCCAAGCAGCCGCGACACTCCCGGATATTCTCTCCAGGCTGCTGTTTTCCCGAAAACTTTTTCTATAAAATATACGATATCATCTCAATCCCGAAAATGATCATATATAAAATAAATCCCGGATTCAGGTACACATACTTCCTGTACGGTGTCGGCCACCCGTTCTGGCGTCCCATCTGCCACCAGTAGCGGCGTCCGTCCCGGAAGAAAAAGTAGATCCCGGCTGCGATGAGAAGCAGGATCATAATGAAGTTTCCCACAGAAAACGCCGCTGCCATTGCGCCCATCCCCAGTGCGTTCAATCCATTTTCCACCAGCACTAACATCATGGAAAAGGAATTCACTGCCATGTGAAGCAGCACATTATAAAAGATCCGGTTCGTCCGCACCGCCACATAGCCGAGGATCAGTCCGATCACCACCGCGTACAGGCATTGGTTTAAATTTCCGTGCATCAGCCCGAACATGACCGCACAGAAGACCACCGCTGTCCGGTCCCCGAACCGTCTCGCCTTCTTTAAGAGAACTCCCCGGAAGATAAACTCCTCCATAAACGGGGCGATCAGGCAGGTATAGATCACCATTCCAGGCGTCAGCTCATCGAGGGCGTCCATCACCGGGTTCATATCCGTCGCCGGAACTCCCGTAAATATAGAAAAAAACACGTCCAGAAACACGCCGAGGAAATTAAAGATGTACCCAAGTCCCAGGCACATGAAAAGCGCCGACATCCAGACCTCCGCCGGAAGTGTATGAGCCGGTCTCCGGTCCGATCTCACAAAACATGTCATCGGAACCACCAGAAGGAACGGAACTCCGATAGAAAAGATATACTGCACCAGGACTCCCGTCCACGGAGAATCAAAAAGCCCGGAAAGCAGACGCGCTCCGCCGCTTCCCAGGCCATGGATCCGGTGCCATACCAGGCCATAGAAAGCGCTGCCCAGGTACTGGAACCCTGAGCAGGCGCACATGGCAAGGCATAAAATTGTAAACGTAATCAGAAAATCTCTTCGTTTATGCACCATATTCTTCCTTCATGATCTCACTGCTTCTCGCAATGAACTTTGTCATACGCTCCGGGGAAAGACTTCCGTGAGCGAGCTTTGCAAGGTCATAGAGCTGTTCGCAGAGCATCGGTGTCTTCTCGCCGTCCCTGTTGTTTAACACATACTTTACAAGGCCATTGTTTGCGTTGAGGACAAGTGTCTCCTCCGCCGGGAACAGATCGGAACCGCCGCCGTACATGCTGTACATCTTCATCATATCCTGCATTCTGCGGCTCTCCTCGGACACAGTGATCATGGACGCGAGGCCCTCGTTTTTCAGCTTCTCGACCTTGACGTTCAGTTTGTCATTTCCGATGGCCTTCTTGAAGACCTCCGCAAGAGTCTCGGCATCCTTCTTCTCCTGCTCCTTTGCGGCCTCATCTGTCTCCTCGGCATCTTTGAAGGTCTCGTTGACATCCGCGTCGATGCGCAGGAACTTCAAGCCCTCATTCTTCTGCTCCACATGCTGCATAAACGGGGAATCGATCGGATTCGGAAGGATCACAGCGTCGATTCCTGCTTCCCTGAACATGTTGATGTACTGGCTCTGCTCTTTCTCGTCCGTCACATAGAAGATCTTATTCTCGTGTTTCTCCCTGTTCTCCTCCAGGCAGTCAGCGAGAGTCAGGTACTTGCCATCCAGATTCTTGTAGAGGATATAGTCCTTCATCTTCTCGTCGAACTTTTCATCCTTTAAACAGCCGAATTTGATGAACGGATTAATGTCGTCCCAGTATTTCTCGTAATTCTCGCGGTCTGTCTTGCACATGCCGGACAGCTTGTCCGCAACCTTCTTTGTGATATAGTCGGAGATCTTCTTAACGAACCCATCATTCTGGAGAGCACTTCTGGATACATTTAACGGAAGATCCGGGCAGTCGATCACGCCCTTTAACAGCATCAGGAATTCCGGAATGACTTCCTTGATATTATCGGCAATGAATACCTGATTATTGTAGAGCTTGATCTTGCCTTCGATGCTCTCGTACTCCATATTGATCTTCGGGAAGTAGAGGATACCCTTTAAGTTAAACGGATAATCCATGTTCAGATGGATCCAGAATAACGGCTCCTTGAAGTCCTGAAATACCTTACGGTAGAACTCCTTGTACTCTTCGTCTGTGCACTCGTTCGGATGTTTGTTCCAGAGCGGATTTGTATCATTTACCGGAACCGGACGTCTTGCGATCTTATATTTTTCTTTTGCAGGAGAAACCTCAACTGTCTCCTTTGTTCCGTCCTCTTTTTCTTTCTCCTCTGTTTTTGCAGGCTCTACGATCGTCTCGATAATTGTATCTTTATCGGTGAGCTCATCCTTTTCGATCGTGTCATACTGCGGCTCTGCAGTCTCATCGTTTAAGTAGATCTCAACCGGCATGAACGCGCAGTATTTATCGAGGATCTCTCTTGCACGGTACTCGTTTGCGAACTCAGCGCTGTCCTCATTCAGGTACAGGGTGATCACGGTTCCGTGTCCTTCCTTTGTGCCCTCTTTCATGTCGAACTCGGTACCGCCCTCAGACTCCCAGTGGACCGGCTTTGCGTCCTGCTTGTAGGATAAGGTATCGATCGTTACTTTGTCGGCTACCATGAACGCGGAGTAAAAGCCAAGTCCGAAGTGACCGATGATCTGGTCCTCGTTTGCTTTATCTTTGTACTTGTTTAAGAAATCCTGCGCACCGGAAAAAGCGATCTGGTTGATATACTCGTCAACCTCGTCCTCTGTCATTCCGAGACCGTTATCTTCGATCCGTATCGTCTTCTCCTTCGGGTTTACAGTAACCTGAACTTTATAGGTCTCATCATCCGGTGTCTCATACTCACCCATCAGGGCCAGTTTCTTTAATTTTGTGATGGCGTCGCAGCCGTTGCTGACTAACTCACGGTAGAAAATATCGTGATCGGAATAAAGCCATTTTTTGATGATCGGGAATATATTCTCACTGTTGATTGAAAGACTTCCACTCTTTGCCATATTAAACCACTCCTTATTTCAATTCCTGCGGCGCAGGAACTTCTCATAATTCCCTCGGACCGCCGATTTTCATTTATCATTTTCCAGCTGTCTTTATAACAGCTGTTCTGTTTAACATGACATATTTTAATACCAGAAAATCAAAATGTCAATAAAATTAGCACTCATTTTTAATGAGTGCTAATAAAATTTTTATAAACTTTTTTCTCTTTCGCCTTTGCTATGGGTGGGTCAGTCAATTAATGATCTCACTTAATTCTCGCTCTCGATCGGAATAAACACTCTTGCAGTCTCCTCCTGCTCATGTTTCTTCCGCTCGTTCTTCGCCGCAGCCACAGCCATCTCGCAGAGTGCCATCTGGGATCCCACTGGGAGTTTTCCGCGGCGGTCCGGCTTCTCGTATGTTCCGTCCGGCTGTAAGACATGGGCTTTTAAGTTGTCCTCAAGCTCCAGCTCCATGTACTTCCGGATCCTGTCTTTCAACTCTTCCCTCAGTACCGGGAACAGGATCTCCACGCGGCGGTCCAGATTTCTCGGCATCCAGTCGGCGCTTCCCATGTAGATCTCTTCGCTTCCGTCATTCTCGAAGATAAAGATCCGCGCGTGTTCCAGAAATTCCCCGACGATGGAGCGGACTTCAATATTCTCGGAAAGTCCCGGAATTCCTGCCTTCAGACAGCAGATTCCACGGACCACCAGATGGATCTTAACACCAGCGCAGGACGCCTCATATAAGGCCGCGATGATCTCTTTATCACAGAGAGAGTTCATCTTTGCAATAATGGAAGCCGGCTTTCCTGCCCGGGCATTCTTCGTCTCACGCTCAATGAGACGCAGGAATTTTGTTCTCAGCCACAGCGGTGCCACGGAGAGCATATTCCAGTTCAAGGGTTCCGAATAACCGGAAAGCATGTTGAAGACTGCTGTGGCATCCTCACCGATCAGCGGATGACATGTCATGATTCCGCAGTCCGTATAGAGCTTTGCGGTGGAATCGTTGTAGTTACCGGTTCCGAGGTGAACATATCTGCGGATGCCATCCTCCTCTCTCCGGACCACGAGGGTGATTTTCGAGTGGGTCTTTAAGCCCACAAGGCCATAGATCACATGG
The DNA here is from genome assembly GCF_003435225.1 of Clostridium sp. AF28-12. Lineage (NCBI taxonomy): Bacteria > Bacillati > Bacillota > Clostridia > Eubacteriales > Clostridiaceae > Clostridium > Clostridium sp. AF28-12. The sequence continues at coordinate 90,282 of NZ_QWGJ01000006.1, read as the reverse complement.
CAGCCTGCTTTCTCAAGTTTCTTCGCCCAGATGATGTTGTTCTCCTCATCAAATCTGGCTTTCAGCTCCACAAGTACCGATACCTGTTTTCCGTTCTCCGCCGCTGCCGCCAGAGCCGCGATGATCGGGGAATTTCCGCTGACACGGTAGAGGGTCTGCTTGATCGCCAGCACCTCCGGATCTCTTGCCGCGCTTCTCACAAAATCCACAACCGGATCAAAGGTCTCGTAAGGATGCATCAGGAGAATATCACCTTTCCGGATATTCGTGAAGATATCATCATCATTCATCAGTGCCGGAACCGGCTGCGGCGTATATTTCGGTGTCTTTAAATGGTCGTATCCGTCAAGGCCGTACATCTTCATAAGGACCGTCAGATCCAGAGCGCCCGGAATCTCGAAGATGTCTTCCTCGTTGACTTCCAGCTCCCGTTTTAATACCTTGAGGAGTCTCTGGTCCGCCTTATCCTCGATCTCCAGACGGATGACCTCGCCCCACTGCCTGCGCTTTAACTGCTTCTCGATCTCCTCGAGAAGATCCACAGCTTCCTCCTCGTCAAGGGAGAAATCGGCGTTTCTCATGATTCGGAACGGGTGGGATGTCACGATATCGTAGTTTAAGAACAGCTGCTGCATGTTCCGCTCGATGATCTCCTCCAGAAAGATCACATTCCGCGTCTCGTTGTGGTCCTCATCGGTGGTCACCGGGAGGCTTATGATCCGCGGAAGCACCGCCGGAACCTGTACCATGGCAAATTCCAGTTCCTCATCGCCGTCTTTTTTCTTCAGCAGTGCCGCGATATTTAAAGATTTATTCCGGACAAGGGGGAACGGTCTCGAGGAGTCCACCGCCATCGGGGTGAGTACTGGGTAAACCTCCTCCCTGAAATACCGGTCCACAAACTCTCCCTGTTCCGGTGTCAGGTCCTCATGGCACTCGATCAGATTTAATCCGTTATTTCTGAGTGCCGGAAGCAGGGACCGGTTGTAGGTATTATACTGCTGCACCACCAGCTCATGGGTCCGGACGCTGATCTTATCCAACTGTTCCTGAGCCGTCATTCCGGCAATATCCGGTTTTTTATATCCGGCATGGACCATGTCCTTTAAGGAGGCCACGCGGACCATGAAAAACTCGTCCAGATTTGATGCCGTGATGCTTAAGAATTTCAGACGGTCAAAGAGTGGGTTGGTCTTATCTCTGGCTTCCTCCAGTACACGGCAGTCAAACTCCAGCCAGCTCAACTCTCGGTTTACATAATTTTTCGGATCCTGAAAATACTCAATTCCCTGTTCTTTTCCTTTTCTGGCCTTCTGTGTATTGTCTTTTTTTTCTTCTTTTTTCATCTTTCTTTACCGCCTCCCTGAATGCGTTGGTTCCGGTCAGACCTGACTATACATACTTTTTATGGCGAAGCACCGGCCGAATTCCAAAAATCTCCTCGAAGAACGCCGCCTTCTGTTCAAAGGAAACAGACTCCAGCGTAATATCGCCGTGATAATCTGTCGTGATGATCAGGTTCTGATCCTTCACGGTCATCCGGCAGTCCGCGAGCTTCGCACTGTGTCCGCGGTCCATGGAATTCGCCAGACGCAGCATTGCTGTGAGCTTTGCGATCAGAAGCATGACCTCGTTCTGCCCGCTGAAGCTGTCCGTCACTTCATCTAATTCTGTCTCCATCCGGACCATATTGTAATCGAAATCCCGGATATTATAGCGGACCACATTTGCGATGATCTCCCGCTCCAAATGGGAGATACCGATGATCTCCGTGGACATGATGATGTTGTAAGCGCACTCATTGGAATTCCGGACGCTGATAAACTTTCCGCAGGCATGGATCAGCACCGCGATCTGCAAAAGCAGGCGCTCTCTCTGCCCCATTCCGTGGTATTTCCGCATTGTATCGAAGATCTGGAGCACATATTTCTCGACAGTCTCCGTGTGGCGGCTTAAGCACTGGTAGCGTTTTGCCATGGAACGGGAAGTGCTGATAATATCGTTATCAAAATTGTGCCTGAATTTTATAAGCTTCTTGTCCGCCGCGAACTCCGCCGCGATCCCGTCACAGAGCCGTACCCCGGGGATCCAGATCATTTCTGCCCCTGTCATCTCAAGAAACTTCTTATAGATCACCGCGCATGGCATAAGTAAGGAAGCGTATTCCCGGTTCACCCCGAAATGTTCCTCCATCTGCTCTTCATTCATCGTACTCAGGCGGGTGTAAAACTCTTCAAACTGCTCTCTCGTGATCCTCGAAAGCGGCTTTCCGTCTTCCTCGTACCGAAACAGATACAGGATGTTCTCACCGATCCCGATCAGATGCTTGATCTTCCGCTCCTTTAAATACATTTTTTTATAGTTCTGGAGTTCATTGTCCACCATCTCATCAATAAGCTCCCGGTACTGTTCCATCGTCGTATCGACCTCTTCCAGAGTACCGCGGATCCTCAGAACACCTAACGGCAGATTTTCCGTATTCACCAGAAGGTTTTTATCAAACATGGATATCTGCATGCTGCCGAATCCCACGTCCACGATAGCGGTTCCCTGCTGGATATTCTCATCAAACTCGTCATCGGACACCGCGATGGCCTTGTAGCCCAGAAATCGCTGTTCCGAGTTGCTGATAATCCGTACCTGGATCCCGGTGCGGACACGGATCTGATCCAGAACGATCCGGTTGTTTCTCGCCTCGCGCATCGCACTTGTGGCGTAGGCACGGTATTCCGTGACTTTATAGGATTTCATGATCCTTGCAAAATCCGCAAGCACATCGCAAAGCTCCTCCACCATCTCATAGCTGATCTTTCCGTTATTGTAGGTATCTTTTCCCAGCGCAGTGACGTGGCGGATCTGATCCAGTTTTCGGATCTTGTTGCGGTTTGAGATCTCATAGATCCCCATCTCCACCTCAAAGGATCCCACATCGATGGCTGCAAATGTAAGGGCTGCCATGTTTTTTCCTCCTTGCTCTGTGCGTGACGATCACCGGACCCGTTTTGTGTCCGTCATATCGTCTGCATCAAATATCTGTTGATATAAGAATCGGTCCGGATTTTCCCGGACCGTATCTCTCTAATAATTACCTAAAATTCTCATGACGGAAGCTTCCGCAGCAAGACCGGTCAGCGCGTTTCTCACTCCCGCATCGCTTAAGTTTCCTTCGAAATCCACGAAGAACCGGTACTCGAAGCTCTTTTCCGGAATCGGTCTGGATTCGATCATCGTCATGTTGACATTGTTGAAAATGAAGTTTCCAAGGATGTTGTATAGGGAACCGCTCTTATGGGCGATCTCGAAAGCCACGCTGATCTTTCCGGCGGTCTTTGCGTACACCGGCTCTTTTCCAAGGATCAGAAATCTCGTCGTATTTCCCTTTACATTGTTGATCTCCTCCGCGAGGATCTCCATTCCATAGAGTTCTCCCGCTGTACGGCTTGCGACAGCCGCCTGGGACGGATCCTTCTCCTCCATGACCTTCTTTGCAGCCACAGCCGTGTTTAAGACAGCGATCTGTTTCCAGTCTTTATGGACGGACAGGAAATCAGAGCTCTGGGCCAGAGCCTGGGCATGGGAGTAAACGGTCCTGATATCGGAGAGCTCCGCTCCCGGAACGCCGAGCAGCATATGGGCAACCGGGACATAGACCTCGCCGACTATGTAATTCTTGTACTTTAAGAGCAGGTCGTAGTTGTTGATCACGAAACCGGCTGTGGAATTCTCGATGGGAAGTACCGCATAATCAGCGCGTCCCTCTTCCACCTCGCGCATCGTGTCCTCGAACTCCGGAACATGGTAAAGATCCGCATCTTCGCCGAAATATAACTTCGCGGCGGCATGGCTGTAAGCGCCCTCGACGCCCTGGAAGACGATCTTTTTATTCTTCTTCCCGATGGTCTCCACTTCCGTAAATCCGGTGTCCATTCCCATACCGTGAGCGGATAACAGGCTGTACTGGTATCTGCGGCTGACGGACATTAACTGGGAAAAGATCTCCTTTACCGCCTCTTTATTGAACTCACTGTGGGCCAGCTCCTGAACCGCTGCGATCTTCTGTGCCTCTCTCGCCGCATCGTAAACGGCTTTTCCTGTTCCGATCTTATATTCCGCCACATCTCCGCATACGGACATGCGCTCCTCAAACAGACGGACGATCTCTTTATCGATCACGTCCAGCTTGTCCCTGCATTCTTTTAAGTCAAGATTTTTCATATATTTTATGCCTCTGCTTTCTGTCATTTCTCCCCAGGTATTTCCCAAAATTTCTTTTGCTTTTTCAGCAGATATCTCCGAAACCTTGTCCTGTCATATCATTTCAAGCCATTTTATCCGCCTGAAACCTTATTGTTTTTCTTCCTGCATTTCTTTCAGCATTCTGATCAATACATTTCTAGTGTAAGCACCCGGATGTTTCCGATCTTCGGCTTCCAATTCTTTTACATAGAACGGTTTTCCGTAGTAGATCGTAATATGGGACGGGGTGATAAACGGGAAGTGTTTTTCCAGCACCTCCGCCGTTCCTGTCATCGCCACCGGGACCACCGGACAGCCGGATTTCTCCGCAATCTTTAAGCTCCCCTCTTTAAACGGAAGGAGCTCCGTGATATCTTCGTTCGGATTTCTCGTTCCCTCCGGGAAAATCCAGATGGAAACGCCGTTTTTTACCTTCTCGATTCCCTGAAGGATCATCTTTAAGCCTTCTTTGATGTTCTTTCTGTCTAAGAACAGGCAGTTCACGTTCACCATCCAGGTGCGTAAGAGTGGGATCTTTTCCATCTCCTTTTTTGCGACGAAACCGAGCAGTGTCGGAACTGTCGTGTAGCCCGCAAGAATATCAAAATAGCTTCTGTGGTTTCCAACATAGAGGACCGCTGTGTCTTCCGGTATATTTTCCGCGCCCTTCACCGTCACGGTCACCCCCGCCAGCTTTAAGAGTACCTTGAACACGGACCGGACGACCTTGATCGTCTCCAGATCCCGCGCGTGGGGATCTTTCTTTCCAAGCGATACCTGTGCCACAAGGAACGGATAGCTGAAGATCAAAAATCCCACCAGTGTGAACAGGACAAGTAATAATCTTATCATAAGTAACAAACCTCCCATATTTTCTTTAACAGTAACGGTGCTCTCTTACGGTCAGCACAGCAGGTGTGCCCACCTATTGAACAATTGCCTTTCATACACTTTAAAGAGTTACAGCAATGAGGTTCATAAGTTATATTATATTAAATAAACCTCTTATTTGCAACTCAAATGCACCTCGAATCCATCTAAAATCCAGCTCAAATCTGTCTATATATTGGCTTTTCCGTTTCCGGATCTCTGGAAAGGATTTCCTCTTTTCCTCCTGTCAGATATTCAAAGAGAAGTCCTGTCATGAACCAGAACGGAGCAAAATCCAGCCGGATCACGCCGTCAACGCTCAGCATCCGCCCGGTGTAATCCCACGGACATATCCCAAGGCTTTTCAAGAATGTTCCCGTGAGGTATTCTGCGAAAAAGATCAGGACCATGTCCAGGATCCCATGTCGGAAGATCCTGTCCTTTACCGCGATCTGTCCCCGGTCTCCGATCCAACTGTCCACCCATTTCCCGATGGGCCCCAAAAGGATTCCCATTCCATATATCGGGAACATGTATATTGATGTCTTTCCCATGAATTTCATATCTCCAGCCGCAAAGCCTTCCACGGAAGTCAAAAGGATCTCAAGTCCCCATCCCGTCAGACCGCAGAGCATAAAATTCCTGACCCATTGTCTCCATCCGCCGCCGGAGCTTTTTTTTACTGCAATTTTCTGATTTCTGTTTTTCTGCTTCCATCTGTTCATGAAACCAGTATCTGTGATTCTCCGATCCGCTATGCAGCCTTTTCCACGGTGCTTTTTTCCACTTTGATTTTTCTGCGGCTCATGCCCTGGAAAGCCAGGATCGGCCGCTTACTCTATACATACTGATTTTTTTCCGGATCGTACTCATAATCGATCGACGCGAGTTTCTCATCCACGTCTTTCCTGTCTAGACAAAGCGACCTGCACAACTCGTCCATATCCGGGTAATTGTCCCGCAGTTGTGTGTTGATATAGCTTAACAGCATGACCGGATCTTTCGGTATCTTCGTCATCTCTCTCCTTTCCCGGATGATTCTTTCTCTCCAAACCATCCGCCGCCTTTACTTTCTGAATCCTCCTGTGTTATACTATAAACCATATATGAGATGATTGCAAACGAAAGGGGATTTAAAAACCATGAAACACCTTCTGCTGCTTGGAACGGGAGGAACGATCGCCTGCAAGAGAGGTGAAAACGGTCTGACACCGCTCCTCACCGGCGATGAACTGTTATCTTATGTACCGGATGCGAAAAAATTCTGCGAGGTGGAGACGGTGCAGGTCTTAAACATCGACAGCACGAATATGCACCCGAAGCACTGGCTGAAGCTCGCCCAGGTCCTGGAGGAGAATTATGACGATTATGACGGCTTCGTGATCTGCCACGGCACCGATACGATGGCCTACACCGCTGCTGCCATGTCCTATCTCGTCCAGCACTCCAGCAAGCCCATCGTCATCACCGGTGCCCAGAAGCCCATCGACCTTGACGTGACGGACGCGAGAACAAACCTTCTGGACAGCCTGCGTTTTGCCGCCTCCGAACGTGCCCACGGCGTGACCATCGTATTTGACGGAAAAGTCATCGCGGGAACACGTGGAAAAAAGGAGCGCAGCAAGAGCTACAACGCCTTCTCCAGCATCAACTTCCCGTACCTCGCCGTGATCCAGGACGAGCATATTTTATACTACATCGACGACAAGTGGCAGGACCGCGAGAGTGTCCGCTTCTACCACGAGATGGACAGCCAGGTCAGCCTCTTAAAGCTGATCCCGTCCATGGACTCCAGCCTCCTCGACTATATGGCAGAGCATTACGACGCAGTCGTCATCGAATCCTTCGGTGTCGGCGGTCTTCCGTCCTATGAATCCGGCGATTTCTATAGCTCCATCGAAAAATGGATCTCTATGGGAAAAGTTGTTGTCATGACCACCCAGGTCACTCAGGAAGGCAGCAACATGTCCGTCTACGAGGTCGGCCAGAAAATCAAAAACGCCTTCGGTCTCATCGAATCCTACGATATGACCCTGGAGGCCACCGTCACCAAACTCATGTGGATCCTCGGGCAGACGAGGGATCATGATAAGGTGCGGGAGATGTTCTATGAGACCATCAATCATGATATTTTGTGGAACACGGGAAGACGGTAATACGATTGAAACATTTTAAAAGACTGCATACCAACAAACGGATATGCAGTCTTTTTGGCTTCTTAAATAACGTCCGGAATTATGCTTTCCACTCTTTTTTATACTCTTCAAACTCTTCGTCCGAACAATAGATCGTATGTCCCGGACTTACTTCGTGATAGGACGGCTGTTTTCCTTCACCGTAATGATGAATCTCCGGATCGTAATGGATTTTTACGCGTTTTTTCTCATTGAGCGGATCCGGCTCCGGAATGGCAGAAAGCAGTGCCTTGGTGTACGGATGAAGCGGATTCTTAAATAGCTCATTGGAATCCGCCATCTCAACCAGCTTTCCGAAATACATCACACCGATTCGGTCGGAAAAATATTTGACGACGGAAAGATTATGCGCAATAAACAGGATTGTCAGTCCCATTTCCTGTTTCAGCTTATTTAGCAGATTGATCACCTGTGCCTGCACAGAGACATCGAGAGCTGAAACCGGCTCATCTGCGATCACCAGCTGCGGTTCCACGATCAGCGCCCTTGCAATTCCGATGCGCTGGCGCTGTCCTCCTGAAAATTCATGGGGGTATCGGGATGCATGTTCTGCCTGAAGCCCCACATGTTCCAGCATCGCGATCACCCTTTTCTGCAGTTCTTCCGGGTCTTTCACCCCTCGAATTTTCAATCCTTCCGCTATAATCTCCTGTACTGTCATTCTCGGATTTAAAGATGCGATCGGATCTTGGAAAATCATGGCAATATGATCGGTAATATATTTATGAAGCTCCCTGTCCATTTTTCCGGAGATTTCTATGCCGTTAAATTTCACAGTTCCCCAGGTGGGATCATACAGCCGAATAATCGTGCGGCCTGTCGTTGTTTTTCCGCAGCCGGACTCACCAACCAGTCCGAACGTCTCCCCGCGTTTCACATAAAAGGATACATCATCCACCGCTTTCACTGTAGACTTTTTTCCTCTGTTTTTTGTTGTAAAATACATGCTGAGGTGTTCCACATCCAGAATATGATCCTCAACACCTGTCGAATTCATCTTTTTATTATCCATGTTCCGCCTCCTCCTTCATCCTGGCGATGCGGTGCTGCAAAATCTCCGGCATCTCTACATTTGGCGCATCCGGATGTAAAAGCCATGTAGCAGCATAGTGGGTGTCGGAAATTTTAAAATACGGCGGTTCTTTTTCAAAATCAATCTTCATCGCGTATTTATTTCTCGCTGCAAATGCATCCCCTTTCGGCGGATGAAGCATATTAGGCGGAGCACCCGGAATTGCATATAGGGTCTCTTCCGTGTGCAGATCCGGCATTGCAGACAACAGTGCCCAGGTATACGGATGCGCCGGATGGTAGAAAATATCTTCACAGGTTCCCACTTCCACGATCCGTCCGGCATACATAACGCATACACGATCTGCAATATTGGCAACCACGCCGAGGTCATGAGTGATGAAAATTACCGACAGATCGTGCTCTCTTTTCATATCATTGATCAGCTCCAGGATTCTCGCCTGAATCGTCACATCGAGAGCTGTCGTCGGCTCATCGCAGATCAGGATCTCCGGATTGCATGCAAGGGCAATTGCAATGACAATGCGCTGCCTCATACCGCCAGAGAACTGGAACGGATATGCCTCATACCGCTCTGCCGCGTTCGGAATTCCAACGGCTTCCATCAATTCGATGGCCCTCTGCTTCGCCTTTGACTTTTCAATGGATCCGCTTAAGATCAGCGCCTCTGAGATCTGTTTTCCTATTTTCATGATCGGATTCAGTGCTGACAGAGGATCCTGGAACACCAGTGAGATCCGTTTTCCTCTGATCTTATAAAAGTCTTTTTCCTTATATTTCGCCATATCTTCGCCCTGATACAGAATCGAGCCGCTGTCGATATGGCCGTTCTTTGCAAGAATTCCAAGAATTGCTTTGATCGTAACCGATTTTCCGGAACCGGATTCTCCTACAATCGCCAGTGTCTCACCTTTCATCAAGTCAAAGTTGACATCACGAACCGCATGAACCGTACCTGCGAACGCCTGAAAGGAAACAGAAAGATCTTTTACACTTAAAATAGGTTCCATACCATTCGCTCCTTTCCTCATACACCGCGCTGGGTTGGATCAAATGCGTCACGCAGACCATTTGACAGCATGTTGAATGCGATCATCAGCAGAGAAATCACAACTGCCGGGAAAAACACCTGGTTCGGATACTGCTGCATGATCTTCTGTCCCTGGGATAAAAGGACACCGATCGAGCTTTCCGGTGCACGGATGCCAAGTCCGATATATGCCAGGAAAGACTCGGTAAAAATAGCACCCGGAATTGCAATCATGGCACGTGTAATGATTGGCCCAATGGAATTCGGCAGAATATGCCGGAAGATCAGTGCCATATCTTTCACGCCGAGTGTTCTGGCCGCAAGCACATATTCGCTGCCTTTATAACGGTAAAACTGGGAGCGAATCATTCGGGCTGTGCCAATCCAGTTCTGTACGACAAGGCAAAGAATAATTGACAGCATGCCGGTTCCGAAAAAGAGGATAAATAATGTTACCACTACAATCTCCGGGAATGCACCGATAATCTCGGTAATGCGCATCATAACCATATCGATCTTTCCGCCGTAATATCCCGCAATGGAGCCATAGACAATACCGATAAAAACATTGCAGATTACCGAGATGAACGCAATTACCAGGGAAACACGGGCACCTCGCCACATTCGTACCCACAGATCACGGCCGAGATAATCCGTCCCCATCCAGAAATATGTTCCATCCTCAAGACCGCAGTACTTGTAGTAATCCACTTTGATATCACACATATCCACGCCCTGGACCTTCCGGTAGTTGATGACTTTCAGAATGCTGCCTTCCGGATAACGTGTTGTATCTTCCAGGCTGTCCACACGTCGATTCGTCAGCCATCGGGTTCCATCCAGAATTCCAACATTCTCGAGAACTGGCATTTTGGGCGGAAGATTGATTCGGTTCAGATCCTGGTCATTGTAGTGCCAGCGGCTCATCATTGGCATAAAGATTGCCATGAACAGGATGATCACGATTCCTACAAACGCTACAATGGAGACCTTGCTCCGGCAGAAACGCAGCATTGCATCCTTAAAAAAGCCAATCGGCTTATCCTGGAATGTCACATCTGCAATGTCATCCTTCATCTGGACAAATTCAAATTGTTCTTTGTCAGCCTGATATTCCGGTACAGCGGAAGAGTAAAATTTTGCCATTATTTCTTCCCTCCCATCCTTACACGCGGATCAACAATCCCGTAAGAAAGATCCACGATGAGTACAGTCACAAGAGATACCACAGAATAAAAGATCAGGGCCGCCAGCGTTACCGTATAGTCCGGCGCATTGATGGACTTTACCATAATACCGCCCATACCGGGAATCGAGAAAATGGTCTCGATTACAAGACTTCCGCCCATAATGCTTGTGAACATCGGCACAATGATATTCATAAGAGGAAGCATGGAGTTTCGGATTCCATGGTTGATCGTTGCCTGACGTTCCGTGAGTCCCTTCGTCTTTGCCAAAAGCATAAAATCTGAGTTGATGGTCTCTGCCAGTTCCGCTCTCAGATATCTTGTCACACGGGCGATCGGTCCTAGAGACAGGGCCATGATCGGAAGAAACAGGCAATAAAATTTATCCCAACCGGATGCCGTAGCATCGTAAATGATCGGAAATAATCCCGCTTTAAATGCCACAAAATACTGAAGCAGGGTGGCGAAGATAAAGGATGGAACTGAGATAAATATGACGACCAGAAACGATATCAGATAGTCTGTCATCGTATTTTTCCGGATTGCCGCCACAATTCCGAGGATAATCCCCAATGGAAGCGATATGATCAGTGAAAAAAAGTTAATATAGAGTGTGACCGGAATCTTTGTCTTGATCACATCCCACACCGGAACATTGACATACATCTTCAGAGATGTTCCCCAGTCGCCTTCCAGAACAAGTCCCTTTAAGAACATTGCATACTGGATCGGGATCGGCTTATCGAGATTATATTTTGCTTCCAGAGCTGTCCTCTGCTCATATGTCATATCTACGGCATCATCGAAGATTCCGCCCGGCATCAGGCGGATCACCATGAAGCCGATGGTAATGATAATAAACAGAGTTACTAACATTGCCAGAATTCGCTGCATAATGTATTTTGCCATATCATTCCCTCCGAGTTTCTTTTTGCGCTTCCTGTAAAGCCCATCGGTTACTTTTCGCCGCCCGATCACTTCCGTCAGCATAAAATCCGCCTGCCGGCTCGCAGTATCCGGCAGGCAGATGTTTGCAGGTTCATTCAGTTTCCGTCATCGGTTATACTTCTTTATCACTGATCGTGAAACCAAATCCGTAACCCGGAATGTATCCATCCGATGGGAGAATGACTTTCGGATTGATCAGATAGTAGCTCGGTGCCTCGTATACCGGGCAGGCTGCTACTTCATCAAGCACGATCTTTTCGATTTCCCTTGTCAGTTCCAGACGGTATGCCGAATCCATTTTTGCTTCCAGATCATAATTGGCTTTTTCCCAAAGTGCATCCACTTCATCATTGTAATATGGTTCGTTCTTGTTCGAATACATGCCGGTGTAAACTTTAAGTCCGTTCCACGGTGCCGGTGTACTGGTATTCCATCCTCTCCACTGAAGTTCAAAGCTGTTCGGATCTCCATCTTTCCATCCCTTGATGTAGGAGTTTAAGACACCGCTCGGAGCTGCCATCAGCTCCAGAGTAAAGCTGTCGCCAAAGATCTCCGGGAAAGATTTATGTAAGAACTCAGATGCCGCCTTATTGTTGGCACTCGTCTCATTGTACTGCAGGGTCAGGGTCAGACTGGTAAGTCCACATTCTTCCATCGCCTTGTCGTAATACTCCTTGGCAAGTTTCGGATCATACCCGAGATTTTCGGTCAGATATTCCTGTGATTCAGGCATTTCCCGGAATGTCTTGCCGTCAAGACCAAGGCACTTGCTCGCAACGAGATAATTAGCCGGAATTCCATTTGTCATTTTTGCAATGCTCTGACGGTCCACTGCATAGAACAACGCTTTTCTGAAGTTCAGATTTCCAAGGATTCCATTGTTATTAGTATTTCCGTGGTTAATCGTAATGGTCTGGATGGAGGTTGCCGGTGCTACCTTGATGCTCGGATCATCCACATACTGTTCAATCGCCTCCGGGCTTAATGCGACTTCGTCCAGTTCTCCGTTTAAGTAAAGCTCAAGCGCTGTATTTCTGTCTGCTACAACTTTATAAACATATTCATCCAATTTGATATGGTCTGCAAGAACATAATCCGGATTTTTCTTCATTTTGAAAACGGAACCCGGTACCCATTCTGTCAAAATATAAGCTCCGCAGCTCTTATAAGTGTCTCCCGTGGAACCATATGAAGTCTTCGTCCGGTCTTCATTCATACCGGCCTCATACGTCGGTTTATGTACCAGGTTGGTCCATACATAGTTGAAATGACTCTTGATATCGGCTGCTGTAACTGGAGCATCTAACTCGAGGCCAAGCATATAATCGCCATTTCTCTTGATTCCCACTTCGTCCCAGGAGACTTTGTTTTCTGTCCCCTGAAGATAATAATCTGTAGCCTTTGTGATCGTAATATAATCACTTGCAAGCTGGGATGCACGGTTATTTACCATAAGGGGATCCAGACACATCTGGAAGGAATAGATCACATCATCCACATTGATTGAATCTCCATTCTCCCATTTCGCATTTTCACGGATCTTAATCTGCCAGATTTTTCCATCCGCATCTACCTGCTCTGGTTCACTTTCTGCCAACTCCGGAATATACTCAAATGATTTTCCGTCCGCGGTCGGATACTGACGATACAGCAGAAGTGTTGTTGGGTTGATCACATCCGAACTTGCACTTAACGTGTAGATATGGCTGTTTAATGTATCAATATCCGTCGTCATATAGTCGTTAAATACTTTCGGTCCTGTCTGTGCAGCTGCCGTTGTCTCTGCCGCCGTTGTCTCAGTAACCGTTGTATCGGAGTCTCCCGGGTTCTTCGGTTCGCTGCTGCACCCTGCAAGGGTTCCGATCACCATCGTGCATGCTAACAATGCTGCAATTGTCCTTCTCTTCATATCGTTTCCTCCTTTTTTATTTCAGGACCTCCAAACAGGCCTTCCATCTCGCCCATTTTCATTCCATTGGAATTTCTCCCAGCTGTTGACATTTATATGAATCTCATTATAATAAATTCCATATGCACGACATCAATTCAGCGAAAGGATGGTCCCTTATGTCATCATCGTTCCGGAAAAGTTTTCTGACTCATCTTCTAATTGGAGGAGTCATTGGAATTCTCTATTTTATTTTCAGTCACAGTTCTTTTTTTATGAACCGACTCATCAACTCCTTGTTTCTTGCCAGTTTCTTTCCCCTTATCTTTGGAGGTCTCCGATTTGTTAAAAATCTCGGAACCTTTGACCTGTTTATTTACAGCCATCGAAAACTCTGGAAGTACGGGAAACACCATGAAAAATTTGAAGAAGAAAATGAGAAGATTGCCCCGGCTTCCACACCTGAACTCGGATCCTACTACGAATACCGCAATTCCAGGAACGTATTTCCATCCTGTGCGGGACCGGTTCTGGCCGGCAGCTTATATCTCATTCTGTCGCTGTTTTTGACACTCTGTACCTTGTAGAAAACTTTGCATATTTTTGTGTTTTAATGAATTATCAAACAATTCATGCGTATTATTATTGTTTTGAATTCATTTCTGCATTCATTATAACTTTTCAGAATATTGCTGACAAGGTAATTTCCGCATTTCCGAAGTCTCATTTCTATTTTCCGGCACAAAAAAATCGATTAGGTTGATTCACCCGTTTTTTTTTCTGTAAATCAACCTAATCGAAATCTGCGTTCTTTGCCAGCCCGATGTTCGCTGTGCAGCTCTTTTTTAATCGAAAACGGAAAAATATCCCGGGTAGGAAACGTAGGTCCTGTTCCCGCGGACTGCGAAGTGATCGATGCTGCCGGAAGAGTGGTGACTCCAGGCCTCGTGGACGCCCACTGCCATATCGGACTCTGGGGAACCGCCAGTTCCGCGGAAATGGACGGAAATGAAAATACCAGTCCAGCTCTTCCCGGACTCCGCGGAATTGACGCTCTGAAATGGAATGACGCCACCTTCGACGTTGCAGTTCGTCACGGCGTTACTACGGTCGTTACCGGCCCCGGAAGTTCCAATATTATAGGAGGAACGTTCACAGCCGGAAAAACCGCCGGAAAAAATCCCGACTCCCGCGTCATCTGTCAGGAAATCTGCATGAAGATGGCCCTCGGTGAAAACCCAAAAGTCAATTACGGCAGGAGGAACATGGCACCAAAAACGAGGATGATGAGTGCTGCCATTATGAGGGAACAACTCTTCCGAGCGAAGGAATACTATAGAAACTATCAGGAACACGGAGAGGACCCTGATTTTCCATTCGATTTTCATATGCATTCTTTAATGCGGGTCTTCGACGGTATGCGTGTCAAGATCCATGCACACCAGGCGGATGATATCCAAACTGCGATCCGGATCGCCAATGAATTCCATCTTCGTTTTTCCATTGAACACTGCACCGACGGCTATCTGATCGTCGATGAACTTGTGAGAAATCATGTTCAATGCCTTCTCGGTCCTACCGTAGGAGGAAAAGGAAAAATCGAAGCCAGAAATAAAACTTTTGAAGCAGGGCAGATTCTGGAGAACGCCGGAATCACGTTCGGCTTGATCACTGATGCGCCTTTCGTTCCGATTGAAGGTCAGCTTCTGCAGGCTGCTCTCTATGTCAAAAACGGACTTTCCCGGGAAATGGCTTTAAAATGTCTCACCATCAATAACGCCATCATTACCGACGTTGACTCCCGTGTCGGCAGTCTGGAACCTGGAAAAGATGCGGATGTCGTGATCTGGGACGTAGAACCATTGGCAACTCTGAGTCAGGCCGGTATCGTTATCATCGACGGTCAGATTGCATACAGGAGAAAGGCAGGTGAAAGCAATGTTGATTATCAGAAACTGTAATCTGATCAATATGGCCGGAATCTACGAAGAAAAAAAAGATCTGGTTGTGGAGAATGGAAAGATTCTCGATATCTGTGATAACGCCGTGAGCAAATATAATGTAGGACATGTCAGTATCGATGCCTGCGGACACTATGTGACTCCGGGGTTTGTAGAACCTCACTGTCAGTTAGGAGTGCGCGAACAGGTCTTTCGTTTTGAGGGAGATGATTCCGATGAGTCCACGGATCCAATTCTTCCGCAGCTCCGTGCGTTAGACGCCATCAATCCTGCCGATGAGGGCTTTCAAATGGCACTTGCCGGCGGAGTCACCACGGCAGTCACCTGCCCCGGAGATGCAAATCTCATCGGCGGAACATGTGCCGCTATCAAGACCTCCGGTAAAACAGTCTCCGAAATGACGATGGTGCCTGAGCTTGCTTTTCACATGTGCCTAACGGATGATGTCAGAACGACCTATTCCAGCAAACGTGCCCCAAAAACAAGGCTTGCCAGTGCCGCTCTGATCCGTGAAGCATTGATGAAAGCAAAAAATTACCACACGCTCTGGAAACTGTCCGAAGCGGATCCATCCAGGAAACCGCCGAAATTCGACATGAAGCTTCATTCCCTCATGCGCGTGTTTGATGGGATGCCTGTCAAGATCACCGCAAAGAGAAGCCATGATATGACCACCGCCATTCGCATTGCCGAGGAATTCGAACTCAATTATATCTTGGAAGACTGTACCGAAAGCTGGCTGATTCCGGATATTCTAAAAAAACATCAGGTGAACTGCGTGGTCGGCCCATCTTATGGACAAAAAAGTAATGAAAGCCGCTACCGTGACCCTATCGTTGGTTCTGTACTTGAGGAACACGGCATTACCTTTGCCTCATCCACCGCTCATCCGCGAATGAATATTGAGCTGGCTGCGATTCATCTGACACTCATGTACAAAAAAGGGCTTACTGCTATGGCAGCTCTGGAATCTGCCACCATCAACGCAGCCCGTTTCTGTGGACTTGACCAGAGAGTCGGCAGTCTGGAACCTGGAAAAGATGCCGATATCGTCATCTGGGACGGCTATCCGCTAGACTACTATTCCTCCGCCTCTACGGTTCTGATCGAAGGAAAAGTCGTATACCAAAAATAGCTCTTACCCTGCAGGAGGTATTTCCCTATGAATCAGAATAAGTTAAAAATTATTGAGACCATTGACAAGATGCAAAATGAACTTCTGACACTTTCCCATCAGATCCATGATCATCCGGAACTGGGATTCCAGGAACATCAGGCTGTAGGATTTATCCGCACATTTTTAGAAGTCCATGGGTTCGAGGTTGAAACCCCTTATTGCGGACTTGACACATCTTTTAAAGCAGTAAAAAAAGGAAAGCATGCAGGACCGAGAATCGCGTTTCTCGCAGAATATGATGCCCTTCGCGGAATCGGCCACGGTTGCGGTCACAATATTATTGCGACCTGTGCTGTCGGTGCATTTTCCGGTCTTGCCGCTCTCATGGACAACTATGATGGGGAAATCTCCATTATTGGCACCCCTGCGGAGGAAGGCGGTGCCGGTAAAGTGATTCTTTTAGAGCGCGGCGGTTTTCATGATACCGATTATGCGCTTATGATGCATCCGTCAGGAGGCGGATCGAATCTTGTAGGAAGAGGGGGACGCGCTGCCACAACCATCCGCGTCGTTTTCCACGGAAAAGCAGCCCACTCTTCTGCACCTTCGAACGGGATTAACGCGCTCAGTGCTGCAATCCATGTATTCAACCAGATTGATCTGATGCGTCCCACATTCCAGATTCAGGATAATATCAACGGTGTTATTTTAGAAGGTGGAACAGCTGCCAATGTCATTCCTGCACTCGTCCGGTGTGAATTTAATCTCCGAGCGGAAACCATGATACGAATTGAGTTTCTTATTGATCTCGTGAAATCCAGCATTGAACGGGCAGAATCCCTGACCGGAGCCAAGGCAGAGGTGGTTGTAGAACCGATCTACGCGGAACGCTACCCGAATAAGCCTATGTGCGAAGCTTTCAAAAATAATATGGAGTCTCTCGGAATTCACATGACCTGGCCAACACCGGGAAAACTGTACGGTTCTTCCGATATCGGAAATGTTTCGATTAAAATTCCGGCAATCCACGATTATCTGTCGATCACTGATGATAAAACGATTCAAAGTCACTCAAAAGCTTATGCAGACGCAGCCGCCTCACCGCAAGCCGATGAAATCTGCCTGAAGGGAGCCAAGGGTCTGGCCATGACTGCCCTGGATATTCTGGAAGACAGCAAATTCCGTGATGAGATCAACGCTTACCATGATGCACAGGTGCCGGAACGATATCATGAAAAGTAACGAATCCCATCCCAGTAATTGAAAGAAAGACAGAAAGGCAAAATAAGTCCTCTATCTGCGGATTTCTCCGTGAATAGGGGACTTATTGAAACTTTAAGATCCTAAATCCCGCATAAAATAAGGGATTTCGAACCTTCTACTCCGTGTCCTCCTCCAGCGTATACGGAGTAACCTGATATACGTAGTAGTTCAGCCAGTTCGTATACAGCGTATTCGCCATATTTCTCCACATAAGCGGTGGAACAGAGAACGGGTCATCATGCTCATAGTAGTGGACCGGGAGTGCCGGATTTAAGCCTTTATTGAGGTCGCGGTGATACTCGTTGTTTAAGGTCATACGGTCGTACTCCGGGTGGCCCTGGACGAAGATCTGGCTTCCGTCCTGGTTCATGACAAGGAAGACGCCTGCCTCATCGGATTTAGCGAGGATCCGGAGTTCCGGGTGCTTTAAAATATCCTCCTCCCACACTTCTGTATAGCGGGAATGCGGGCACTTAAAGTAATCGTCAAAACTTCGGAGTAACGGAACACGCTTATCCAGCGCTTTCTGTGTATACACACCGGAAAGTTTTTCTTTCCGTAAGTGTTTCGGGATTCCGTAATGATAGTAAAGTCCGGCCTGGGCTCCCCAGCACAGATGCATGGTGGATGTCACATGGGTCTTGCTCCATTCCATGATCCGGGTCAGCTCCTCCCAGTAATTGACCTCCTCAAACTCCATCAGCTCCACCGGTGCGCCGGTGATGATCATTCCGTCGAAATGTTTCTTCTTGATCTCCGGGAATGTCACATAAAACTTATTTAAGTGGCTGGCGGAGGTGTGGGTGGACTCATGGGTGGACATGGTCATGTAAGTACACTCCACCTGGAGAGGTGTATTGGAAAGGGCTCTTAAAAGCTGGGTCTCCGTGTCCTCCTTCAACGGCATGAGATTTAAGATCAGGATCTCTAACGGACGGATATCCTGGCTCTCCGCGCGGTCTTCATCCATAATGAATACATTTTCGCTCTCAAGGATCGCTCTTGCCGGCAATCCATTCTGTATTTTAATCGGCATTTTCTTCTTCTCCTATCATCTTCAGAAAATCCGCTTCGGAAAGGATCGGAATGCCAAGTTCTCTTGCCTTCTTATTCTTTGACGAATTGGATGTCACATCATTGTTGATCAGATAACTGGTCTTTGCTGATACGGAACCGGCAGCCTTTCCGCCCAGAGCTTCTATTTTTTCCTGAAGCTCCTTCCTGTTCGCGAAACGCTCCACGGAACCGGTGATCACAAAGGTCTTCCCGGCTAATGTCTGCTCCTCGTTCCTGACTTCCTTTTCGAACGTAAGGTCTGCCAGCAAATGATCCAGTGTCTCGTTGTTCCTGTCATTCTTAAAGTACGTCACCCACGCATCCGCAAGCACGCCGCCGATTCCATCAATAGAGCACAGCTCTTCCGCGCCAGCCTTCCGCATGGCATCCAGATTGAAATCGAAATGCCGGCAGATCACCTTCGCGTTGGCGAGACCGATCCCCGCGATTCCGAGACCAAAGATCAGCCTCGGAAGTGTGGTGTGGGACGCGTTCTTTGCAGCCGCTATGAGATTCTCATAAGACTTTTCACCGAAACCTTCCATCGTCACGATAGCGTCACGATGGCGGTCCAGATGGAAAATATCATCAAATTCATGGATGAATCCCGCTGCGATAAACTTCTCCAGCGTCATCTCGGAGAGACCGTCGATATTCAACGCGTCCCTGCTCACAAACAGATCAAAGCTCTTGATCTTTTTCGCCTGACAATCCGGATTCGTACAGTAGAGGGACTTCACATCGTTCAGATTGCGGATCTCCGTCTTTCCGCCGCATACCGGACAGGTCGCCGGGATATCACGGACACCGCTTCTTGTCAGGTTATCCGCGATTTGCGGAATGATCATGTTCGCCTTGTAGACCGTGATCCTGTCTCCTGCACCGAGCTCCAGCCCTTCCATGATGCTGATGTTGTGGACACTGGCGCGGCTTACTGTGGTTCCTTCCAGCTCCACAGGCTCAAACACGGCAACCGGATTGATCAGTCCTGTCCGCGAAGCGCTCCATTCAATGTAGGAAAGCGTCGTCTCCTGAATCTCATCCGCCCATTTAAAAGCGATGGAATCTCTCGGAAATTTTGCAGTCCGCCCCAAGGACTGTCCGTATGCGATGTCATCATATAACAGCACAAGACCATCTGACGGGATATCGTAGTGCTCGATCTTTTCAGCGAATCTGCGGACTGCCCCGGAAAGTGTCTCCGCGGTCACTTCCACAAATTCCACGGTCTCAAATCCAAGGCCGGAAAGCCACAAAAACTGCTCTTTTCTGGAATTTTTAAAGTCCACACCGTCCGCACGGACCAGTGCAAAGGCCATAAACCGGACATTTCTTGAGGCTGTGATCCTGCTGTTCAGCTGGCGCACGGAACCGCTGCAGAGGTTTCTCGGATTCTTATACTTCGCATCCACATCAGCGATGGAATCATTTAATTTTTCGAAATCCGAATAGCTGATCACCGCCTCACCGCGCAGGATCAGCTGTCCTTTGTAGGGAATCGTTGTCGGAATATTGATAAAGGTCCTGGCATTTGGAGTGATGACCTCACCGATCTCGCCGTTTCCGCGGGTAACCGCTTTCGCGAGAACTCCATCCTCATATGTCAGGACCACGGTAAGTCCATCCATCTTCCAGGATAAAAGCCCCGTCTGGTTTCCAAGCCATTCTCTCAGTTCATCGACACTCTTTGTCTTATTCAATGACAGCATCGGCCGTTCATGGCGCTCCTTTGGGAGTTCGCTTAAGATCTCATATCCTACTTTCTGGGTCGGACTTCCTGCGAACACAGTCCCTGTCTCCTGTTCCAGCTTCAGGAGTTCATCATAAAGCCTGTCATATTCAAAGTTGCTCATGATCTCGCGGCTCTCCTGGTAATAGGCCTTTGCGGCCTCGGAAAGAAGCGGGATCAGCTCCTTCATCCTCTTGATCTTGTCGTCCATATTTTATGCTCCTTGCGCTCCGGCGCACCCGGTTTCCAGCTTTCCGGAGATGCGGGGGCTTTCTTTTCCGGCTTTATTTCCCCGTCCTTACGGACATTTTTCCATACTTTTCCGGTTCCGTTTTTCTTCTCGAATGGTTTTCTGTCATTGCCCTTTTCAAACGGCTTTCTGTCGTTCTTCTTTCCCTGATATCCGGAGTTCGCCGGTTTTCTTTCTCTTCTCGCTGGATCCGTAAGCTTTCCGGCCTTCGCAGCTTCTCGCGCCGGAAGGTTTGTGGAACCCTCCACCATCCGCATCAGATCACCCAGCTCTTTTTCCGTCAGTTCCCGGTACTCTCCCCGCTTTAATGTACCCAGCTGAAGATTCATGATACGCACACGCTTTAAATTCATCACATGGTAATCAAGCGCGCGGCACATCCGGCGGATCTGGCGGTTCAAGCCCTGAGTCAGGACGATATGAAAGGTATGGCTTCCGGTCTTCCAGGCACGGCACGGCTTCGTGGTCACATCCAGATCCTCGATCCGGACGCCTTCACACATTTGATTTAAGAATTCTTCTGTCACCGGGTGATTGACAGCTACCGCATATTCTTTCTCGTGGGCATTTCCGCCGCGGAGGATCTTGTTGACGATGTCTCCCTGATTTGTCATAAGGAGAAGTCCCTCGGAGTCCTTATCGAGACGTCCCACCGGGTAGATCCTCTGTGGGTAATTTAAAAATTCCACAATATTTTCTGCATGATCCTTGTCGGAAGTCGTGCAGACGATTCCCCTCGGCTTATTCACGATCAGAAATACCGGTTTTTCCTTCTCGCCCACCGGCTTTCCGTCACAGACCACCTTCTGTCCCGGCCGTATCTGCATTCCCATCACGGCAATTTCGCCGTCCACAAGAACTTTCCCTTCCTCCACAAGTCTGTCTGCCTCTCTTCTTGAGCAGACTCCGGCATCACTCAGATATTTATTTAAACGAATCGTTCCTTCCAAACTATTTCTCCCTTTTATCAATAATTTATGATCCAAAATTTATCCTTTCGCCCATTATATCGTTTCCGGGGAGCGAATGCAAGAAAAAACGCCTGTCAGTCCGGGACATTTCCCAGATCTGGCAGACGCTTTCCTGTCTCACTGCCCCGGTATTTCAGGACATCAGAAAATGCATCTGATAGGAATCGAACCTACGCACGCGGCTCCGGAGGCCACTGCTCTATCCACTGAGCTACAGATGCATCTCTAGTAGTATACAATAGTTTTCTGATTCTTGCAAGGGGATGGGAATTATTTTTTTCAAAAACTGAATGTGGACACACATACAAAATTAATGTTCCCCGTCCCTGCTCACGCCTCGTGAAAACAGCAGCCAATTTTCTCCATATTCCAGCCTGTCTCATTGATTTTTCCTTCCGATTCTGCTACAATGGCATGGAACTTTTTGATAAGAGCGCACAAACAGGAGATATAGAAAAATGAATGTAACAGATTTTAACTTTGAACTGCCGCCGGAACTGATCGCGCAGGATCCGCTTGAGGACCGCGCTGCTTCCAGGCTGCTTGTATTAGATAAAAAGACCGGCGAGATGGAACACCGCCATTTCCGCGATATTTTAAAGTACCTGAAAAAGGGTGACTGCCTCGTTATCAACGACACAAAAGTTATCCCGGCACGTCTCATGGGACATAAGATTGGAACTGACGCAGGAATCGAAGTTCTCCTTTTAAAGAGAAAATCCGACAATGTCTGGGAGACCCTTGTAAAACCGGGCAAGAAGATGAAAGTTGGCGCAGAAGTTTCCTTCGGTGACGGACTTTTAAAGGGAAAAGTTATCGATGTGGTCGATGAGGGAAACCGCCTGATCCAGTTTGAATATGACGGAATCTTCGAGGAGATCCTCGACAAGCTCGGCCAGATGCCGCTCCCGCCATACATTACACACCAGTTAAAGGATAAAAACCGTTATCAGACTGTATATGCCAAGAACGAGGGTTCTGCGGCCGCTCCGACAGCAGGACTGCATTTCACAAAAGAACTTTTGCAGGAGATCGAGGAGATGGGTGTTAAGATCGCTCATGTAACTCTCCATGTCGGTCTCGGAACCTTCCGCCCGGTAAAGGTTGACACTATCGAAGAGCACCACATGCACTCTGAATTCTATATCGTAGAAGAGTCCGAGGCGAAGAAGATCAACGATACAAAGGCAAATGGCGGACGTGTGATCTGCGTTGGAACCACGAGCTGCCGTACCCTGGAATCTGCAACCGGCGATGACGGGATCCTGAAAGCCGGAAGCGGCTGGACTGAGATCTTTATCTATCCGGGATACAAGTTTAAGATCCTGGATTGCCTGATCACAAACTTCCACCTTCCGGAATCCACGCTTGTCATGCTCGTGTCCGCACTCGCAGGACGGGAACACATCCTGAATGCATATCAGGAGGCGATCAAGGAGCGGTACCGGTTCTTTAGTTTTGGAGATGCAATGTTTATTCACTAATGTATATTGAATTTATATTTTACATATGATAAAATGCCAATCGGCTAAAGAGATGTGACTCCTCTGTTCGAGTGACAAAAAGCAAACCCCCAGTGTGGCTGCACCGGGGGTTTTTTATCTTTCTGTCACCAGTATAAAAGGCGGTAACATCTCTCATTAAAGCATATAAGAACGCTTAATCTGTATACTCAAGTATCAATCTAACGGAAATACCACCGTAAGAAGCATCTTAAAATCTTCCTTCGCGAATACCGCATGCGGCTTTTTCGCCGGCATCACGAGAACATCTCCGGCTTTACAGATATGCTCTACATTGTCCACAGTAAACTGACCGGTGCCCTCGATCACATGTACCATGGCATCGCCGATGGAGTCGTGGGTGCTGATTTCCTCGCCTTTGGAGAACGCGAATAATGTCAGGCTGACCGCCTTGTTCTGGGCGAGAGTCTTGCTGACGATCTGCCCCGGTTCTGCGTGGATCTGGTCTGCAAGATTTAAAACCGTTTCATGATCAATATTTTTAATAAAAGCCATTTTTCTTTTCCTTTCCACCCGGATCTTCCCATGATCCGTCTCGTAATTTTAGTTTACCACGATATTTCCCTTTTGTATGTTGTAAATACAACTGTTTTTTGTCTGCATGTCAATTTCAAAGGGCGATTCTTGTGAATCATCACGATTGATTTTCGAACAGGATTTCGGTAAAATACACCTATCCTTTCATTTTACGTCCCGTGGCTGCCCGGCATCCTGATTTTTAGCCGGGCCAATCTAAGCAGTATGAATATCCGCTTCCCGCCGGGCCGCTGCAAAAAACATTCTAATTTCTATTCTTCAAATCAAGAAAACAAATCTATCGATCTAAAAACACATCAGGAGGTATTACAATGAACTACGAAGAATTTTGTGCCGCACTGCAGGAGGAACTTTTTAACAGGCTGGACACCAGCTACTCGATCCACAGGGAACATGTGCTCAAAAACAACGGCGTTGTTCTTGATTCCCTGGCTCTCTTAAGATCGGAGAAACACTGTTCCCCCGTGATCTCCCTGGAGATGCTGTATGAACAATTTGAAAAAGGCCGCACACTGGCAGAACTCTGTGAATATATGATATCGATCACCGACACACAGCTTCCTGTTTCCGTGACAAGTCTCACTTCCTTAAACAACTTTGAGGAATTACGAAACCAGGTTACCTGGCGGCTTATCTCCCGCGATAAAAACGCGGAGCTGTTAAAAACGATTCCCTGGATCCCTTTCCTGGATCTCGCGGTGATCTTCTCCCTGATCATCCAGTCTGAAGGTGAAACCCAGATCAGCTCTGTCATCACGAACACTGTATCTGCTTCCTGGAATGTGACGGCGGAAGAACTTTTTGCTCTCGCAAAAGAAAATACACCTCGGATTTTTTCTGCAAGTTTCCGCCGCCTTGAAACGGTGATCAAGGAATATTTCCCCGGAGCTGCCGACTTTGTGTCCGAAGACTGCCCTGTTCCGACGCTCTATGTCCTCACGAACGATGCTGCGCACAACGGCGCCGCCTGCGTCCTCTATCCTGATAAATTAAAAGACCTCGCGGACGAGTTTGGAAGTGATCTTCTCATCCTTCCATCCAGTATCCACGAGGTTCTGATCCTCGCTGATTCAGAAAATTTTACGGAACATGACTATCATGTCTTCTGCAATACGATCAAAAATGTCAACCGCGAATCGATCCAGCCGGAAGACTTTCTCTCTGATAACATGTATCTGTATCGCAGGGAAACGGATAAGCTGCAGATCTTTACGGAATCTCCTTGTGGTTCTTCCGCAGACTCGGCTACATGTGTTTAAGTGCAGGCAAACGTTGCTGCACAGCACACATTCTACCGCCGTCAACCAGCCAGTGAACCTCACATGACTAAAGCCACATGCTTCTCAGCCGTTTTAAACGGCAAGACCGGATACCGGCGGATACGCCTGAAACTTAGAACTGCGCAGATATGCGCATCCTCCATGCCGGGTACGGCTGGGTTCCACATAACAGGTAGTCCTCCGGATATCTGCCTGTGTTTATGCAGCTTTCGAACATCCATACTCATTCTGAAGGATGAGCAGGTCAGCATAAACGCATGAGGTTCTGCGCTTCACCGCAGGTACTTTTGCCTCCAGTGAAGACCTTTCCGTTTCCGGTAAGGTTTTTATGATTTCCCGAATCCAGTATCTCGCTCCGATATTGTAGGATGCTGACAGATCACAGTTATACTGTTTTCCAGATTGGAAAACACACAGGCTGTGGTTCTTCGGATCTCGGCTGACCGGTCCGCTTCCATCATACGCCAGACGGCTGGTATTCCATGCGCAGACACGGGACACACGGATCCCATACCGGTGTGCTTTGTGTTCACACATAGTCTGGATCTCCCGTTTTTTCCAAAGATGCAGTTTCTGTCGTTTCTTTCCTGAAATCTTTCCCTTCATTTCCAGATACTCAAACACGATCACATCCGCATGATTCTCACGGGCATATTCTGCGATCGACCGGGCAGTCTTTCTGGCAAGTTCCGTATTCAGACGTTTCGCATACGCCCATCGGCTTCCGATCTGCCTGGAACCGTGTTCCTTCTGGAATCTCCGGATCCTTCCGAGTACATGGGACAGCCGGTCTTTTTCACTGTGGAAATTGATAAATTTCCGGTTCAGGACAGTTCCGTCTGACCGCATGATACTGCAGACTGCATCCGTATTGATCCCGAGATCCACACTGCAGATGATCTGATCCTTTACAGATGTTTTTGATAATGTAACTTCTTCCGTATAAGAAAAGCGGAGAAAATATTTCTGACGTCGTTTTTCCAAAACCGGAGCAGAAGACTTTTTTCCGGACCAGTGCCTACGCAGGTACTCCATATCCGTATGAAGCAGACCTGCGCGGAACCATTTCCAGTCATGACCATCATAAAGTTTCAGGCAGGCCGCGTCTTCACTCTCTTCTCCTGGTTTGTACATGACATCCTGATAAAATACCGGCATCGCATGGTTTTCATATACAAGCTTCGGTTTTCCGGAAATCGCTCCATTTTTCCACTGTTCCAGCCTTGTATGGTACGAGGAAACACTCCTGAGCGCATGCTGGATCGCCGCTCTTCTCAGATATGACGGCATTTTCGGAAAACGGGCATCGAAGTCAAATCTTGCATGATTCTTCTTTGTTTCATGTACCAGATGTTCCGCCTCGTTAAATCTCCGTTTTATCTGATCGATCATGGATAACTCTGTCCATACGGTCTCATATATCTCCGTCAGACAGCGGACCGCCTCCCGGTAAAGCGCCAGCGTATGGCGGATCGGGATATTCTTATTTTTAATTTCCGCGCCATAGCTGGATACGACCTGCATAGGTTTCCTCTACTTTCTGTTCTCTTTTTCTTTCTGTCCTTCGATATAAGCCATGATCTGTTCCCGGCTTCGGTCACTGACGGTCACAGCGCAGTAAGATGGGTTCCAGAGATGTCCGCCCCACAGTTCCCTTTTCAGTTCCGGATGTGCAAGAAACAACTGTCTCGCAAGATTTCCTTTCATGATCTTGATCATATCCGAAATAAAGAACTGCGGTTTACAATCCAGTAACAGGTGGATATGGTCCGGCATTACTTCCATCGCAAGGATCCGAAATTGATATTTTTGCGCGATTTCCTGCAACATTTCTTTGCAATCCTGATCTACACCATTGGCCAGAACTTTCTTCCGGTATTTCGTGCACCAGACCAGATGATATTGAAGCGAGTACACATATCCTCTACCCTACGAAAGAGTATTTTCTTTAATAGTAAATATATCTTTTTCCATATGGATATTATACCATATGTTACTCAGCATGTAAACATACGTTCGATATTATTGTAAATAAATAGCGCACCTAACTCATCACTGAAGTAACGAGAATGCGGTGCGTGTTTTTCAATTTCGTCTCGCATGACTTCCTTCATGATAAAGATGCACAAGGTTGACAACAGAATCTGTGATAAAGATCGCCAGGGCGATCGCGCCTGCCGTGTGAAGCGTCGAGATCAAGTAACGGGTTGAAAGTGTCTGGTCTCCCTGGATCAGGTAATATACTGTACGGTAGATTCCTGCTCCAGGCACAGACGGAAGGATTCCTGCGATGAGGAATACCGTCACCGGTGCTTTCATGATCCTGGCAAGAATATGACTCAGAAACGCTACCGCGAGGATCGAAAAGAATGCGGCCTGGAGTGTTGAATGAGTCAGATTATTGATTATTAAATATGCCCACCAGGCAAATCCGCCGGAAAAAGCCGCGTACGGAAGGAACTTTTTCGGAGTCTCCGTCAGAATGGAGAACATCGCGACCGCCCAGAACGCGCTGAATACCTGTATGATCATAAGAGTCCTCCTTCCATGCTGCGGGCTACAAGAAGTCCCGCACCAACTCCAAACGCAACTGCAAGTCCCACAACGATCGCTTCCAGAATTCTGGCGGATCCGGCTGCGTAGTCCCCGTTTAAGGTATCACGGATCGCCGTTGTAAACGTTACTCCCGGGACAAGCGGCATGACAGCGCTGACGATGATCGTATCTGAATTCAGTCCCGGATAAGAGTGGCAGATCGTCATGGCTGAAAACGCAAGCACAAACGCTCCAAACGCGTTAAAGCAGAAATCGTTGAATTTCAAGGTTTTTCCAATCCATACGGCTACTGCAAGACAGACACCAACTACCGCTGCCGCCAGAAAGTCTCCTAGGGAGCCGCCGAACATAGGCGCAAAGAACGCCGAAACACCAACATATCCCAGTCCCTGAGTCAGCCAGTCATACTGGACCGTCGTTGGTGCCTGGATCTCCTGCAGTTGTCTTAGCGCCTCCTCCACCGTGATCTTTCCCTCACAGAAATGGCGCGATACATCGTTTACCAGGCAGATCCGGTTGATGCTGGTGCATCTGGCCGCAACACGCTTGACGCGGGTCAGCGGTTCCTTATTTGGATCGCTCAGCGTGACAAAGATTCCCGTTCCATATACGATCGTTTCCGTCTGTTCGTACTCCGATCGTTTCAGCATATGATTCATGGTGTCTTCCACCCTGTAGATCTCCGCTCCGCTGACAAGCATGAGCTCACCCGCCAGCACCACAGCTTCCAGCAGTGTTTTTTCGTTCATTTATTACCCCTTTTTTAACCCCTTTTATTTTTATAACCGCTATATAACCCATTTGCTGCAAGATCCACTATTGTAAATCTTCTGCCAGGCATGGCAGCAGTTATAGTTTCAAGATTTTTTTGATCAGAACAGGCGGCTTCCGATCTGGAATACAAGAAATGCCGCCGACCAGGCAAGCACAAGCTGGAACATGACCATCCCCAATGTCCATCTCCAGGACTGTGTTTCCCTCTTGATCGTTGCGATCGTCGCAATACACGGTGTATAGAGAAGGCAGAATACCATGAGCGCATAAGCGTTCACTGCTGTGAATCCTGTTCCCCCAAGGATTCCTAAGAGTTCCGCCATTCCAGCTGCCGAATTGATATTGCCGATCCCATAAAGAACAGACATACTCGAGACAACGACCTCCTTTGCGGAGATTCCGGAGATCAATGCTACCGCAATCTGCCAGCTTCCAAGACCAACCGGCTTTAGTACCGGCACAAGGATCTGTCCGAATTTTGCCGCAAAGCTGTCCGCCACATCAGAAATAAATCCCGCCGGTCCCACATTCATGACAAACCACAGGATGATCGATGCCAGGAAGATCGTTGTCCCCGCCTTTGTCAGGTAATCTTTAATTTTTTCCCAGACATAGATCGCCACAGTTCTGAGATTCGGAATCTTATATTCCGGAAGTTCGATCAGAAGAGCATTCTCAGTTTTATCGTCTGTCATTCTATGTACAATAAGCGCGATGAGGATCGCCATGGCAACCCCCACCAGATAAAGGGAATATGCCACTAACATTGCCGATTTCGGGAAGAACATATCCGCCAGCAAAACATAGATCGTAAGTCTCGCTGAGCAGGACATAAACGGTGTGATAAGGATCGTCTTCAAGCGGTCTCTCTGATTCTCCAGCGCCCTGGTCGCCATGACCGCGGGAACTGTACAGCCAAATCCCAGCAGCATCGGCAGAAACGCACGGCCGGAAAGTCCGACCAGCCCCATTGTCTCATTCATGACATAGGCGACTCTTGCCATGTATCCGCTGTCCTCCAGGAACGCAAGCGCAAGGAAAAGGATAAAGATGTTTGGAAGAAATGTCAGGATTCCTCCAACTCCTGCCAACGCACCATCAACGACCAGGGAAATCACCCAGTCGGAAGCTCCCGCTGAATGAAGCCCGGACAAAACACCGCGCGACAGCAGTTCCAGTCCCTGCTCAAAGTATCCTTTCAGAAAATCCCCGACTGTGAATGTCAGGAAAAAGACTAATGCCATAATTCCAAAGAACGCTGGAATTCCCAGGATCGGATGAGTCAGGATCTTATCCACCTGATCTGTCATATGTGATTTTTCTTCTTTATTAAACAGACATTCCTTGATTACTGATTCCACGTAATCGTATTTTTCATTGATAATCTCTTTTTCGAAGCTTCTCGGCACGATCTGTTCCAGTTCGACCGGATGGTCCTTCAGGACTTCCTTGTCATATTCGAGCATCTTGATCGCATGCCAGCGCAGATTTGTGAGATCCGGATACTTCTTCCGCAGAAGGTCTTCTACCCGCTGGATCCGGTCCTCGATCTCCCTGTCATAGCGGACGATCACGCCCTGGGGACCTTCCTCATAATGATGTACCACAGCGTGCATCAGCACGTCAAGTCCTGTGCGCTTTCTCGCGGAGACCGGAACCACAGGGATCCCGCCAAGCATCTCAGGAAGTCTGTGAAGGTCGATCTCCATCCCACGCTCTTCAATGATATCCATCATATTGAGAGCCAGAATAACTGGTTTCTTTAATTCTAAAAGCTGCATCGTCAGATAAAGGTTCCGCTCCAGCGATGATGCGTCTACAACGTTGACAATTACGTCCACGCCATCTTCCTCAATGCACCTTCTTGTGACGAGTTCCTCCATCGTATATGAAGTAAGGCTGTAGATTCCCGGCGTATCGATCACACGGATCTTCCGCCCTTTATAGCTCGTCTCTCCTTCCATCCGCTCGACTGTAACGCCGGGCCAGTTTGCGACCTTTAATTTTGCTCCCGTAAATGCATTGAACAGCGTAGTCTTTCCACAGTTCGGATTTCCTACAAAGCAGACAGTAATTGGTCTCTCCCCCGTGCTCATGATGCCGCCTCCTCTTTTACCTCAATTCCACCGGTAATTCTTCTTCCCAGTGCAAGGCGGGTTCCACGGACTTTGATGATCATGGTTCCGCTGTTTTTCTTATTCATCACAAGAAGAGGCGTATTCTCATTTACCCCCAGCGCCTCTAAACGCCGGTTAATTGCCTCATCCACATGGACTGACTTGACCAGATACGTCGCGCCAATATTTCCTTCATATAGTTTCATCCTGTGTCCATCCTTCACTATCATAATTGACAGAACCGACTCTGTCATCTGGAAATATTGTATTCTTGTTGAGAATAATTGTCAATAAGTGTATCCTGGCACATTCGTCCGCCTGGTACGGGCAGAAGTTACCAATTATCTTAATTTTTCTCCAGCTCCAGCAGCATCTGCTTCACTTCCTTCATCCGGTCACGCAGCTTTGCGGCCTCTTCGAAATTCAGTTCTGCTGCCGCCTGGCGCATCTTCTTTGTGAGTTCCTTTGCAAGCTTCTCCAGTTCCCTTGCGTCCATGGATTCCGGATCTTTCCTGAACTCTTCTTCGCCGGCACTGGCAGCCCTGGAGATTGCGATCAGATCACGGACCGCTTTCTTTATGGTCTGCGGAGTGATTCCGTGCTCCTCATTGTACTTCTGCTGGATCTCACGTCGGCGGTTCGTCTCGTCGATGGCGGCCCGCATGGAATCGGTAATGGAATCCGCATACATGATCACATGGCCTTCGGCGTTTCGCGCGGCACGTCCGATCGTCTGGATCAAGGATGTCTCCGAACGGAGGAATCCTTCCTTATCTGCATCCAGGATCGCCACAAGTGTGATCTCCGGGATATCGAGTCCCTCTCTGAGGAGGTTGATTCCCACAAGAACATCAAAGACATCCAGACGCATATCGCGGATGATCTCGGCGCGCTCCAATGTGTCGATATCCGAGTGCAGATATTTTACGCGGATCCCGGCTTCCCTGATATAATCCGTAAGGTCTTCCGCCATACGCTTTGTAAGCGTTGTGATCAGGACCTTGTTGTGTTTTTCTACTTCTTTATTGATCTCGCCCACAAGATCATCGATCTGTCCCTCCACTGGTCGCACGGAGATCTCCGGATCAAGAAGTCCTGTCGGACGGATGATCTGCTCCGCGCGGAGAAGTTCATGGTCCGCCTCGTAAGTGGACGGGGTTGCGGACACGAACATCATCTGATTGATATGGGTCTCAAACTCCTCAAAATTCAATGGGCGGTTATCCAGGGCAGACGGCAGGCGGAATCCATAATCCACCAGTGTCTTCTTTCTCGACCGGTCACCGAAATACATGCCGCGGACCTGCGGAAGCGTGATATGGGACTCGTCCACGATAATCAGGAAATCATCAGGGAAATAGTCGAGCAGCGTACACGGAGGCTGTCCCGGTGCAGATCCCACAAGATGACGGGAATAGTTCTCGATTCCCGAACAGAAGCCTGTCTCTCTCATCATCTCCACATCAAAATTTGTCCGTTCCGCGATTCTCTGTGCCTCCAGAAGCTTGTCCTCACTCTTAAAAAAGGTTACCTGTTCTTTCATTTCCGCAAGGATATTTTCCGTTGCCCGCATCATCTTTTCTTTCGGTACAACATAGTGGGACGCCGGGAAGATCGCCACATGTTCCAGCTGCGCTTTCACCTCTCCGGTCAGCGCCTCGATCTCCATGATCCTGTCCACCTCGTCCCCGAAGAACTCGATCCGGTACGCCTCGCTTCCAGAATAAGCCGGAAATACTTCCAGCACATCACCTCTTACCCGGAAGCTTCCGCGCTTGAAATCCATCTCATTTCTCGTATACTGGATGTCGATCAGCTTATGGATCACCTCATCCCTGTCCTTCTCCATTCCCGGGCGCAGGGAGATCACCATGTTCTTATAATCGATCGGGCTTCCTAAGCCGTAAATACAGGACACGGAGGCCACGATAATCACATCATTCCGCTCCGACAGTGCCGCCGTCGCAGAGTGGCGCAGCTTATCGATCTCATCGTTGATCGCGGAATCCTTCTCAATATAGGTATCCGTAGACGGCACATACGCCTCCGGCTGATAGTAATCATAATAGGAGACAAAGTACTCCACCGCATTGTTCGGGAAAAACTCTTTCATCTCCGAATAAAGCTGCGCCGCCAGCGTCTTATTGTGAGCGATCACCAGCGTCGGCTTATTGAGCTGCTGGATCACATTCGCCATCGTAAACGTCTTACCGGATCCGGTCACGCCAAGCAGCGTCTCAAACTGATTCCCCTCTTTAAATCCCTTCACCAGCTGCTCGATCGCCTGCGGCTGATCTCCGGTGGGCTGGTATTCTGATACTAATTCAAAATGATCCATATGATTTCTCCTGACCTATCCATGATATTATTAGAAGCAGTGCAAAGATCCCAACGGCGAAGCCGATCTGGAATGTCTCTCTGCCTCAGGCTATGAATGTACGGAATCGTTTCATTCTTAGTATATTACCTGTCCAGTATAGCATTCAAGCTAAAAAAAGTACAGAACAAACCGAATGTTTGTTCTGTACTGTATTTGCTGTCCGCATTCCTATCTCGCAAACCAATCCTTCATACACTGAAGCACCTGCACCAGCTCGTCCTCCTGGATCACATACGGCACCATTGCGTAGAGGTAGTTTAAGAACGGACGGCTGAACACACCTCTCTTGTAGGCATACTCCTGATATCCTTTTAATACGGCCGGATCGTAGACTTCGACGCAGACGCAGCCGCCCATGATCCGGACTTCGCGGATCCTGGGGTCTGTGAAGCCCTTCATCTCACGGCGGGTCACAGCTTCGATCCTTTTGATCTTTTCCATGTAGTTCTGGGTCTC
This sequence comes from Clostridium sp. AF28-12, assembly GCF_003435225.1. Classification (NCBI taxonomy): domain Bacteria; kingdom Bacillati; phylum Bacillota; class Clostridia; order Eubacteriales; family Clostridiaceae; genus Clostridium; species Clostridium sp. AF28-12. The sequence goes on along the minus strand of NZ_QWGJ01000006.1, from coordinate 56,926 downwards.
GAACAGTTCGATCGATGCCAGGGCCGCGCTGCACGCCAGCGCATTTCCCATGAATGTCGGTCCATGCATCAGGGCATGTTCCGGAACATCATCGTAGAAGCCCTCAAATACTTTCCGGTTTGCCACGGTGGCAGCATGACCGATATATCCGCCTGTCAGTGCCTTTCCGAGAACCAGAATATCCGGGAGGACCAGATCCGCCACGAAACGATTGCCGGTCCGGCCAAATCCAGTCGCCACCTCATCGAAGACCAGAAGAACACCGTACTGGTCACAAAGCTCTCTCGCCTTCTTTAAGAAGGAAACGTCATACATCCGCATGCCGCCCGCCCCCTGTAAAAGCGGTTCCACCAGCACACAGTTCAGTCTGTCATGATACTTTTCAAAGGCCTCTTCCAGGGCCGTGATCTCCGTCGGAATGTGGACCACATACGGGCTTGCCCCGTAAGCTTTCAGCACGAAATGGTAATCCTCATCGTCTCCCGCTTCCATCGTCTTAAAGGTGTCGCCGTGGTAGGCATGCTCCAGGGCCAGGATCATGGTCCGCTTCTCATCTCCCCGGTTCATATAATACTGCAGCGCCATTTTTAACGCCACTTCCACCGCCACACTGCCGGAATCGGAAAAGAAGCAGTAATCCAGATCCCCCGGCAGCCAGGACGCCAGTTTCTCTGACAGCTTTCTCGCCGGTTCGTGGGTCAGCCCGCCCAGCATGACATGGGAAAACTTCTCCACCTGGGAGATGATCGCCTGGTTGATCACCGGGTGCTTATATCCGTGGATCACGCTCCACCAGGATGAAACCGAATCGATCATCTTCTGATCTTTCGTATAGAGATATACCCCGTTCGCGTCCACGATCTCGTAGGGCGCCTTCATTGTTTTTAACTGTTCATATGGATACCAGATCATCGTTTTCTTCTCCTTCATCTTAACATGGACTCCCCGGTCCCTTTCCTGCCCCGCTGCTGCGGGTGGGATTCCCGGGAGTACGTCAGCACTTATCGCTTCCTATATAATCTCGGCATATTCACGGTCATTTTTCCGCAGTCTCATACAGCGCTTTCAAATCCTCCGCGTCCATGGAAAGCTCCGTGTCACCGTCCGCCACACAGGCAACCACAGGAACTCCTGTATAATACTCGCACATTTTCCAGTTGTCCTCATGGAGCACATCTCCCTGCTTATAGTGATTGAAAATGATCCCCTTCAACGGGATTCCCTGCTCTTTGAGGTAGTACGCGGTCAGCGCCACACCGTTGATCGTGCCGAGTCCCGCGTCCGCGATCATCAGACACCCAAGACCGCAGGCTTTGACTACCTCCGGCAGGCGGATATCCGCCTCGTCAAAGCAGAGCGGGCAGAGGATTCCGCCGCTTCCCTCCATCGTCACATACTCGTACTCCTCACAGACCTTCTGAAAGCCCGCCAGCACAGTCTCCATCCGGACCGGATTTCCCTCGATCCTTGATGCCAGGTGCGGGGAGACAGCTGTCTCGTAGACATATGGACACATTTCCTCAAGGGACTGGCGGATTCCGGACATGTTTTTTACCTGGAGCGCGTCCCCCGGGATCAGGCTGCCATCCGGCCGTCTCTCATTGCCGCTCATAGCAGCCTTATAGTAGGCCGCGTCCGCGCCGCTCTCCCGAAGTTTTTTCACGATCAATCCCGTCACATACGTTTTTCCAACATCCGTTCCCGTTCCTGTAATAAAAATATTTCTGCTCATTCCCTATCCCAGTCTCCCTTCTTTGATCATTGGGATCATCCGTTTTCCGATGACTGCCGCCAGAATGCACAGTGCAATATCTCCCGGAACCGCCAGTAAAAAGCAGTATAAAAACAACGGCCAAAGACCGATCGGCGTATTTATGACGAAATTGCTGATCACATAATAGTAAACCATTCCAAATGCATACACGATAAAGAGTCCGATGAAATCTGCCGCCAGCAGGCGTCTGTAACCAGGACGGCTCTTCTCATTCGCGATCTGTCCTGTCACATAGGCTGCTACAGCGAATCCGATGATGTAGCCGAAGCTCGGCTGAAAGATATAGCCCGGTCCGCCGCCCTGGGTGAAGATTGGAAGTCCCACAAGTCCCAGCACAATATAGACCACGACCGCCAGCGCCCCGTTCACAGGGCCCAGCAGCAGCCCCGCCAGCATCGTAAACAAAAACTGAAGTGTAAACGGAACTACCGGAACAGGAACTTTGATAAATGCCCCTACCGCGATCAATGCCACAAACATTGCACACAGCACAAGGTCTTTCGTTTTCATATGTTTCAAAATTATTTCCTCCTGAATTTTCTGGTTGCTCAAGAAATCTGAAGCATTTCCCTTTTCCTGTATATGCGCATCACTCTTCCGTTCTTTCCATACCTTCTGAAACAGCGGCTGCCGTCTTCAGAACCCGGGTGGTATTGCAAAGATGGACTTGTAGGAGCATAACATAGAATTTTCGCATTGTCAACCTATTGTGCTTGTATAGTTAACAATTGTTTGTACAAAAAAGACACCTCCAAAACCAAATGGTCTATTCGGTGTCTTTCCTCTGCATCATGATTACCTGCCCCACTCAAACGCGATCCGCGGCGTTCCGTCCGGGACATAGATAATTCCGCATCTCTCAAATCCCTGTTTTTCAAGCGCTCTCTGCATGACCTTGTTGTTTTCGTGGGTGTCGATCCGGATGTGGGATATCTTCGACTTGGCGAAGTCCATGATCCGGCCCAGGATGTTGTGGACCGTACCATCGCTTGCGACGCGGTGGACGGCAGCGTACGGGGTGTCTACCTTCCAGGCGCCCTGCTCGATCACAGCGTAGCATGGGTCAGCGCCGATGATGAAGGCGAAGGCGGCATGGATCACGCCGTTTTCTTCCAGAACATATAAATTTCCTGCCTCGATGTCCCCCGGGAGCAGATGCTCCGGGGCGTCCTCGCCGTCCCACTGGCTGAAGTTCCCATGGTCACGCATGAACTGGCGGGCAGCGGCGTAGATCCCGTGGATCCGTGGGAGATCGGCTGGGGATGCTTTTCTTACTGTAAAGTTATCTTCTGTCATAGATGTTCTCCTCTTTTACGGGTAAACTGATTGCTGTTCCCATTGTATCATAGTGTTTTTCACAAGACAATCTGTCTTTTCAGCTCCCCTGTTCCTCATACATCCGCACCAGATCCCCGATCAGCAGCACTCCCACCGGTCCCAGGATCAGCCCCGACAATCCAAACAATTTAAGTCCCACATACATGGATACCAGCGATCCCAGCGGCGAAAGCCCCACCTGCTTCCCCATCAGTCTCGCCTCTGAGATCTGACGCAGAAAGTAGCAGACCACATAGATGCCGAAGATCACCGCAGCCTTTTTCCACGCCTTCTGAAACAGCAGCGCGACTCCCCACGGAATCAGCACAGTCCCGGCCCCCAATACCGGCAGTGCGTCCAGGATCCCGATCCCGCAGCCAAACAAAAACGAATAGGGATTTCCGATCACTGCCAGTCCGAAGATACACACGGCACTTGTTAGGAACAGAATAAACGCCTGGGTCTTCAACCACGCGCTCACCACGGATGCGATCCGCTCTCCCACTACGAGAAATTCCCGCCGGAATGCGGACCTGCTCCGCTTTTCCCTGATGTCATCCATCTCCTGCAGTGTCAGGAGTACTGCGACAAAATAGATAAAGAAAAGGACGATCCCGGCGACTGCCACGCGGAGCGCAGACACGGAGCGGTCCATGAGCACTGGCATCGTGGAGTTCTTAAACATCTGCCGGACCTCTTTCACTGCTCTCCCCGCAAGCTCCACCAGCGCGTCCGCCTTGAGCCCCATCTTCTGCTCCAGGAGGCGGCAGGTATCCGTAAGCCGCAGATCAAGGGCGGAAAGCCAGTCCGGAAATCTCCGGATAAAAAGCCCCGTCTGGCTCACCGCCATGCTGCCGCCCGCGTAGAAGAGTCCGAAAACAAGGCATGACATCACCAGAAGTTCGATCCCGCCGACAAGCGACACCGGCAGATGGTGCATCTCCCCCCGAAACGGCACCGCAATGCGGTTCGAGAGGAACCGGACCGACGGGCGCAGAAACAGAGCCGTCCCATATGCACATAAAAAGGGAATCACGAGGGGTAACAAATAACGGAACGCTCCGTATACCGCACCCGTGATTCCCAGAATCAGTAGAAATTTCTTCAGTTTTTTCTCAGGACTTACCATGGAATCACCCGTTTTCTGATTTGTACTTCCTTTGTACTGCTCATAGTATGGGCGGAAATTCCCGCGATATGCGCTCATCGGGACGATTCCATAATCTGTTTTTTCCATGGTTCTTAGCAGAACATGATCATTTACAATCCTCGACCTTTGAATCTAAAGATATTCACCTAATTCAATAAGGGCTGTACATTATTCATCAGCTCATTTTTAAACTCTTCTATCAGGCTCTTTCGGAATTTAAATTTTGACATAGGTGCTTCTGTTTGGCTCTTATATGCTGCATAGTCTGCCTTTTCTTTCATATTTGTTTCATTTGCCAATTCACCGTCCCGGAAATTGAATACCTCATATTTTACTTCTTCTGGATCTAAAAACCATTTTCTGGAAAAAGTTTCCACTTCACGTTCAATAGCTTCCTGCCTCATCTGATTAACAATCATAGAAATATCCTGACCAATATATTTGCTCTTATCAGCTTCAATTTCATCTACGATCGTACCTAGCAGATCGCTGAGCTTTTGATTTGTCTTAGCGAACTCCTCGATCAATTCCCGAATAGTTTTCAAATCTTCCTTGAAATTCGATTCTTTGTAATTATCCTGTTTAGGATCCAATGACTCAATAAAACCCTGCAATAATTCAAGAATATACTCAAAATCCACCTGCAGCTTATGATAAGCAATCAGATCATAATCATCCATAACTGGCTCTTCTCCATCTGGAGTATCTTTTTCATTTCGAAACTCTTCCATCACATTCTTATACATAGCTGCATAGTTTTCATATTCCTGTTCCGAAAAATCATACTCCTTTAATATGGATTCTTCGTAGTTTGAAAATGCCTTTAAATGTGCAAAGTCATGATCTAAAGACCGGAACATATGAATAAATGATCTTTTCTGTTTTCTGGATAACGCAGCAATGTCTTTCGGTGTCTTTGCCAGCGCGTGAATCGCCTGCACAGATATTGAAAACTCCTGCTTTACTTTATCCCAGTCTTCAGATACAGCAGTGCTATATCCACCTTTGGAATAAAGTGTCAGCGCTGCATTGATTGCGTTTTTAAATGCTTCCGGCTCCTGGAACGTAACAACCTGACCATACATTTTCTTGTCATCCAGTAACCGATTGGTCCTTGAGAATGCCTGGATAAGATTCTGATATTTCATAGGCGGACGATCAATGAACAGAGTAGATAAGCATGGAGCATCAAAGCCAGTCAGGAGACGATCCACCACAATTACAAGGTCCAACTGCTGATCCCGATTTAAATATCGTTTTTCTTTTCTGGCTAATCGCTCATTCAAGTTTTTATTATATGCCTGGATCATCTGCAGTTTATAACTTGTCCCAAACATCCGATAATAATCATCCAGAGACTGTTCCATTTCCACCTGGTTTACGTGGGATTTCTCATCATTTTCTGATATCGAATACGTGATCGCAACTTTTGGAAAATCCGGATAAGCCTTTGTAATTTCATCAGAAATCTTAAGTTCATCCTTTCCTGCTTTGATATCACAAATCATTTTATAATATTTCTGCGCTCTCTCAATCGAATCTACCGTGAGAAACGCTTCATAAGTTTTTCCCTTGCCATTCTGCAGTCCAAATTTAACCTCGGAACGATTCAAAATAACATCCAGCACTTTTCTCATGTGTGTTTCTGATTCATATGCAGCCGGATCTACTTCACTTTTCGCCCCCATTGTTTCTACCATAAAACCAAGCACTGCGGAGTCATGGATCGCCTCTTTAATGGTATAACTATGCAGACACTCTCCATACATTTCCTCTGTTGTCTGAGGCAGATCTCCCTTCAATTCATATTTATTCTCATCGAATATAGGTGTTCCGGTAAATCCATACCATAAAGAATGGCTGAAAAAGCGCTCAATCAAACGCTTCGTTTCCGGAGTGACTGCGCGGTGACATTCGTCCACAACAAAGGCAACCCGCAGATTCCGGATTTTCTGATAGTTCTTGTCATCTTCTTTCAACCGGCGGTCGATCATAATCTGCAGTTTCTGTCTGGTTGTTACAATCATATGGCGCTTACCGTCCGTTAAACGCTCAATCAACTTTCCAACATGCTCCGTATCATCTACGTCAATGGTATCCTGAACAGCATAAGACTGGAATTCCATGGTTGTCTGGGTGTCCAGATCTTTTCGGTCAATCAAAAAAATTGTCTTTTCAATGGATGGAATATCCATTAATAGATTTCTGGTGGCCTTATAGGAAGTCATCGTCTTTCCAGACCCCGTCGTATGCCAAATATAGCCCGACTTTCCCTGCTTCGATGCCTCACGCATAGCGCAGATCGCATGAATCTGATACGGTCGTAAAATCAGAAGTTTCTTTTTCTCATTATCCAGAATCGTATATTTTGTTACCATCTCATGCGCCTGCGGAATCCGTAAAACAGCTTTGCAAAATTCAATGTAATCACAAACTGGCTGATTCTCTTTATCGATCCAACCTGTGATGAATTTCTTATTCAGCTCTATGTCTCTTGCCGCAGCGAAATATTTTGTATCTACTGCATTGCTGACAACAAACATCTGTACATTAGAAAATAAACCACGGAACTTTCCTTCCGCTATATATTTTTTGATCTGACGATATCCATCCATATAAGAATGCTCTTTATTTTTCAACTCAATATGGATCATTGGAATTCCATTTATAAGAAGTGTCACATCAAATCTACGATTTCGGCTGTCAACCTGCCCTTCTGACGAGAAGACCTGATACTGGTTAATCACCTCATAAACACTGGTTCCGCCCGCAATATGCTCATTGTTCATCACCTGCAGGTGGATAGATTCGTTCCCTCTCTGAATATGTATATAGACCTGTCCATTTTCTCCAACCAGCCATTTCCCTGCATCGTAAAATGATGCATGGGAAACGTCATTCTTAATCTTGGCAAATTCCGACTCACTAAGCGGTGTATTATCCAGCTTAGCTTTATTGTTCTGTTCCAGGATATACTTAAAATTCTCCCAAAGCTGATCCTCCGTCTTAATGTCCGGGCGATACGTCCATTGGGATTCTTCCCGGCAGAGTTGATCAATCAACCTACGCTCAATAATGGATTCTAATTCCGGCATACTCAACCTTCTTTCTTTGGAAACATGTTTTGCAGCATGTACTTTTTAAGTTCTAAGAGTTCATCACGCTTACGCTGATGAAGGGTGATGATGTGGTCGAGATTTTCAAAATATGTCGCTATCTTTACTTGCTCATCTTTGGACGGGAACGAAACTTCTATATTTTTCAATTTTTCAAAATAAAGATTAGTTACACTTCCACCCTCAACCCTCATCGCAAATTCATTCCGCAAAGTAGCATTAAACATCGTGGCCGTGAACAATGGATTGTTGTCGGTATTAAAGACTGAAATCATTTCACCAATCGCTACATTCGGCATAGAAAGCCATGTACAGTGATTATAGTCCATCGGATCCTCACCTACTCGTGGAATCAATACTTCTGTACCTTTACTAAATCTAAGGTTATCAGGTGGCATATTTGTGTATGAATAAACTTTATCTATTTTTGCTCCAAATTTTGTATAAAGTTCCCCATACCTTATACACGGAATGGTTGCATCTTCTGTTACTGACCACTTTGGGCAGCTTCTCCCATAATAAAAAGTTCCCCAATCATCCAACTTACGCTGTTCCCAAAGATCAGTAAATCCTTCAAATCGAATTTCTGGAACCTTTTCCCCGTTCGCTGGAAACATTTTTTGCAGCATATACTTCTTTAATGCTGCCATATTATCATACTCTTGCTGATGACGGCTGATGAGGTTGTCTATTTTCGAAAAATAAGAGCCAACTTTTTTCTGCTCTTCATATGATGGAAATAATCCAACCATATTTTTAAACTTTTTCAATGACAAAACATGCTGTCCAGTTCCCTCAGAATTTATTTTAATTTGATCTTCCAAACCATAATTTAATCTGCGTAGCAGGAAATCTGAATCTACCCCCTTTGGTTTAAATACTGGGTAAAAATAGCTTATTATCCCCATATCCGCAACATCATTACGGTTAAATACAAATACATCATTATCACTTCTACTTCGAAAAGCAAAATATCCCCGCGGAATTATAAAATATCCTACGTTTCCGTTTTGACTTACTCGATCTCCTGAAAAATAATCGTCTTGTAATACGATTCCTTTTTGCTGAGATGAAGTTAAAACAGGATATTGATCTTCGACCGTCGTTTTTTTGACATAATCTTCGACAACCGCCCCCAGCTTGCGTTGTTCCCAATCGTCTGTATATCCCTTAAACCGGATATTTGGTGTATTTCCCATGTCTACATCTCCTCAAACACACGAATAAATGCTTCAACGTCTTCCTTGGTTTCCGAAGTTTTAAAAGTCAGGTTTTTCATCATTTCCAGTAATTCTTTGTTTCCATCTTTAATTGCTCTATCTGTATCCTGGATCTTTACGGTTAGATCTTTTAAACTGATTTCCGGCTCTTCTTCTGTTGTATCTACATAGCGCGGAATATTCAAATTAAAGTCATTCTTTTCAATATCCTCATAAGAAGCCAGATACGCTTCTTTTTCTACCGGTTTACGATTTTTATACAGCTCCAGTACATGTCCAATGTGTTCTTCTGTCATAACATTCTGTTTCTTTTCTTTTACAAAAAGATTCGAAGCATCAATGAAAAGCACATCCCGTCCATCCCTGTGCTTTTTTAACACAATAATACAGGTCGGAATAGATGTATTATAAAACATATTGGACGGTAGACCAATAACTGCATAAATGGATCCGTTCTTTAATAAAATTTCACGAATTCTGCCTTCTGCTCCGCCCCTGAACAATACCCCATGCGGCAGTACGATTGCCATCGTTCCGCTCTGTTTTAAATGATAAAATCCATGCAGTAAGAACGCATAATCTGCTTTTGACTTCGGTGCCAGATTACCGCCATAATCCATAAAACGTTCATCCTGTTTAAATCCCTCCGCTGCAGACCAATTTGCAGAATACGGCGGATTCATGGTTACCACATCAAATTCTGTTTCTTCATCTGTCGGCCAGTCTGCATCCAGTGTGTCTCCATTTCTCAAATGCTGATTTTCCGGATGTACTCCATGAAGAAACATATTCATTCTAGCCAGATTATACGTAGATGGCATTAATTCCTGACCGTAATACTTTATATAATCCGGTTCCTTTGAGTAGTTTCTGCAACTTAACATTAAAGAGGCGGATCCCATACATGGGTCATATACCTGCAGGCCTTTTTTCTCTTCCTGTCCCATCATAGCAATACGACAAAGAATTTGCGCCGGTCCATGTGGAGTGTAAAATTCCCCCGCCTTCTTTCCTGTTTCAGAAGCAAACTGACCGATCAGATATTCATATGCATTTCCAAGAACATCTCCTTCCGTATGGATCAGATCTGCGCCCTCCAGAACACGAAGCAAGTCTGCTATCGTTGCACTCTGTTTCTGATCTCCAGTTCCAAGGCGGTTAGAATACAAATCTACATCTGCAAATAATCCCTCAAACAGCGGATCAGACTCCTGTACGCGGTTAAAAGCGGTCTGTAATTTTTCTCTCTTGAAACAATTATTCTTTACATCACTTAAAATATGGGTAAACGTCATTGTCGGTTCCAATGTATAATGCAACGATTCCTTCAACTCCGCCAGTAAATCTCCTGCATCATCACTGGAAAATGCTTCTTCATATGCCCTCTGCGCCTCTTCCAGTTTTTCCGGCACTTCATCCATTAACAGATCATACGCTTTCGACAGGTAGGAATCTGACAGATACTTGTAAAATACCAATCCTAAAAGATATGTTTTATATTCATTTGCATCCATTTTTCCGCGAAGCACATCCGCACCGTTCCATAAAACCTGCAGTAAATCCTTACTTGTTGTCATACTTTAATTCTCCTCATATTTTCTAATCATTGCTAACGTCATATCCATTACATTTTCTGCCTGCTGTATAATTAAATCCCGTTGAATAATTGCTTTTCGATAAAGTTCTCCAACAATGTGTTGTTGCTCAATTCCCAGAAGCGGCATGGTCAATCCCCCGATACTCTGAATTGTAAGTTTTTTTACACTCAAGGTATTACCTTGATAATACCTTACAACCTGTTCTTCAATCTCTCGTCCTTCATTAAACTGGTAGCAAAAGTACCACGGATCCAGGGTGTCTGAATCAAATGAACATTTTAAGAAATTAGACGTGATACACAAATTTTCTGTTTCTTTTGATACCGGAGCCGCCTTTGATTTAATCATGCTTATAATGCACTCCGAAGCTTCTTTGCTCTGATTTATACTGTGCAAATCCTTCTCAAAATCTTCCGGAGTATAAATCGCATTTCCCGAATTTTTTAAGCGTGTCACATTTTTTCCCAAAGCAAATTGAACCAATTCTTCTAGTCTTAAATGTTTCATCTCGCTCCTTCCTTTGTACTTTAGCTAAATTACAATTATATAATAGTATTTCTTTTGGGTTTTGTCAATATGTAATTTAGTTAAATTACAAAAAGAGTCATATAAAGCATGACTCTTTTGCACTACTGTATTTCTAGAACAAGGCCTCCCTTGTTCTCATTTCCACAGTTGCCAATGTCACAACCTGCAGCCGAAAACAGCCCAACCAGGATCAAACTTGAAACAACTGAAATGCCCCTCCGACCGGTTCTATCTCAAACGTCATTTTTTTCTTCGTCACCGGATGAAAAAAAGTCAGCGATGAAGCGCAGAGTGCGATCGACTCTCTTCCACTTCCCATATTTCCTGCTGTTCTGATACCCGGCATATTTCTATTTTCTGCTGCCTTCATGGTTCCCTGGTCTGCATTCTCTTTCTTATCAAGTTTGGCAGTTCTCACAGGCACTCCATATTTCATATCCCCATACAACGGCGTCCCATGATGCGCCATCTGTACACGGATCTGGTGATGGCGTCCAGTCTTCAGCGAAATTCTCACCAGGCTCAGCTCCGTTTCCGGCATTCCGGCTATTTTCCCGTCGATCGTCTTTAATACTTCATAGGACAGCTCCGCCTTTTTTGCGCCGGTTATCCCCTTATCCACAACCTGTGAATAATTCCCGTCCAGTGTTTTCACCAGATAATCCACATAGTTATCCACCGCATCCAAAGGTCTTCCGTGGACAACTGCTGTGTAGATTTTTTTCATCTTATGGCTCTGAACCTGCTCACTTAAAGCCGCTGCCGCCCGTTTCGTTTTCGCGTACACCATCACGCCGGACACAGGCTTGTCCAGTCTGTGGATAACTCCCACATAAGGTTCCTTCCCCGGTGTGCATGATTTGTTGACAACCAGGTGTTTTTTCACCTCGCTGACCATATCCGGTGCGAACCGCTTCGCAGCCTGGGATTCCACGCCCGCAGGCTTTATGACCACCAGGATCTCGTCGTCCTCATATAATACTTTTAACATCAAAATATTTCCCCTTGCATATTTTTATCGTAAGTGGTATAGTATATTCAAACGTGATAAGTAGTTTTTAAAACTACATGTCGTATTTTAAATATTCACTTTAACTTTGAAACCAGACCCTGCGTTCATTTGCTGCAATGATCTGAAATTTGTCCGCCACAACCTATTATCGCAGATCCATATCGGACTAATTCATTTCATACAGTCACGCACATTCTGATTTCCAATATTTTCCCTGTTCAACACAGGCTATCCCGCATGATTGGAGGAATGATTATGGAACTGAAAATAAAAGATCCCGGAAGCGCGCTGACTCACTTTATCGCAATGCTGACCGCAATGGTTGCCGCGACGCCGCTTTTAATCAAGGCCGCATCCGTCCCCGGAACCATGCACCTAAAGGCCCTGAGCGTCTTCATCGTCAGCATGATCCTGCTCTACGCCGCAAGCACGGTCTACCACACCTTCGACATTTCTGAGCATGTCAATAAGATCCTTCGGAAAATCGACCACATGATGATCTTCATCCTGATCGCCGGAACCTACACACCGGTGTGCCTGATCGTCCTCGGAAATAAGTCCGGCTACCGGATGCTGTCCCTTGTCTGGGGCATCGCCATCGTAGGCATCATCATCAATGCCCTCTGGATCAACTGCCCGAAGTGGTTCTCCTCCGTGATCTACATCGCGATGGGCTGGGTATGCATCATGGCGATCCGCCAGATCGTTGCCGCTCTCACACCTGCCGCTTTCACATGGCTTCTCGCCGGCGGCATCATCTATACCATCGGCGGTGTGATCTACGCGCTGAAACTGCCGATCTTCAACTCGAAGCATAAAAATTTCGGCTCCCACGAGATCTTCCATCTCTTCGTCATGGGCGGAAGCTTCTGCCATTACATGATGATGTACGGATATGTGGCTGCCGCGTAAAACCAACTTCATTTCCAGTATATCAGAAAAGCGGCCTGATCACAATTGATCCAGCCGCTTTCTCTCTTCTATCTCTTCCGTCTCTCCTCGTCCCTCTTCCGCTTCTCTTCAAGCAGTCTGTTGAACTCGGCCTCCGCGTCACCGCCTTCGGCAACGAGACGCTGTCTTCTCTTTTCGCGGCGAAGTGCTTCTGCTTCCGCCTCTTTCCTGTTGTTCTGGATCATGAACCAGATACCACCGCCGATCAGGGCTGCTGCCGCGAGGATTCCGATCACGATCAGGAGGATCTTCGCAGGGAATCCGGTCTTCACATCATTGCTGCCCGCCTGATTCGATGCGTTGTCCGCGTCACCTGCCGCCGTGGTCACATCTGCCTCGCCCATGGTCTCCGTCTCAGCCTCAGTGCTCTCGTCATCTGCTGACGGATCCGCAGCGTCTGTGCTCTCCTCGGACGTTTCTTCCGCTGCAGTGGTCTCGGCCCCTCCTGCTGCCTCAGCAGCCGCAAGTGCTTCCGCCCCCGCCTTCGTCATCAGGTACGCGGAGCCGATCTTTCTCTCATTGTAAATGTAGTTGAGCACTCCGACCGTTCCCTCCGGCGCTCCGTCCGGAACTGCGCCGAGACTTAATTCCGCGTCCGCGAATGTGGCGTCCTTCGGAAGTGTGATCTTCTTTCCTGTCTGGATCGCCAGGTCGGACGGCGCATAGCTTGTCCCGTTTACATCCACCTGGTCCTCTCCTGTGACATATCTCGTCTCATTCTCCGCGATATCCACATTCTGGAACCGGTTCAGGCCAAACTGCAGCAACGATTTTCCATCAATGAAATACTGTCTCGGACTTCCCTTTAAGATGACGGATACAACACGTCTTCCGTCCTTCTCACCGTATGTAACAAGCGTGTTTCCTGCTTTTAAGAGATATCCGGTCTTTCCTGCCACTGCCTCCGGGCAGTAATACTCGCTGGAAGTGTCCTCCGTGATCACGAGACGGTGCTCATTCCGCACACTGGCCCCGTCCGGGTTGTTCGTCGTCGGTCCCACCTTCCATGACTTCGCGGAACTGATCTCCAGAAGCTTCGGGTTACTGTAGGCCGCAGCCGCGATCTTCGTCATATCAAACGCTGTAACCACTTGGTCATCGTTGTTGAGGCCCGATGGGTTCGCGAAATGGCTCTCCGTGCATCCAAGCTCCGAGATCTTCGCGTTCATCATGTCAACAAAGTCCGGAATACTGCCTGCCACGTGTTCCGCCAGGGCGTTTGCCGCCTGGTTGACGGATGCAAGAAGCAGCGCGTAGAGGCAGTCCTCAACGGTCATAGTGTCTCCCGCCACGAGACTCAGCTTATTTCCGCTGTCCACCTCCACGGAGTTCATGGCCTTGTCCGAGTAAGTGACCGTGTCAGTGAGGTCCGCATGTTCCAGGACCACGAGGGCTGTGAGGATCTTTGTGATACTCGCCGGATAGTATTCCACATGGCTGTTCTGTCCGAAAAGCATCGTTCCGGTGTCCACGTCCATGACAGCTCCCGCCTCCGCCTCGATTCCCGTGTCGGATGGCCAGTCGGGTCTCGCGAAAGCCTGCATCGTTCCCAGCTGGGTAAACACGAGCACGCCGCAGAGCACCTTTGCCAGTTTCTTTTTAAAAGTACAAATCATAAATATTTTCTCCCTGTATTCCGTATCTGTTCGGTTTTCTCACAGATACTAGCAAAAATCCATTTCAAAAATCGATGCATTTCTGCCTTATATGTGATGTTTTCCTGCGGCCAGCGCAATAAACAATGCTCTGCCGCACGCTTACGGGGCTTTTCAGGAAATCGGCCTTTCAACCGGCCCATGGGCCACCAGTTCATCCTTCTGATTCCGGGAAAGCTGTTTTACCTTCACTTCCCGGCTCATCGCCTCTTCCTTCGTCTCGAAAGTCTCATACCACACAAGCCGCACCGGCCGTCTGGACTTCGTGTACTTCGCCCCGCGCCCGGAATTGTGCGCCTTCACCCTTTTTTCCAGGTCATTCGTCCAGCCGCAGTAGAGTGTCCCGTCCGAACATTCCAGAAGATATGTATAGTTCATGTTTTCTCCATTTCACGGCGATACCGGCACCCGCCTGTATCCTGCCCCGACATTCCCTGCTCTCTGACACTTTACATGTTATGTAAACGGCAATGGGACCATGGAATCCATCACCGTTCTCCGAAAGCCTGAGCCCGCGGAATCTATATGAAAGCATCGGGATGCCTTAGATGTGATTTTCTGTGGTACTGTTATTTTATGCCGCAGTTTTCAGAACGTTACAGGAGCATTCTTCTGTTTCCGATTCTGGCATATTCCATAACATTCTGTCGCTCCTGACCAATGTCATTTTGCTGCGAGCAGAAAATCCCACTCATACCATTATATAAAATTTTCCCCGAATTGCAACCAGACATTCGGGGAAAATCACACATTGCCGCATTTTGCACTTGTTTTTTCAATAAAAAGCAGCACCGGACAACAGTCACACGCGGAACCAGCTCTATCCCTGCACCGTTTTCACTAAAATCAGCCTGTCGCCCGGCCGGATCGTGCTGTCTGACAGGTGGTTTAGCTCCATGATCCGTTCTACGCTTGTGTGGAACATCCTGGCGATCTTCCAGAGACTGTCCCCCGGCTTCACCACATATCCGATGATCCCCGGAATTTTTTTGAGCCGCTCCGTATCCAAAGGTTCCTCCGCCACGCTCAGGACCGTCTGCTCGCAGACAGGCTTTAACACCAGCACATCCGCCGTGATCTGAGCCTTCACCTCCACGGCGTCCCCGCCTGCCATGACAGCTGTAAGCCCGGAGATTCCCGGTTCAATCTCATATACCACATCCTGCGTCAGACCATCCGCGGCTGCCATCAGATGGAACGGCAGCACTTCCGACGCTGCCCCCACAGGTGCCTGGTCATCCGCCGTCAGGTATAAAAGCCGGATCTCCAGGACCCCGTCCATGTGGATTCCGTCCTCCTTGATCTGGACCTCATCGATCTTCACGTCCCCGTCGCTGTGGCATACCTGCAGGATCCGCTGCCTTCCGGTGAGCTGGACCTTCTCCTGGATCTTCGTCTTCACCTGGTTCCGCACTGCCAGCGTATCAAAGCACACCGTCCCTGTCTCCGGAACCGCCTCCCGGTCCAGGGCATAGAGGTCCCCGAGAAGCTCCACCTGCTCTTCCTCGTAGAGCCTGATGTCCAGTTCCATGACCGCGTCCACGGATATCTCCCGCATCTCCCCGTCGGAATCCGGCTGCAGTTCCATATCCCGGTGCACTAACTTCACCGTGATAAACGGGATCATGTCCTCCGCAGATTCTGTGAGCTCCACATCCCCGGAAAACGGCACAGTCTCCTCGAAACACTGCACCGGCATCTGCCCGCCGCCCGCAGAGTAGACTGCAAATACCAGAAGATCACCGCTGATATGGATCTTCCCGTCGAGGGGCTTCGTCTCCACATCCTGAAGCCGCATATCCTGCCACAAAAGCGTCTCCGCGTCCGGGTCGTTTCCAGGGATCGTAAGGACTTCCCGCACCCGGAACGTGTCCCGCCGCCGAACGGCGATGGCAGCCACGGTCAGCGTCTTCTTCAATACCTCCACCTCACCGTCGAATTTCACGTCCGACGCCGTCTCCATGTCCCGGATCTCGTCCGCCTTGAGTTCCAGGGTCACTAACGCCTTGACATTCAGTTTTCTCGAGTTGATGAGACTCACATTCAGGTCATCCAGCTCCCAGCCCGCCTGCACATAGTCATTCTCCGCAAGCCCCGGCATATGTACGGTCTCCGTAAACGGGATGCTGCCGGCAAGAGCTGTGAGTTCTCCGCCGGGCCGCCGGTACAGGATCCGGAATTCCAGTTTTCCACTGATCTCCGCCTTCTCGCCGGGGTTCTTCACCGACTCGATTTTTACCTCCCCGTTCTCCATGATCAGTTCTTCCACATCATCCATAGAATCCGGCACATTGAAATCGTCATCCAGGGTCATCTGGGACGTGACGTTCCCCCTGCGACGGTTCATGTGGATATGTTTCTTCAAAAGTTCCATCATAAAAACGCCACCATACCTTTCCAAAGCCATGCTTTAGGAAATTGTATGATGGCAGTTATTATTTTATGCCCGTTGGTAACTATTCAGTACCTTCATAGTTACACGCAAAAATCCATTCCAGATCAGCTTCGCTGATGGGATTTTTGCCCTCCAGCCTATGTTTTCTTACGGTCAGCGCAGCAAGTGCGCAGACCTACTGAACAGTTACGCCCGTTGTTACTTTCAGTCTGGCAGCCTGGGCTTCTTTTCGCTCAATGCAGCACATCCGCAGGTCTGCTTAAAGATCCTCCGGTTGTACTGCTGCTTAGATCTATTCTGCTACAGCTCCTCCTTCGCCTTTTCCAGCTCCTTCTCCAGCTCTTTCACCCGGCGCTCCAGCTCGTCGATGGTCTCCTGCATCTTGCAGATGTGTTCCGTGTTGATCTTCTTTGACGGGTCTTTCACCGGCACGCCGTCCTTTTTGACCTGTCTCGCGGGGATTCCGGCTGCGGTGCTGTTCTCCTCCAGGGGCTTTAAGAGGACCGCGTTCGCCGCGATCTGGCAGTTGTCACCCACCTCGAAGGCGCCGAGGATCTTCGCTCCGGCTCCGATGAGGACATTGTTTCCGATGGTCGGATGGCGTTTTCCCTTCTTTGTTCCGACACCGCCCAACGTCACGCCCTGGTAGATCGTGCAGTTATCCCCCACCACCGTGGTCTCGCCGATGACGATGCCGCAGCCGTGATCGATGAGGATCCCATGTCCCAGGACCGCGCCCGGATGGATCTCGATCAGAGTGAAAAATCTGGCGATCTGGGAGATCAGACGGCCGAGGAACCGCATATTGTGGGTCCAGAACCAGTGAGCGATCCGGTGCCAGATCAGGGCATGGACTCCCTGGTATAAAAGCAGGACCTCCAGCGCGCTTCTCGCCGCCGGATCTCTCTCCTGAACCGCCTTTACATCAAGCCAGATATCTTTCAACAACATGTTTTTCCTCTCCTCTGCCATCCCGTTGTAATCTTTTAAGACATATTTTCTCTGTCTATCATACGTATTCTGCCCATATTGTGTGTCCGAATTTCTTCACATCAGATCATTTCGGTCAATCGGTCACGTTCCACATCTGCCGTCAGGACATTTATGGCTGATTACATGTATTCTAGCAGAAATGATTATCAAAGTAAAGCGTTAACTCAATACATCAGTGCAAAATATCGAGTCTGTCTTACCTATATAAAGTAATTTATGATTACACAATATAAGAAAACGCATTTGTAAGCAAAACACGACAGTCAGGCTTTACTGAAATACCACCGGCTTATCCCGATATTCTGTCTTCACGATCAGCACCGGATACGAGTTCTCTGTCCCCCTCGCCTCACCAGCCTCCGGTCCCGTAAGTTCCGTGCGGATCACGATGGAATTATCCGTCTCATAGAGTTCCTTCACCGCCACGCTGTAGCCGCCGCCTTTCTGCGGACCCTCACCGATGACGATATACATTTCCAGCCCGTCCGCGTATGTAAGCTTGAATGGTTTTTCCCGCTTTTTGTCGATCAGCTCCTTTAATGCCGCCGGGATATCCGCCTCCCCGGTGACTGTAAATTCCAGGTCTTCTCCCTGCTTCTCCTCAGAATTTCCAGACTGACATCCGGTAAATGCCGCAATCCCGCCCAAGATCACCATCAGGACTCCCAGCACCGTAAGCACCTTTCTCGCGCGCCTTGGCAAACGTCTGAACATAAAATAAGATCCCCATCATGGATTTTGTTACAATCCTATTCCGGGGATCCCATTTATATGAGTTTCTTATTCGTAACTGTTCAGCAGATCTGCCCACTTGCTGCGCTGACCGTAAGAAAACTTAAGCTGGAAAGCAAAAATCCCATCAGTCGCTGTCCGGTAAAAACTTGATCTTTACCATGATCTGCTTCGCAACCTGATTCTCTGCAAGCTCAATATCGTCTACATGAGTCGCGAAAGGCAGGTCGCCCTCGAATTCTTCCAGCTCTACGCTGATCCAGTTCTGGGCTGCATCTCTGGCGTTTTCGATAGCGTCCTCTAAATCGGCACCGTCCGCCTCACACATCTCCAGATCCGGAAAGAATGCGTGATAACCGGTTCCATCTTCTTTCTCTGTAAATACGGCAGGATATGTAAATGTCATAGTTTTCTCCTCTCCGATCTTTTTTTAATCAACATGAGCCGCAGGCTGCAAAGCAAACGCTGCAGGCTGCGGCCCATGTATTTATCGTAAGCAGCACCGTTCAGTCATGCAGTAACCAAAACTGGCACATAACCGGACTCTGACATGTCTTACTCGTTATCGTCCTTCTTCTCAGAACGCTCGCGTCTGTCGTCGTGGCGTCCGCCTCTTCTGTCATCGCGTCTCTCCGGGCGGTCGCTTCTCTCGCGTCTTTCCGGACGTGTTAACTTCTCAAGGTCTGCTGTCATATCTTCCGGTCTCATGGTCAGGTTGATTCTGCCCATGCGGTCTACCTCAACGACTCTGACGGTAACCTCATCGCCGATGTTTACGACATCTTCAACTTTTGCTACGCGCTTGTCGGAGAGCTTGGAAATATGAACCATGCCATCCTTGTTCGGAGCAAGCTCAACGAATGCGCCGAATTCCATGATGCGGACAACCTTACCTGTGTAGATCATACCCGGCTCGACATCTGTCACGATGTTCCTGATAGTAGCGATGGCCTTATCGATCATCTCCTGATCAGTACCGCATACATTTACAGCACCGTCGTCTGTGATGTCGATCTTAACGCCTGTCTCCTCGATGATCTTATTGATCACTTTACCCTGCTTGCCGACTACATCGCCAATCTTAGCCGGATCGATGGTGATCTGCGTGATCTTCGGAGCGTACTTGGACAGAGTCTTTCTCGGCTCGCTGATAACCGGAGCCATAATGTTATCCATGATGTAAAGTCTTGCTTCACGGCAGCGTCTGATCGCCTCCTCGATGATCGGGCGTGTTAAACCGTGGATCTTGATATCCATCTGGATCGCAGTGATACCTTCGTGAGTACCGCCTACCTTGAAGTCCATGTCTCCGAAGAAGTCCTCAAGACCCTGGATATCGGTAAGAACGATGTAATCGTCGTCTGTCTCGCCTGTTACAAGACCGCAGGAGATACCGGCTACCATAGTCTTGATCGGAACACCTGCTGCCATAAGGGACAGGGTAGATGCACAGATGCTGGCCTGGGATGTGGAACCGTTGGACTCCATTGTCTCAGATACAGTACGGATCGCGTACGGGAACTCTTCCTCGCTCGGAAGTACCGGTACAAGGGCACGCTCAGCAAGAGCGCCATGACCGATTTCACGGCGTCCCGGTCCTCTGGACGGCTTTGTCTCACCTACGGAGAAGGACGGGAAGTTGTAGTGGTGCATATATCTCTTTGTTGTCTCATTCTCATCAAGACCGTCAAGACGCTGTGCCTCGGAAAGCGGTGCAAGTGTGCAGGCGTTTAAGATCTGGGTCTGTCCGCGGGTGAACATACCGGAACCATGTACGCGCGGAAGGATATCGATCTCAGCAGCTAACGGACGGATCTCGTCGATGCGGCGGCCATCCGGGCGCTTGTGGTCTTTTAAGATCATCTTTCTTACGGTCTTCTTCTGATACTGGTAAACAGCCTGTCCGATAAGCGGAAGCCACTCTTCGTTTTCAGCAAATGCCTCTTCGAGACGCTCTGTGATCTGGCGGATGTTCTCCTCACGTTTCTGCTTCTCGTCTGTGAATACTGCCTCTTCCATCTCAGCTGGCGGAACGATCTCTTTGATCGCAGCAAACAGCTCATCCGGAATTGCGCAGCTCTCGTAAGTGTGCTTTTCTTTACCGCACTCAGCAACGATGCGGTCGATGAATTTAATGATCTCCTGGTTTACTTCGTGTGCCTTGAAGATCGCGTTGATCATGGTCTGCTCCGGAACTTCCTTCGCGCCGGCCTCAATCATGATAACTTTCTCTCTTGTGGACGCAACGGTAAGAGCAAGGTCAGAAACTTTCTTCTGAGCAGCGGTCGGGTTGATAATGAACTCGCCGTCAATAAGACCTACCTGGGTCATTGCACACGGACCGTCGAACGGAATATCGGAAATGCATGTAGCAATCGCGGAACCGAGCATAGCTGTGAGCTCCGGGCTGCACTCCGGGTCAACGGACATAACAATGTTGTCAAGTGTTACGTCGTTTCTGTAGTCCTTCGGGAATAATGGACGCATCGGACGGTCGATCACACGGGAAGTAAGGGTCGCGTTCTCGGATGCCTTTCCCTCTCTCTTTGTGAATCCGCCCGGGATTTTTCCTACGGAGTATAATTTTTCTTCATATTCTACGCTTAACGGGAAGAAATCGATCCCGTCTCTCGGCTTGTCAGATGCAGTTGCGGTAGAAAGAACAACTGTATCGCCGTAGTGCATGAATGCTGCACCATTTGCCTGCTTTGCAACACGGCCTACCTCAACGGTAAGGGTACGTCCTGCAAGTTCCATGGAAAAACTCTTAAACATGGCTTCGTCTCCTTTTCTTAAATGTTGCGACAGAAGAAGCCGAAACTACTAAACTAAACATGATCCACGCATTGGTTAACACGCGAACCCGTAAGCTCCGGATCACTCATGCCTACTTTAGCGGTCTCGGAAGTTTCTTCCGTCTGTCAATTACAACAAAGGTGGAGTACACGAAATCATGCGCTCCACCCATAAGTCTGCTATTACTTTCTGATGCCTAACTTCTCAATAAGAGCACGGTATCCTTCAAGATCAGATTTCTTAAGGTATGCAAGAAGACCACGTCTCTGACCTACCATCATAAGAAGACCACGTCTGGAGTGATGATCTTTCGGGTTAACTTTTAAATGCTCTGTGAGCTCTGCGATTCTCTCTGTAAGAATTGCGATCTGAACTTCCGGTGAACCTGTGTCGCCCGGTTTTCTGCCGTACTCAGCGATAATAGCTGCTTTCTTTTCCTTTGAAATCATTGTGATTTCCTCCTTAAAATTCTTTAAACTTACCGATCACCAGGTCCCGGTTGGAGTTATCCGCTGACCGAGTGTCGGCGCTTTCACATACTCTGACAGTATAGCATACCTGTCTTTAAAAGTAAATATGTTTTTTCATAAAAAGCCCCAGAATCGTTACAGTTCAGCCATTACATCTTCTTGTTTTCATATTCATGAAAACAAGAAGCTTGGTGGTTCCACCATATGCTGATTTGGATGAAAAAGTGCTTATGCAAGCAAGCTTGCAACACACTTTCTCATTCAAACCAGCGCATGGCTGAACTGTAACCCAGAATCTTCCAGTTCAAAAAAGCAGTTCAAATCGTGTTTAAACGTCACGGAATTGAACTGCTTTTCTTTTAAACCGATTTTAAAATCCAGGTCCGACTTCCTGCTCTGTCATGCCTTCCGTCTCCTGCACGAATCCCGGTCCGAAGCTCTCGTTGTCCCCGCCCGCCGTAACTGCAGGTGTCGTCTCAGGTGCCGCGGCTGTCGGCACTGCCGTCGTAGCTGCCGTTGTCTCCGCCGTTCCGTCCTTCTTCGTTCCGCTGGTCCTGGAGCTCTCCGTGCCGTCTAAATGGTAGCACAGGACTGGATCTCCCGCGGAGATGTTCTCGTAGATGGTCTTCGCCACTGCCGGCGGCAGGTTGACGCAGCCGTGGGATCCGCCATTCTTGTAGATCGTTCCGCCAAATGTCTTTCTCCAATTCGCGTCATGCAGACCGATTCCGCCGTTAAACGGCATCCAGTAGGAAACAGGAGTCGCGTATCCCTGGCCTTTCAGGGTCGCATTTCTCTGCTTATACGTGATGGAATAAGCACCCGCCGGGGTACTCCAGCCCTTCGCAGCATTTCCGGACACGAAATCCGACTCCACAAGAAGCTTTCCATTCGCATAGAAGTAAAGATGCTGCGCCGTCAGGTTGATTTCCACGTATGTATTTCCATAATCATTTCCCGAATGGCTCGCGGCCTTCTGGGAATATTCCGGCTCTCTGGATGTCTGCTCCCCATTTTTGATGAGGCTCACGAGAGCTGCCGTCTCCTTCGCCTGGTCGATCTTCCATCCGTAATTTCCGGTGGTAATGGTCACCGTCTTTCCGTAGGATGTCTTCAATGTCTTCGGCTTATACGCGGTGTTACAGGTGGATGCCAGGTTCTTGACATACTCCGCCGCCTTCGACTCGCTGACACTGACGCTCGTCCCGTTGACCGTGAGCCAGTTATGGATCTCATTTCCGTTCAGCGTCTCCGCTTTATCTCCAAACTTATATGTGATCTTCGCCCCCACATACTTGTTCATGGTCTCGCAGGCCGTCTTAAGTGCCTCGTCCTCGGAGGTCACCGAAGGAGCCAGATAACATCCCTGCTCCTCGAGGTCCACGCTCTCCGCCAGGGACATGATCGCAGTGGCGACCGCCTCTTTCACCTTGTCCTCCTGGAGCTCCGTTCCCTCATCCTCTTTTATGATCGAGTAAGAGCCTGTTGCGGAATCATAATCAGAGATCTTCGCGTCCTCCGGCTCTCTCATATTTTCCTCGTCCATGCAGGAGAGACCTTCTAATGCCTCATTCAGCATATCGTCGCTGTAGCGGAGCAGGGCATCCGTATTTACCTCATTCACCGCTTTTCCAAACCGGTATTTTCCCCAGTCCATCGGCTTCTGGGAGGCGATGGCCTTATCTAACGTATCATCAAACTCCGCGTAAAGTCCCACACTCTCCCCGGTGATGGACTCAGAGAGATCCTCGCGCCCATTGATGGTCAGCGTATATCCCTTTAACTGCTCCATGATGGCGTCTTCCACTTCCGATGCCGTCTTTCCCGTCACATCCATGCCGTCAACGATGGTTCCGGGCAGAAAACATGTCTTGTATTTTGAGGATTCATGCCAGTAGAGGCCGCCGCCAACGGCACCAACGAGAACGACCACGCCGCCGCACACAGCCGCGATCTTTACCGCCAGGTCCTTATTCATTCCGGTCCCACGGTTTTTCCCCCGTTTTCTCCCTTTCTGGGCCTTAAATTCCGCATATGTCATCGCCGGCTTCTGTTCCGGCGCCTGCTTTTCTTTTCCCACGCCTTCCGGCTTATTTTCTAACTCCAATTCTTCCTTCTCCATGTATAACTGTCCGTCAGATCCGCACTGCATGGGCAAAGCTTTTCCAGACAGTTACCTTCTCTTTTTAGATACGCCCGTCTCCCATCCTTTTGCGGGAAACGGATGATGTTCTTTTTTATGATACTTTTCTGAAATTTATGAATATTTACGCAAACTCCAGATACCGTCTCTGGCACTCCTTGATATCATGGTCCAGCTGTGCCTTCAGCGCGCCGATAGACTCAAACTTCATCTCCGGTCTCACAAAGTCGAGAAGCTCCACTTTCATCTCTTTTCCGTAGAGATCTCCCGCAAAATTATAGAGATAAGTCTCCACTCCCACCGGATTTTCCCCGGAGATCGTAGGCTTTGCCCCCACATTTGTCAGTCCGCCGTAAGTTTTTCCGTCCACGGTCACCCTCGTCACATAGACGCCGAACTTCGGCAGGTGTTTCACCGCCGGCGGGATCAGGTTCGCCGTCGGATATAATTTTGTGTGTCCGATGGCGTTTCCATGCTGCACCGTTCCGGTGACAAAGTAATAATACCCCAAAAGCTTGTTTGCCTTTATGATATTTCCGTCCGCCAGCATCTCACGGATGTAGGTGCTGCTGATGATCTTTCCTTCCTCGTCCCGCTCCTTGTCAACAACAAAATAGCGGTATCCGTACTCAGACGACAGGCGCTCCAGCATCGCGCAGTCCCCGGCTGCCTTGTATCCAAAGTGGCAGTCCGGACCGGAAACGATGACCCCGGCGTTCATGTGTCCCACCAGGATGTCGGAGACGAACTTCTCCGGTGCCATATGGCATACTTCCTCATCAAACGGGTATTCTACGATGTAGTCAACACCGGCTTTCTCCAAAAGCATCTCACGCTCCGGGTTCGTCATGATCATGGTCTGCATCTTTCCCTTTACCAGGGTTCCCGGAGGCGTCGCGAAGGTGAACACGGCGATCTTAAAGCCTTGTTCCTTCCATTTTAACATCTCATGCATCAGCTTCTGGTGTCCCCTGTGGAGACCGTCGAATTTACCGATGCTGACGACTGTCTTCTCTTTGATCTGAAACTCTCTGGTTTCCGCGATGTACTGCATGTCAATTTCCTCCCAGAAAGATTTTTTCCGGATAGTACATGTGTTTCCCTTCGTCGTACCTAAACACCCCGATAAAGGTTCCATCCGAATGATAAACCCGGAACATGTCCCCGCCCCTTATATCTTTTACCGCGCGGCTGCGGAACGGATTTCCGTTCTTTAAGAGCTTATCGAGCTCCTCCGTATCCGAGCGGATCTCCGGAAGCTCCTTGAAAACTTCCTCCACCGGAAGTACGACCTCCGCCAACCGGTCTTCCTCTTTTAACTTCTGAAGCTCGTCCAGTGTCAGGCTCTCCGAGAGTTCAAACCGGCCCACCTTTGTCCGAAGCAGCTCCTTCATACAGCCGCCGACGGAGAGCTTCGCGCCGATATCATGGCACAAGGTTCGGATATAAGTTCCCTTTGAACAGGACACGGTCATCGTAACTTCCGGGAGCTCCATCTTCTCGATCTTGATATCGAAGATCTTAACCGGGCGCGCCTTCCGCTCCACGTTTTTCCCCTCTCTCGCAAGCTCATAGAGCTTCTTTCCATCGACCTTGAGTGCCGAGTACATCGGCGGAATCTGGGCGTAATCCCCGATAAAGGAGAGGACCGCGTCCTGCACTTCTTTTTCAGTGAGGCCCGATGTTTCTTTCGTCTCCAGCACCGTACCCGTCGTGTCCTCCGTGTCCGTCTCGGTTCCCAGAAGAAGAACAGCCCTGTATGTCTTGTCGTGGTCAGTCAGCATATCGCAGAGCTTTGTGCCTTTTCCGGCGCACACCGGAAGAACGCCTTCCGCCGCCGGATCGAGAGTCCCCGTATGACCGATCTTTCTCTGACCCAGGATCCCCCGCATTTTCGCCACCACATCGTGGGAGGTGAATCCTTTTTCTTTATATACGTTAATAATTCCGTCGTACATTCTTTCCTCCGGTGTTCGTTACTTGAGCTCTTCCCACTGCTCGCGGATCTTTCCGCTGATCTTCTCCACGATCTCCTGCGGCTCCCCCGTCATCGTGCAGCCTGCGGCCTTCACATGTCCGCCGCCGCCGAAGCTCAGGGCGATCCGGCTCACATCCACTGCGGAGTTCGTTCTGAGGCTCACCTTGTACTCGTCAGGATTTCCCGTCTGGTAGAGCAGAAACGCGATCTCGATGCCTTCAATGATCCGAAGCTGGTCCACGATTCCGTCCGTGGCCTTTACGGTGCAGCCATATTCCCTTAACTCATCCGTCGTGACAACCGTGTATACACAACGGTTATCCAGAATCCGGACACTTTCGAGAACAGCCCGGCCGTGAATCTTCGCCTGACCATATGTCTTCGCAAAAAAGCTGTCGTCGATGATCTTTGGGAAATCGATGCCCTTTTCCATTAAAAACCCGGCGATCTCCATGGTCTGTCTCGATGTGTTTGAGAACTTGAAGATACCGGTGTCATGAGCAATTCCCGTATACAGGCACTCTGCGACCGCTTTGCTGATCTTTCCCTTATCGAGAAGGCGGAACACCACCTCACTTGCGGAGCTTGCCCAGCTCTCGATCACGTTGACCCTGCACATTCCCTTGTTCGTGATGTGGTGGTCAACGCAGAATGTATCTTTTGCTGTCTCCCGGTACGGGGCGAAGACGCCCAGGCGTGGAACGTCGCTGGCATCCGATGTGATGCAAAGGTCAAATGTTTTTGTGTCGTCGTATTCTGTGTGTACATCCTCAAAACCGGAAAGAAAGGAAAATTTCACTCCCATTTTCTCCAGATACACCGAGACCTCAAGCCCCTCATAATTTTCCTTCAGATAATTATAGAGTCCCAGACAGGAACCGATACAGTCCCCGT
Organism: Clostridium sp. AF28-12; assembly: GCF_003435225.1. Classification (NCBI taxonomy): domain Bacteria; kingdom Bacillati; phylum Bacillota; class Clostridia; order Eubacteriales; family Clostridiaceae; genus Clostridium; species Clostridium sp. AF28-12. The sequence continues at coordinate 30,204 of NZ_QWGJ01000006.1, read as the reverse complement.
CAGGATTTACATGGCCCAGGATCACAATGCTCTTCTTTCCTTCCAGCATCTCATCAAGAATTCCCAAAAGTTCCGCCTCCCTTAATGTGTATTGTAATATAAAAAACAGAAAAATCCGGCAGAATCCGCGTTACGCGTGTCCGACCGGATTCCTCTATATGATTTCAGTACGCTCCTGTCCGCGTATTTTCCACGCAGACCGGTTCCTTCGTTTAATTTTCGCTCTCAGTTCCGTCGTCTTCCTGCTCCTCCGGCATATCCTTTGTCACCTCATCGATGAGCTTGGACATGCGGACGCCGTACTCGATAGACTGGTCCAGCACGAAGAAGATCTGCGGGGTGTTCCGAAGATTTACTTTTTTTGCCAGCTGGGTTCTGATAAAGCCCTCCGCACTCTTTAAGCCGCGGATCGTATCTTTCTCCTGCTCCTCGTCCGCAAGGACGCTGATGTAGGCCTTACAGATCTTAAGGTCCGGTGTGACCGAGACCTGGACCACGCTTGTCATCGGATGAACACGCGGGTCCTTGAGCTCGGAGCGGATGATTTCGCTCAGAGCTTTCTGGACTTCGCCGTTGATCCGGATATTTTTTACACTGTTTTTTCTCATGATATTACCTCTTTTTTTACGACTATCCCGGACATAGCCGCGAAACGAAACTCTCCGCGGCTATGCACAGACCTGACAGACAACTATCTCGGCACCTCTACCATGATATAAACTTCGATCATATCGTCTTCCTGAAGATCGTTGAAGCCCTCGAATACAAGACCGCACTCGTAGCCTGCGTTGACTTCCTTCACGTCGTCCTTGAAACGCTTTAAGGATGCAAGCGGTCCCTCGAAGATCTGCTCTCCGTCTCTCGTGATGCGGGCTTTGCTTCCGCGGGTGATCTTACCGTCAAGCACATAGGAACCAGCGATGGTGCCGACTCCGGATGCCTTGAACGTCTGGCGGACAACTGCATGACCGGTTACCTGCTCCTCGTATACCGGATCCAGCATACCCTTCATGGCAGCCTCTACATCCTCGATCGCCTGGTAGATGACGCGGTACAGACGCATGTCGACTTTCTCGCGGTCCGCGATGGACTTCGCCTGTGCGTCCGGACGAACGTTGAAACCGATAATGATCGCATTGGAAGCGGATGCAAGTGTAACGTCGGACTCGTTGATCGCGCCAACGCCGCCGTGGATGACTTTGACAACAACTTCCTCGTTGGAAAGCTTTACGAGACTCTGTTTTACAGCCTCTACAGAACCCTGTACATCGGCTTTTACGATGATCGGAAGCTCCTTGACATTTCCGGCCTTGATCTGGGAGAACAGGTCGTCTAAGGAGAGTTTTGCCTTTGTATCTTCGATAAGCTTATTCTTGCTCTCTGCGATGAATGTCTCTGCGAAGCTTCTTGCCTCTTTCTCGTTCTGGTGCGCGATGAATACCTCACCTGCGTTCGGAACATCGTTGAGACCGAGGATCTCAACCGGAGTGGACGGGCCAGCCTCTTTGACACGGTTGCCCTTATCGTCCATCATGGCGCGGACTTTACCGTAGCAGCAGCCAGCGGCGATAGCGTCACCGACCTTTAAGGTACCTTTCTGTACAAGTACCGTTGCCACCGGTCCTCTTCCCTTATCAAGCTGCGCCTCGATCACGAGACCTCTCGCGCGGCGGTTCGGGTTTGCCTTTAACTCTTTTACCTCTGCTGTTAAGAGGATCATCTCGAGAAGTTCCGGGATTCCCTCTTTTGTATGTGCGGAAACCGGTACGAATACGGTGCTTCCGCCCCAGTCCTCAGGAATCAGCTCATACTCGGATAACTCCTGTTTTACTCTCTCTACGTTTGCGCTCGGCTTATCGATCTTGTTGACAGCAACGATGATCTCAACGCCTGCTGCCTTCGCGTGGTTGATGGCCTCAACAGTCTGCGGCATAACACCGTCGTCCGCTGCGACAACGAGGATCGCGATATCTGTTGCCTGGGCACCACGCATACGCATTGCCGTGAACGCCTCATGACCCGGTGTATCGAGGAATGTGATCTTCTGTCCGTTGTATTCAACAACATAGGCACCGATGTGCTGTGTGATACCGCCTGCCTCTCTGGAGGTTACGTTTGTCTGGCGGATCGCGTCGAGAAGGGAAGTTTTACCGTGGTCAACATGACCCATTACGCAGATGACCGGCGGTCTCGGAACCATGTCCTTCTCGTCCTCTTCTTCCTCTTTTAAGAGTTCCTCGATGACGTTGACCTTCTTCTCCTTCTCGCAGAGAACATCATACTCCATAGCGATCTCTTCGGCTTTCTCGAAGTCGATCTCCTGGTTGATCGTAACGATGGTGCCCTGTAAGAAGAGCTTCTTAACGATTGCGGACGGCTGTAATTTCATCTTGTCCGCGAGTTCTTTGATCGTGATAACCTCCGGGATTACGATGGTCTTGATCTCCTCGACCTTCGCCTCCTCCTTCTTCGGCTGCGGCGGCATAACCGGAGCTTTTACGCCCTTCTGGCCCTTTCCTGCCTTGCCTTTCATCTCGATATCGCGGTCTTTCTTTGCGTCATGCTCTTTCTTGTAAGCGTTCTTGCTCTGCTTTGTGTTCTGCTGCTTCTGTGCAAGCGGTGTATCGAAGGACGGCTTCGGAATGCCCATGCCGCTTCTGTTTCCGCCCTGACGGTTGTCGTTTCTGCCCTGGTAACCGCCCTGACGATTGTTGTCACGGTTGCCCTGGTAGCCACCCTGGCGGTTTCCGTCTCTGTTGCCCTGGTAGCCGCCCTGGCGATTGTTATCTCTGTTACCCTGATAACCACCTTGGCGGTTTCCGTCTCTGTTGCCCTGGTAGCCGCCCTGACGGTTGTTATCGCGGTTGCCCTGGTAGCCACCCTGGCGGTTTCCGTCTCTGTTGCCCTGATAGCCGCCCTGGCGGTTTCCGTCTCTGTTGCCCTGATAGCCACCCTGGCGGTTTCCGTCTCTGTTACCCTGGTAGCCGCCCTGACGATTATTATCTCTGCTGCCCTGATAGCCGCCCTGGCGGTTATCTCTTCCGCTCTCACGGTTTCCGTCGCGTCCCGGGAACGGACGGCTCTCTCTGGACTGGAAGCCCTGGCGTCCTTCCGGACGGCTCTGGTTCGGAAGCGGACGGACATTCTCACGAAGATCCTGTGCCGGTGCCTCTGTCTTAACTGTCTCCGCCTTTTTCTCCGGTGCCGGTGCTGCTGAAGTCTCAGCTGCCTTTGCCGGTTCTGCCGGCACGCTGTTTGTCGTCGGTCTCACCTGCATGCCGGAACCGTTGTTCTGTCTTGCCGGTCTCTGACCGCCCTGCTGGCGGTTTCCTGCCGGACGTTTCTGTGTGCTGTTCTGCGGACGGTAAACTGCCGCAATACGCTTCTTTGCCGGTGCTGCCGGCGCATTATTTTCTCCTTCAGCCGGAACTGCCGGCTTTGTGGAATTCTCCTGATTCTGATTCAATGTATCTGTTCCCTCTTTTTTCTTTCTTAAATCCTTTTCAAACTCACTCACGCTCGCCACCTCCAAAATAGTCCCTGCAAACCATCGCCAATGTACATGACCCGCCGCATGCAGGCATGCGCTCCTCATGTCCGCAGGACTACGCTTTTGCAGTAAAATGCTTCAACAACGCATTGGAAAAATTCTCGTCGATCACGGCCAGGGACGCTCTCATCTGCTTTCCCAGGATGTGTCCGAGCTCTTCCTTGCTTCCGAACTCAAAGTACGGGACCTTATAGTAAGTACACATGTTCCGGAACATTTTCTTTGTGTTGTCCGAAGATTCTTCCGATACGACCACCAGTCCGGCTTTTCCGGACTTTACCGCCTTCTCTGTGGAGAACTCGCCACTTCTTACCTTGCCGGCTTTCTCCGCCAGGCCCAGCAGGCCCAGGACCTTATTTCTGTTCATCGATCTGTTCCATCTCCTTTTTCAGACTTTCGTAAACCTCTTTTGGAATTGCCATTTTAAAGGAGCGTTCCAGTCCCCGGCTCTTCACTGCCTTTTCAAAGCATGCCATGGATGGGCAGATATATGCGCCGCGTCCGTTTTTTCTTCCGGTCGCGTCAATGGAAATCACGTCGTCAGTACCTTTTAAGACACGGATCAGCTCCCGCTTGTTTTTCATTTCACCGCAGCCAATGCACTGTCTCTGCGGAACCTTCTTTACTGTACTCACTGTGGTCGTTCCCTTCTCTCCTATTCTTCTGTCTCAGCCTGTGCTTCGGAAGTTTCCTCTGCCGGAGCTTCGTCCTCTGCCGGCTCTACATCTTTCTCGTACTCGCCCTCAAAGCCTTCCTCGCCGAAATCCATATCGTCGAAGAGGCCAAGCTCTCTCGCCTGTGTCTCACTCTTGATATCGATCTTGTAGGTGGTAAGTCTTGCGGCAAGTCTTGCATTCTGTCCTTCTTTACCGATCGCTAAGGATAACTGGTAGTCCGGAACGATGACCTGTGCCTCTTTCTCGTCCTCATCCGCAACGACGGAGATGACCTTCGCCGGACTCAACGCGTTTTCAATTAAGAACGCCGGGTTGTCGTCCCAATTGATGATATCGATCTTCTCACCGCGGAGCTCGTTGACAATCGCGTTGACTCTCGCGCCGTTTAAACCTACACATGCACCTACCGGATCAACGTTCGGGTCTGTGGAGCTTACAGCGATCTTTGTTCTGGAACCTGCCTCACGGGCGATGGCGCGAATCTCAACGGTACCGTCGCGGACCTCTGCGATCTCAGCCTCAAACAGACGTCTTACGAGGTCCGGATGCGTTCTGGATACGGAGATTCTCGGTCCCTTCGGGCTGTCCTTAACTTCCAGGATATAAACCTTGATGCGCTCAGTTCTCTGGAATACTTCGCCCTTTACCTGCTCAGCTTCCGGAAGGATCGCATCGATCTTTCCGAGATCTACGCTGACATTGCGGCCGATATAACGCTGGACAATACCCGTAACGACCTCTTTCTCCTTGCACTGCCACTCGCTCAACTGGGACTTACGGCTCTCCTCGCGGATCTTCTGTAAGATCACGTTCTTCGCGTTCTGCGTCGCGATTCTGCCGAAATCATGGGAATCAATGGGGATCTGGACGATATCACCAAGGACATGTCTCGGAGCGATCATTCTTGCGTCGGCGAGGCTGATCTGTGTGATCGGGTCCTCCACAGTCTCAACGACCTCTTTTTCCATATATACAGAATAGTCGCAGCCATCCGGATCAATGATGACTTTCACATTGTCAGCTTTGCCGAAATGGTTCTTGCAGGCTGTGAGAAGTGAATTCTCAATTGCCTCCAGCAATGTGTCCTTACTGATGTTGTACTCTTTTTCGAGTATATTCATCGATTCCATCAGTTCCTTGTTCATTTTTTATCCTCCTTATTAAAAATCGAATGCCAGACGGATTAAGGCAATGTCTTTTCTATTAAATGTGCTCTCGGAACCGTCCTCGTAGCGGATCGTTACGGTGTCCGCGTCATATGCCGTGAGAATTCCGGAGAAATCTTTCTGTCTCTCGATGGCGCGGTACAGCTTGATATCGACTGCTTCGCCGAGACTTCTCTTAAAGTCCTTCTCTTTCTTTAACGGTCTGCCAAGTCCCGGGGAGCTTACTTCCAGGATATAGCTGTCATCGATAAAGTCTTCTTTATCGAGCCAGTCGCTTAAGCGTCTCGATACCATCTCACAGTCATCCACTGTAAAGCCGCCCTCTTTGTCGATATAGGCTCTCAGGTACCAGGTACCCGCTTCCTTCACGTACTCCACGTCCACCAGTTCAAAATTATTCTCTTCCATGATCGGAATTAAAAATTTCTCGACCCTGGATTCATATTCATCTCTTCTTGCCATGGGTTTCCACCGCCTTTCTGCCGGAATATTCCGGTTATGCAAAACGAAAGAGTGGACTTTTTCGTCCACTCTTTTGACCGGTTACTTATGTTATCATCAAAATCATAGCATAGAACATCTGAAAAATCAAGGGGTTTGCTGGGAAAAGTGCCTGTTTGCGGGATTTCTGTGCAGTTTTCCGGGTGTTTTCTATGATTTTGGGGCAGTGACCAGCCCGACAGACCTGTCCATTTACGCAAATCATGCTGATCCTGGTGAATCCTGTGCCGGTGCCTCGTTGCATGGGATTCTGTTTTCTGATATACTATGTTTACGCTGCCGCCTTTTATTTTCTTTCAGGCGGCAGGTCACTTATTATATCTATATTACAGAAAGCAGACCTTATTGTATATGAAACGATTTGTTATCGGTATCCTCGCGCATGTCGACGCTGGAAAGACGACCATGTCCGAGGCAATTTTATATGAGACAGGAAAATTAAAGAAAATGGGGCGCGTAGACAACCGGGACGCGTTTCTCGATACGTTTGCACTGGAGCGCGCCCGCGGCATCACGATCTTTTCGAAACAGGCGGTCTTTCCGTTAGGCGATGCTTCCGTGACGCTCCTCGACACGCCGGGTCATGTGGACTTTTCGGCGGAGATGGAGCGGACACTGCAGGTGCTGGACTACGCGGTGCTCATCGTCAGCGGGGCTGATGGGGTGCAGGGACATACGGAGACGCTCTGGAGACTCTTAAGACGATACCGGATCCCGGTGTTTATCTTTGTGAATAAGATGGATCAGAAAGGGACGGATCGAGATGCGGTGCTGGCATCGCTGAAGGAGCGGCTGGATCATGGAGTCGTGGACTTCAGCGGGGTGATCGGGAATGAGGATGTGTTGACATTTTCAGTCTCTGCTGAACCGTTTTCGGCGGTCTGCAGAGATCCAGAAGAGGCAGCTGAGGAGATCGCCACCTGCGATGAAGCGCTTCTGGAAGCTTACCTCGCAGACGGTACTTTAAAGACAGACGATGTGCGGAAAGTCATCCATGACCGGAAACTCTTCCCGTGCTTTTTCGGCTCTGCGTTAAAACTTTCCGGCGTCCGGGAATTTCTGACCGCCCTCGGGGAGTTTGCGTCATGTCCGGACTACACGAAGGACTTCGGCGCGAAGGTGTTCAAGATCTCCCGCGATGGGGCAGGCGTCCGGATGACGCATCTGAAGGTCACGGGCGGAAGTTTGAAGATCCGCGATTCGCTGTCCCCTGATTCTGAGGAGAAGATCAACCAGATCCGGCTCTACTCCGGCTCAAAGTTTGAGGCATTGAAGGAAGCGGAACCTGGCATGGTGGTGGCCGTCACCGGAATCTCCGACACGAGGCCTGGACAGGTCTTCGGAACTGCCTCCGAGAGTGCTCTTCCGCTTTTAGAGCCGGTCCTCACCTACCGGATCCTGCTGCCATTTGGGACAGACTCCCACACCATGCTCAAAAACATGCGCATGCTCGAGGAGGAAGATCCGCAGCTCCATATCGTCTGGAACGAGGCACTGGGCGAGATTCAGGCCCAGGTCATGGGCGATGTGCAGATGGAGATCCTAAAAAGTCAGGTACAGGAACGTTTCGGTGTGGAGATCGGTTTTGGGGAAGGAAATATTGTATATAAGGAAACGATTGCTAAGACCGTTGAGGGCGTCGGACATTTCGAACCGCTGCGCCACTACGCGGAAGTCCATCTTTTGATGGAGCCAGGCGAACCGGGAAGCGGACTTGTCTTTGACGCAGACTGCAACGAGGATATGCTGGATCGGAACTGGCAGAGGCTGATCCTGACACATCTGGAAGAAAAGCGTTTCCGGGGAATCCTCACCGGTTCCGAGATCACCGATATGAAGATCACTCTGATCGCCGGACGTGCCCATCAGAAGCACACGGAGGGCGGCGATTTCCGTCAGGCAACCTACCGTGCTGTCCGTCAGGGACTCTGCGAGGCGGGGTGTGTGCTCTTAGAGCCGTACTATGCGTTCCGTCTGGAAGTCCCATCGGAAAACCTTGGGCGTGCTATGGCGGATCTTGACCGGATGCAAGGTGATTTTTCTGCACCGGAACAGGATGGTGCTATGGCTCTTCTTACGGGAACCGCTCCGGTTTCCACCATGAGAAATTATCAGCGCGATGTGATCTCCTACACAAAAGGCCGTGGGCGGCTGACCTTGAGTCTTTCCGGCTACGAACCGTGCCACAACGCCGAGGAGGTGATCTCGGCCTCCGGCTACGATTTCGATTCCGACCTTCAGGATCCTGCCGGATCCGTCTTCTGCTCCCACGGGGCAGGCTTCGTGGTGCCGTGGAGTGAGGTGAAGCAGTATATGCATGTGGAGAGTCCGCTGGCAAAGCAGCTTGCGAAGGAACAGCAGGAACGGGAGCTTAAGGAAGCGAATGAACGGCTGGCGGCGATGGCGGCGGATGTAGCCGCGGGGAAAGTTCCGAGTGGCGCAGCTGGCGGCAGCGCTGCTGGCTCTGGTTTTCCTTGCAGTAAAAATTCTGGCTCTGGAGCTGGACCTGGTTCGAGCGGCTCTGCCGCTTCTGGTAACGGTATCGACTCTGGAGCTTCTGCGAATGGCACCGCCGGTTCTTCCTCCGACAGCCGCGGAAATGGAGGTTCTTCCCTTTCCTTCTATGACGACAAGGAACTCCAGGCCATCTTCACCCGTACATACGGCGAGCCGAAGCGGAAGCTTGCCTCCGACTACGACTCCCGCACCGTGATCCGCGCAAAGAACGCCAGCCCGGTGAAGCCGGTGAAGGAAAAAGAGGCGCCAGAGGACGAGTATCTTCTCGTTGACGGCTACAACATCATCTTTGCCTGGGAGGAGCTGAGCGACCTGGCGGCAGTCAGCATCGACGCCGCCCGCTACAAGCTCATGGACATCCTAAGCAACTACCAGGGATTCCGCAAGATCTGCGTCATCGTCGTCTTCGACGCCTACAAGGTCCCCGGCGGTGTGGAGAAAGTCCAGAAATACCACAACATCAACGTCGTGTATACAAAAGAGGCGGAGACCGCCGACCAGTACATCGAAAAAGTCGCGATCCGCATCGGCAGACGATACCGCACCACAGTCGCTACCTCCGACGGCGTGATCCAGCTCATTATCCGAAGTCAGGGCTGTATCCTCTGGTCCGCGAGGGATTTCCGTGAGGAGATCGAACGTGTCGGAAAGCTGATCTCTGAGGAAAAGGGAAAGCACACCGGCAATGCAAAAAATTATCTGTTCGCGCATGCAGACGCGGAGACACAGAAGTATTTAGAGGCAGTACGACTGGGAAAAAATCCTGAAATGCCATAAAAGAATGTGCCTTGGCACATTCTCGCGCCTCGCGCGGTCGCTTGCGACAGTCTACATCTTCGCGCGAGTGCGCATCTTTGGCACGTCAGTGCCTTTTTCTGACCCCATTTCAGACATTTCTCACACTTTTTCCGTCCTATTTCCAGCCATTCTCTACATTTTCCGACCTGCCCTCAATCTCTCTCCCTTGAACCACCAACACGCAATCCAGCGAATTTTCGAAATTTTCGAAATAGAGCGCGATTTTAAACCTTCAGACTCAAGCACATAACTTCTCCTCGCTCCTGTCAACACACCGCGCTGATACGCAATCTTCCAAACCGCCAACGCACAGCGCCGGTGAGTCTTCGGGCACGGACGCTTTGTGCAGGGAGCCTGGCTTCCTCTTGGCTCGCAGGAGAATGCGTTGGAGGACAGGCGGCACTAGTCTGAGCGTCAGCGAGTTGTGCCGACTGTTCTCCGCCCTTAGCATTCTTCTGCAAGCTTAGAGGAACCGCTCCCGAACCCCTGCGTTCGCGCCCGAAGACTCACCGGCGCGTACCTCTAGCCAATCTATTTCCCACAAACCTCAAGGATCTCCCCGCAGATTTCTTCTGCCGTCTTCCCATCCGTAGCAACCTTCACATCAGCCGCCGCCTCATACTTCGGCCTGCGCTTCTCCATCAGCTCTTCAATATACCCAACATTCATATTCCCATTCAGTACCGGTCTCTCCGTACTGTCCTTCACACGCTCGTAGATCGTCCCCGGCTCTGCCGTGAGAAGCACGATCTTCCCAGACTCCTTCATAAGCCGCACATTCTCCTCCTTCAAAACAGCACCTCCCCCACAGGAGATCACCGCCGGCTCCACTCCCGCAAAGCTTTTGATCAGATCTGTCTCCAACTCCCGGAAATACGCTTCCCCCTTCTCCTTAAAAATATCCGCGATCGCCATTTCCTCATTCTCCACGATCATCTGATCCATCTCCACCTGCCTCGCCCCGGTCATCTCCGCCAGGCACTCCGCGTTCGTACTCTTCCCGCAGCCCATAAATCCGATCAGAAAAATATGTTCCTTCAATCCCGCCATAATCTAAATTCTCCTTTTCGTACTAATAGTCTCTCAAAATCTCTAACTGTTTTCTCCCACACCCAAAACACTTTTCCACTTTCATGCGTCATTTAGTGCAAGTATACCAGATTTTAATCTGCTCTGCAATCAAAGCCCGTGGAACTTTTGTTTTCATATTTTCACACTTTAAAATCATAAATTTTCTTTTGCATTTTCTTTCCTGCACTGTTATAATAAAGCGAGAAAAATCACTCCCCGGAGGTACACATAAAATGGAAAACACCACATCCGCAGCTTCACCGATCACCGGACACACCGGTCTTATCTGTCTGCTCGGCAGCCCCTGCGCCCACAGCGTCTCCCCGATGATGCACAACGCATCCTTTGAGGCTCTTGGGCTCGACTACCGCTACCTCGCATTTGATGTCAATGAGGAGACACTTCCCACCGCAGTTGCCGGTTTAAAGGTTCTCGGTGCCCGCGGCTTCAACCTGACCATGCCGGATAAAAATCTCATGGTCTCCCTCTGCGACGAACTCTCCACCGCTGCCCGGATCATCGGTGCTGTCAACACGGTCGTAAACGAAGATGGACGTCTCGTCGGCCATAACACCGACGGCATCGGTTACATGCAGTCCGTAAAAGATGCCGGTTACGATATCATCGGCAAAAAAATGACACTTCTGGGCGCAGGAGGCGCTGCCACCGCAATTCTGGTACAGGCTGCCCTCGACGGCTTAAAAGAGATCTCCGTCTTCATGAGACCCACCAGCCGCTTCTACGACCGCCTGGTACATACCGTCGAGGAGCTCACTGAGATCACTGACTGCAGGATCAAGATCTGTGACTTCTCCGACGCGAATCTCTTAAAGAAAGAACTTGCGGACAGCGCTATCCTCACAAACGGGACCTCCGTCGGCATGGCTCCCCACGAGGATACCTGCCCGGTCCCGGAAAATCTGACTTTTCCGAAAGACCTCATCGTCTCCGATATCATCTACAATCCGCGTGAGACAAAGCTCCTCACCATGGCTAAAAATCAGGGCAACCCGTTCTTCAACGGATCCTATATGCTCCTCTACCAGGGTGCCGAGGCCTTCCGTCTCTGGACTGGAAAGGAGATGCCAGTGGAGAAGATCAAGAAGGAATTTTTCTCCGATCCTTTTTATTCAAAAAGCAACTTAGATCACTTACGCCGTGTCATTGCTGCTTTAAACGCCGGAAACGGTATTTCACATGAGTTAATCACTGACGAAAAATAAATACTCTACTTTTAAAGTTTCTATTTACACATGACCTCCAGAACCTGCCACCGACAGTTTTCTCTGGATGCATGGCATCAAAAAAGGAAAACGATCTGTCTGTGCAAACCATCAATACCACAAACAGATCGTTTTCCTTAATCAAATCTTTTATTTCAGGCTTTCATCATCTATCTTATGAACTGCCAGTTGTTTTATCTTCTACTTACTCTGTCCCGCAATAATCTCTTCCGCCATTCCAAACATCTCCTCAGCGCCGAGATCCTCACCAAACTTGAAGAGGCTGTAGCCCTGTCCGTCCATGTTCCACTCTACCGTGTAGGAAGTCATAACTTCGACCTTATCGCTGCCGTAAGCCAGGTTAAAATTGCCGTCTTCCTGGGCCTTTTTGTCCTCCTCGGTGAGCTCATAATCTGCCGGAACGAACTTGTTGGTCAGCTTGTAGAAACAGAGTTCTGTACCATCCTCGCATGTCCTCACCTCTGCCGGGGTGAGTTCTCCATCCATGCCGACTTCCGCGGAAAACGTGACATCCTCCATGCCGTCTTTTCCGTATGTGACGGAAAGCTGTGTTCCGTTTCCCAGTTTATTTCCATCTTTATCTTCCGTCTCATAGTTTACCGGCACAGCAGCCTTAAACGCGTACCCGTTGGAGAATTTCTCCGGGAAATCTACCATCGGTCCATTCTCCTTCTGAAGCTCCAGCGCCTGTTCATAGGTGTGGACTTCATCTCTTATATCGGTGCGGGATGTGATTCCCGCGATCTTTCCAATCGCGAACGCCGTCATGCTTCCAAATACACAGATCGCTGCAACTGCTGCTACCGCTTTTTTCATAAAACCTTTCTTCATATAATTTCCCTCTCTTTCTATCTTCTCATATACATTTCTCCGGATCCGCGCCTTCCGCACCGATTCGTCCGGAAGTTCGCCTGCGCGGCTCTCAAACATGTTTTTCAGTCTCTTTTCTAAGATAGGATCGTCCATGTTTTTCCTCCTTCCTCCTGTGTGAGGATTTGCTTCAACTGTTCCTTCGCGTGGAACAGCCTGGATTTCACCGTTCCCTCAAACACTCCGCAGACCCTTGCGATCTCGCGGATCGGCATATCATTGTAATAGTATAGGATCAACACGGTCTTCTGCTTCGGCGGCAGCTTTTCCACCGCCTCGTGGAGGATCCGCTCCTCTTCCTTCATAATGCAGTTTTCTAGGACGGACCTTCCGGTGTCCGCCTGCCCGGATGCAGGTTCCTCCTCCGGCTGTTCTTTCCGTGACTTTCTGCTGATCTTCCACGCGGACCTTGTGAGTATCCTGTAAAACCATGTCTTAAAGGCTGCCGGATCCCGGAGCTTCTTTCTGTTTAAATAGCAGGCGGTGAATGTCTCCTGGACAATGTCCTCGCTGTCCGCCGCGTTCCCGGAGATCAGCCAGGCCGCCCTGAGCGCCGGCCTCTCATACTTCTCCATCAGCTCCCCGAAGGCATCCATGTCCCCGTTGATCATGCGTCTCACGATATTCTCTTCATCCATGTCCTGCCTCCTCTCTTTTTTGATGCATCTGTCTTATAGAGACAGGCAATTGGGGGAAAGTTCATTTTTATCGGAAATTTCTTTTCTTCTTTATTCTTCCAAATATATAACTTATTTTTCCACCAGACATATTTATTTTTGTTTTTCTATCTACACTGACTTCCATCGCGTCTACCGTCAGCCATTTTCATAGAGCCGCAAAAAACAGGACAGCCACCCGCATCCACGCAGATGATCTGTCCTGTTTCGATTGATGCCTTAATATGATTTTTCGTACTAATACCTTAACTTGATCCTAGAAAGCTCCACATCCACCTCATATCCATGGCTGTGAAGATACTCCTTCATGCCCTCCCGCGCGAGGTCGATATGATTCTTCGGGACAACGGTAATGCTGCGGATCGGAAGCTTTTTCTTCCCGCCGCTTAAGTCGATCGCGATATATCTTATTGTAAAAAAGGAGATGAACCTGAGGAAATCACGCAAAGTTCCGGTATGTCCGGACTGCCTCCTCCTCTGCCGCCTTCATGATCTCTTCCACGGAATTGCCCTCGATGTCAAGCCCCTCTGCGGTATAGCACACAGTCTTATTGATTCCGTAATATACCTTGCAGAGTTTCTCGACATACTCATATCCGAGATTCAGATCCCCGATGGAGCCACCGCTGGTGGTCACATAATGGAGACTGTCGGCATGGCACAGCCCACCCGGGATTCCCTTGGAAGAAAAGGTAAAGGTCAGCCCTGTCACACAGATCTGCTCCAGATAACATTTCATTCTCGCCGGGAAAGTAAAATCCCAGTACGGGGCCGCCACAAGGATCCGGTCTGCGGACGCAAACTGCTTTGCATAGTCAAACAGCGGTCCCTCATAAATTCCGGCCCTCGTGAGCTGTTCCCGTCCTGCACTCTCTTTTCCGGTAAAAAGCTTCAGATCTTCATCCTCCAGGCACAGGGTCTCGACCTCATATTCCCCGTTCTTGTTCATTTCCTTTAATAAAGCCTGCGCAAGTCTCTCCGTTCTTGAAATATCGCGGTTCACGCAGGCGTCAATGTACAATAATTTTTTCATACCTTTCTCTCCAGATATTTTTGATATTACATGTATCTATAAATTCAACAGTCTTCTCGAAAGCTCCAGAACATCCTCCGTATTCTTACTGTTAAAGATCTTCACCTCACCTCCGGACTCTTTCCCTGATAACAGTCCACACTCAGTCAGGCGCTTTCTCGTCTGCTTCGCGGTTCCGAATCCACCGTCATAGATCGCCACGCCGGGCAGATGTTTCTGGATCTCATCTTTTACTAACGGGTAATGTGTGCAACCGAGTACCACCGCGTCGATCTCTGATTTCTCGTAAGGCTCGAACTGTTTTTCCAGATACTCGTCCAGAACAGGTCCCTCTAACATTCCGCCCTCGATATACTCCACAAGTCCCGGGCACGGCATCTTGATGATATTCGCCTCGTCCTCGTAGACATGCAGCATGGAATTAAATTTTGTCTGGGAGAGTGTCATAGGAGTCGCCATAACGACAACCTTTGAGTGCTCTTTCGCAAGCACCGCCGGCTTCAGCGCCGGTTCGATTCCGATCACCGGAATATCCTTCTTCTCATACTCCTCTCTCAATTCCCGGATCGCCACACTGGTTGCCGTGTTGCAGGCCACAACTATGGCTTTCGCCCCGCGTTCCAGCAAAAAATCCACATCCTTTTTTGTGAGGTCAATGACCTCCTCCGGGGTACGTATGCCGTAAGGGGCATTTGCGGAGTCCCCGTAATATAAGAAATCCTCCCCCGGCATCAGTTTCACTAATTCTCTCAAAACACTGATCCCGCCGAGTCCGGAATCCAAAACACCGATCGGTCGATTGTCTGTATTCATAATGTTCACCTCATTGACTGCTGCAGAAATCTGCCGGATCTCATGCAGCATATTATATGAATCCTCGTGTTCTCAGGCTGTCATGTTTCATTTCCATGACCGCACATCTCTTTCCTGCACAACACCAGTTATTTCATCGAATTATTCTTTGTGATGATCTCTTATATCTTATCACACTTTCCCCGTTTTGAACATCCACAGACTTTCTCCGCTCTGTTTTTGTGCATTTTTTAAAATTTAGGCCTTTATTTTTTTCATTTTTGGTTAATCTGTTTCTCAAAACACTGCTATACTTACGCTGTAACAAGAAAGAAGCGGTAACTGTTCAGTACCTTCACAGTTACGCAAAAATCCATTCCGAATTGCCTGCGGCAATGGGATTTTTGCCTGCTGGTCAAAATTATGTTACGGTCAGCGCAGTAAATGCGCAGACCTATTGAACAGTTATTAGTCACAAACTTAACAAAACCCCTTTATACACTAAAGCTGAGGGCTGCTAAGCGAATCCGGCAGAACGAATACTGGTTCGTTTGCCGGGAATCAGATTTTTGGAGGAAAAGATAAATGACTACTTTAAAAGCTGAAAAAAGAAGCATGGATGTAAAGGCAAAGAGATTAAGACGTGAAGGATTTGTTACAGGTAATGTTTTCGGACATGCCATCGAAGGCTCCATTCCGGTAAAGATGAACGCTGCAGATGCTGAACGTCTTTTAAAGACCGAACATAAAGGCGGCCAGATCAATCTCGACATTGAGGGGCAGGTATATGATGTCCTGATCAAGGAAATTGACTACAATGCAATGACAAGAAAGATCGATGAGATTGATTTTCAGGCACTTGTAAGCGATGAAAAGGTTACTTCTACTGCTGAGATCGTAATCCTGAACCGTGAGGCTGTTGTCGGCGGCGTTCTTCAGGAAGACTTAAGCGAAGTTGCTTACAGAGCATTCCCGTCCGCACTTGTCGAGAAGACAACACTGGATGCTGCAGGCCTCAAGGTTGGTGACATCGTACATGTCAAGGATCTTGACATCGCAAAGAACAAAGACATCGACTTAAAGACTGATCCGGAGGCTGTTGTGCTCTCCGTCATCCCGGTTCACAACGTTGTTCCGGAAACTGAAGTTACAACTGCACCTGCTGCAGCTGCTGCTGAGGAAAAAGAGACCAAATAATCTCCGCGTCCATATATAGAAATGGATATAAAAATGGCGGTATCGCTTCAATGGTGAGCGACGCCGCCATTTTTACATCCGTAGGAAATGAACACTCCTTGTACTTCCCGCTGGAATCAAGTATAATAAAAACAATCAAAGACGCTTTTTCTGATGGGAGGAATTTGCATGGGAAGTTATCTGAATCCGGGGAATCTTTCATTCCGCGGTAGTCTCCGCTCTAAAATTTATGTCGACAAAAGCGAACTGATCGCCAGAACCAATGAAGCGCTTTGTACCGAGCAGAAATATATCTGTGTAAGCCGTCCAAGAAGATTCGGAAAATCAATGGCCGCTAATATGCTCGCCGCATATTATGACCGGAGCGAGGATACAACGGAATTATTTCAAAATCTTGCTATCAGTAAAGACAGATCGTATAGGGAAAATCTGAACCAATATGATGTGATCAAAATCAATATGCAGGAATTTTTAAGTATGTCTGAAACAATGGAAGAAATGCTGGAGATGCTTAAAAATTATCTGATTTTGGATTTTAAGGAGACATTTCACGAAATACAGTTTCGTGATGAAAAGAATCTGATTCAGGTCATGAAAGACGTATTCCGTTATACCAAATGTCCTTTTGTGATCCTGATCGATGAGTGGGACTGCCTGTTCCGGGAGTACAAGCAGAATAAAGAGGCTCAGAAAAAATATTTAGATTTTTTGCGCGCATGGCTGAAGGATAAGGATTATGTGGCATTGGCCTACATGACCGGCATATTACCCATTAAAAAATATGGCTCCCATTCCGCATTAAATATGTTTACAGAATATTCCATGACCGATCCAGGCGATCTGGCCGGGTATTTCGGCTTCACTGAACAAGAAGTATCCAGACTCTGCGATACATACGATATGAATTTCGAGGAAGCGAAAACATGGTATGATGGATATCATCTGATCGCACATCGCCAGAATGGTGATGAACATTACTCTATTTACAGTCCTAAATCGGTTGTGGAAGCCATGCTGCGACACAAGTTGGGAACTTATTGGAATCAGACGGAAACATATGAAGCCTTAAAAATTTACATTCAGATGGATATGGACGGACTGCAGGACTCTGTGGTCAGAATGCTTGCAGGTGAAGCAGTACAAATCAATATAGGAACTTTCAGCAATGATATGACCACATTTGCCACTAAAGATGATGTCTTGACATTACTGATCCATCTCGGCTACCTGACATACAACAGCGTAGATGGTACCGTTGCCATTCCTAATAAAGAAGTCTCACAGGAATATGTGAATGCAATCAGCACCATGAACTGGCATGGCGTGATCGACTCCGTAGAATCATCCCGTAAACTTTTAGAATCATTGTGGGCCATGGACGCCGACGCAGTTGCGGCAGGAGTTGACAAGGCTCACGATGAAATTTCGATTCTTCAGTACAACGATGAAAATTCTCTGAGCTGTACCATAAATCTTGCATTTTACTTTGCACGTGAATATTATACGATAATCCGTGAACTGCCTACAGGTAAGGGTTTTGCTGATATATGTCTGATTCCGAGAAAACTGCATTTAGATAAGCCTGCGGTAGTGATCGAACTTAAATGGGATAAAAGCGCATCTGGAGCTTTAGACCAGATCAGAGAAAAACAGTATGGAAATGCATTGAAAGATTATCATGGTAGTATATTACTTGTTGGAATTAATTATAACAAAACAACGAAGAAACACGAATGCATGATCGAGACTATGCAGAAATAAATATAGTATCACGTGAACATCAGCAATATCTTTCAGCTTAAAAGATCAGAAAAGTCGCTGAGTTGACAATTCTGTATTTCCCTGCTATACTGTCTTACAGCTCATCGGAGGGCTTGTAAACGCATTTACAAAGCTGGATAAGATGCCGAAGGATCGTTCGGTATTTTATCCGGCTTTTTTATATAACTGGAAATTTCAGGTGGAAAATACTATGAAAAAGACAAATGATTTCACGGAAGGCAGCCAGATCATTCAGAGCGTCATGACGGTGATCACGAAAATCGCCATGGGCATCACGGTCCTTGTGGGGCAGAAAATCGGTGAAAAGCGTCCCCATGAGGCGGGCATCATTGGCAGCGGCATCGCAACCTCCGTGCTGGCGGGACTCTGCCTCAGCTATTTATTCTACACATACGTTCTGTACTTTGACGCACAAAATCACATCGGCGTCCCAACTTCGATCAAATTGCCATCCAAATCATAAAACCGGACCACCTTCTGTCCCCAACTATGTGTCATAAGGCGGTTCACATACTGGATATTGGGATATAACCGCTCCAATTTTTCAACAAATCTCTCTATGTTCTGTTCCTCAAAATAAAGCTCACACGAATTGCTTTCCGGAATAATAGTTTTCCCTAAAAAATCCTTCCATATCTTCTCCTCCTGCAGCACAAGCCCTTCCGTCAGGATTATATTTCCGTCATTATCAAGTACTATATCAAGTCCAAACAGATCATGATAAAACTTTTTCGATCTCTCAATATCCTTGACAACGATCAAAATATTCCTCAATCTCATTCTACTTCTCCTGCACCTCCTTGCCGCTCAAATGCTCGATCTCGATTTCAAACATCTGCACAGCCCTTCCCGCCTGCGCGATCTCCTCATCAGCCAGCTGTTCATTCGGATAATATTTCATCGCAAACCGTTTTAACATTTCCATTGCTTTCTCACTGCCATTTTCCATCAAATGACATCTCCCGAACACAACCGTACTCTGCATAAACGGTGCCCAGTCTTCCTCCCTGATCGTCTCATTTCCATAAACCGTAAAACATACCTTATCACATACCCGCAGTGCATCGACCTTATGCCCCGCGCGCGCACCATGAAAATAGATTTTCCGGTTCTCCCTGTCATAAAAATAATTGAGCGGGATCGCATACGGATATCCATCATCCCCATTCACCGCAAGAACACCTCTCCTGCTGTTTTGCAGAAGTTCCTCCGCCGCGCTATCCTCGATCTTATTTCTCTTTTTTCGAATCTCTCTAAACATAATTCTACACTCCTGATTCATAATATTACCAACCTCATCTTTTCCTTCTCCAAACACCGGCAAATTCTTCCAGATCCATTATATCTCACACGATTGGATTCGTCATCCTCTTCCTTCTCCAACGCGTTTTCCATCCCCGGTCATCCTTCATATTTTATCAATATCTGTTTTTCACTTTGCCGCATACAAGCGCTCACACTGTAACGTGCACGTTTGACAACTGTACATTTTTCACATATGATTGACACGCAAATACTAATACGAAAAAGGGAATCTCACCATGTTTGAAAAACTAAAATATTTCTCCACGATCTTCTTCGGCACCTTCATCATCGCCGTGGGAGTCTATTTCTTCATGAACCCGAACCATATCATCAGCGGAAGTATCTCAGGACTCGCCGTGGTTCTCGTAAACTTTGTCCCGCTGTCCCTGTCCGCCATGACGCTGCTCTTAAACATCATCTGCATCATCCTGGCATTCCTCTTCGTGGATAAGACCTTCGGGACAAAGATCATCTTTATCTCCGTCCTGCTGCCGGCGCTTCTCTTTGTGTTCGAGATCCTGTTCCCAAATCCGGGTTCTCCCACAGGAAATATCGCCCTGGACGTGGTGGGAATGATCGTCGTGATCTGCTACGGACAGGCAGTCCTCTTTAACGCCAACGCCGCGTCCGGCGGTCTCGACATTATCGCGAAGATCATGAACAAGTACCTCCACATGGATCTCGGAAAGTCCATCATTATCGCCGGAATGGTGACCGTCGCAAGCTCCTATTTCGCCTACGACCTCCAGACCGTGATCATCGGCGCCCTGTCCACCTACTTCAGCGGCCTCGTCCTGGACTACTTTATCGACGAGTTCACCGGAAAGATCCGCGTCTGCGTGATCTCCGAGCACAACGATGATTTCAAGCGCTACGTCATCGAAACACTCCAGCGCGGAATCACCGTCTACACCGCAACCGGCGGCTACAGCGACACGCAGAAGGAAGAGATCCTTGCGATCCTCACCAAAAAGGAATATGGTCAGTTTATGGACTACGTCCAGGCAAAGGACCCCAACGCCTTCGTAACGATCTCCAACGTGAAGCGCGTGGTGGGAAGCTGGAATACGCCGAAGAGACGGACGTACTTCTAACACTTGAAAAAGCCGTCAGGCAGCGGCAGCTTTTTCAAGTGTATGACATCAAAAAAGCAGATCTGCAGCGGCAACATGTCATGTTACCTGCAGACCTGCTTTTCTTAATATTATACAAAATTCTGATTTTAGTTCAGGAAATTCTCAATAATGACGTTCTCCGCCTCTTCCTCGGTAAGTCCAAGTGTCCGGAGCTTTAATAACTGCTCATCGTTGATCCTTCCGATGGCCGCCTCATGGATGATCGCAGCATTTAAATCGCGCGCGCGGATCTCCGGAATGGATCCGATCTCGGCGTGATCCATGATGATGGAGTCACACTGGATATGGGCCTGACATTTGTTGTTTCCGACCGCCTTCGGGTGGAAGGTCTGGACGGAATTGCCTTTTCCGACAGATCTTGAGATGATCTGGGCTGAGCTGTCCTCACCGTTTAAACGTACCTCGATGTTGGACTCCGCCGTCTGGTCTCCCTCAGTCATGAGGCGCTCCGTCACATACAATCTGGAGTTTTTATCCATCTCCACAAGTGTCTCGCGGACTGTGGAGTCAACGCCCTTGATCTGTGCCGTATCCAGCGTAAATACGGAATTTTCTCCCACATAGATATTCGTCACCGGATTCAGCACACGGCCGCCGGTTCCATTTCCCTCTCCATAATGCTTTTCCTGATAACAGACGTTCGCGTTCTTTCCAACATGAAAGGTGTGGATCCCGTCATGTCTGCTCTCATTGCATCCGCTGTTGTGGATCCCGCAGCCCGCAACGATCGTAACGTCCGCGCCGTCCGCGATATAGAAATCATTGTATACAAGGTCTGTCATGCCGGAAACGCTGACGACCACCGGGATGTAAACTTTCTCGCCCTTTGTATCGCCATCAATATAGATATCGATCCCCGGCTTGTCCGTCTTCTTCTTGATCTTAATATGCTCACTGTCACCGTGGCAGATGGACGTTCCGTTCTGGCGCAGATTGAAAGCGCCCTTCTGGGAAAATCCGTTGTCATTGATGACCTTCAGTACCTCTTCTACTACATGATCCAGCTCTACCATTACGCTCTCACCCCCGCATTTCCTGCACATGCATGACATTTATCAAGACCTTCTAAACACGGCAGGACATCTTCCTTCCGTCCTTCCGCCTTGATCTTCCCGTCATCGATCACCATGATCCGGTCTGCCATGCTGATGATCTTCTCCTGATGGGAGATGACGATCAGACTCTGTTTTTTCTCCTTATGGATCTCCTCAAACTTCCGGATCAACATCGAGAAGCTCCAGAGATCGATCCCTGCTTCCGGCTCATCAAAAATACATAAGGTATGTTCCTTCGCAAGAACCGTCGCGATCTCGATCCGCTTCATCTCGCCTCCGGAAAGCGTTCCGTCGATCTGACGGCCTAAATATTCCTCAGCGCAGAGTCCCACGTCAGACAAAAGCCTGCAGCACTCCTGATCTTCCAGCTCTCTTCCTGCTGCCAGCGCAAGAAGTCTCTGCACCGTCATTCCCTTAAATCTCGGTGGCTGCTGGAATGCATAGCCGATCCCGGCGTTAGCCCGGTGGTTGATATCGTAATCCGTGATATCTTCCCCGTTTAAAAAGATCTTTCCGCTCTCCGCCTTCTCGATTCCGATCAGGACCTTCGCCAGTGTGGACTTTCCACCGCCGTTTGGTCCCGTAATCACCAGCATCTCCCCATCGTCCACCTGGAAAGAAATATGATCCAGAAGACATTTTTTCGCCCCGTTATCCTCCACATGGAGAATCAAATTTTCCGCTTTTAACACAATTTCACCTCTCTGTATCTATCAATGGGCTCAGACCCTGTCGGATAAAAGCCCATGTACATCGACACCATTCCTGCGTCTGTATCCAAATATAAACTGTATTTATCTGGTAGGAATAAGTGTATTATAACGCAAAACCGATAATTTCGCCATCAAATTATAAGATTCTCCGGTTGTTCCTTTTTTTATACATTCTTCTGCGTTCTGATTATACCTTCCATCGGTTCTATTCCAATTTTAGTCTCCCCGACAGTTCAAATTGCCTTTTTTCATATTCTATGATAGACTATCCCTTACACGCACAAATGTATTTGTGATAAAAACATGAGGAGAAATTAATTATGAATCGTAAACGAAGTTCGTTCTCCGGAAAGCTCGGTTTCGTCCTGTCGGCGGCGGGCGCGTCCGTAGGACTTGGAAACATCTGGCGTTTCCCCTATCTCGCAGCAAAGTATGGCGGGGGAATCTTTCTACTCGTCTATATCATTCTGGCACTGACCTTTGGCTACACAATGATCGTGGCGGAAACTGCTCTCGGCCGCATGACAAAAAAGAGTCCGGTGGGTGCCTATGAATCCTTTGGAAAATCAAAATGGCTGTCCTTCGGCGGCTGGATCAATGCTGTGATCCCGATCCTGATCGTCCCGTACTATTCTGTGATCGGCGGCTGGGTCATCAAATATCTGGCTGAATACCTTCTTGGACATGGACAGGCCCTTGCCACAGACGAATATTTCTCCGCGTTTATTTCCAACGGTCGTTCCACGGAGATCTGCTTTATTCTCTTCACCCTGTTTACAGTTGTTATCATTTACGCAGGTGTACGCAACGGGATCGAGCGTGTATCGAAGTTTATGATGCCGATCCTCGTGGTCCTTTCCCTGCTCATCGCGGGCTATTCCGTATCGAGACCGGGGGCTATGAGTGGTGTGAAATATCTGCTGGTACCAAACCTTGAGAACTTCTCATGGATGACGGTGGTATCCGCTATGGGACAGATGTTCTACTCCCTGTCCATCGCCATGGGAATCCTTATCACCTTCGGTTCCTACATGAAAAAAGATACTTCGATCGAAGATTCCACCCAGAATGTTGAGATCTTCGATACCGCGATCGCGATCATGGCCGGTCTCATGATCATCCCGGCCGTCTTCGCCTTCTCCGGCGGTGACCCGGATACCCTGCAGGCCGGTCCTGCGCTGATGTTCATCACGATCCCGAAGGTGTTCGCAAGCATGGGACTCGGAGCCGCAGTCGGCATCCTGTTTTTTGTCCTGGTCCTGTTCGCGGCTGTCACAAGTTCCATCGCCCTGACCGAGAGTGCCGTCTCCACTTTTGAGGATGAGCTGCACTGGAGCCGGAAAAAAGCGACGGTATTTATGGCTGTCATTATGCTCCTGCTCGGAACGCTCTCCTGTCTTGGCTATGGTCCACTGGCCGGTGTGACCGTGATCGGAATGCAGTTCCTTGACTTCTTCGATTTCCTGACAAACTCTGTTATGATGCCGATCGCGGCGATCGCAACCTGCCTTCTCGTATCGAAAGTCATCGGAGTTGCAAAGATCGAACAGGAGGTCACAGACGGCGGCCATCCGTTCCGCAGAAAAGTGATCTTCCAGTTTATGATCCAGTATCTCTGCCCGATCTTTGCGGCGATCATTCTGATCAGTTCTGTGGCGAACGCGTTTGGGTGGATCTCGATGTAACATCCACCCATCCTTTTGCGCCTGCAGCCCGCTCGAGCTCCGGGATCGTAAGTTTTACCGCACTGTGGTCATTTCCCGCAGCCGGGTACACCGTTGTGAACTGCTTCAGGCTGTCATCCAGATAGACCTCGATCCCCTCGTTGATCCCAAAGGGGCACACGCCACCCGGCGCATGGCCGATCCGCGCTTCTACCTGATCAAACGGGATCATCTTCGCCTTTACATGAAATGTATCTTTATATTTGTGGTTATCGACTTTTGCCGTCCCTTCCGTCAGGATCAGGACGGCTTTTTCACCCTGTAAAAAGGACATGGTCTTCGCAATCATTCCCGGCTTCACATCCAGTGCCTCCGCAGCCTCTGCCACTGTGGCCGTTGATTCTTTCAGCTCAATCACATGATCCAGAAATCCCTTCTGTTCCAGATCTGCTTTTGCTTTTTCAAGTGACATGATCCTATTTCTCCTTTGTTGATAATTCGCTGACTGGATTTTCGATCTCCGCAATATCAGCATCCAAATAACTTCGCAGTCTTCTCCATCCTCTCCGCGATCGGAACTCCAAACGGGCACCGTGCTTCGCACAAATGACATCCGATGCACTCCGACGCCTTATGTTCCAGAAGCTCATAGTGAGACTGCACTGTCGCCGGGATCTTCGGCTGCATGGTTGCCAGATCATAAAACTTGTTGATCATAGCAATATCCAGATTTGCGGCACACGGCTTGCAATGTCCGCAGTATGTACATTCGCCCCGGTAGGAATGGAACGGCGCATTCGCGATCACAGACGCATAGTCTTTCTCCGTCTCTGAGGCAGTCTCATATCCCACTGCCGCATCTACCTGCTCCTTTGTGTCATATCCACACATGATGGAGCAGACAGCCGGTCTCGTCAGCGCATAGTGAATACACTGGACCGGGGTAAGACAGACACCGAACGGAGATCTCTTCGCATCGAAAAGTCTTCCGCCCGCGAATCCCTTCATGACCGTGATCCCCACATCGTTCTCCTCACAGGCCTTATAGAGCATCGCCCGGTCCAGATCGATCCCCTCAAGTCCCGCGTCAAACTCCTCCGCAAACATCGTATCGATATCCTCACTCGCCGGCAGCATATCAAACGCCGGGTTGATACTGAAAAGGATCATCTCTATATATCCGGACTCAACCGCCTTCATAGCTACCTTCGGATTGTGGGAGCTCATGCCGATGTGCCGGATCACGCCTTTTTCTTTCAGCTCCATCACATAATCCAGATAATCAGAGTGCTGGATCTTCTCCCACTCTTCCTCAGAATCCACATAGTGGATCATTCCGAGATCGATATAGTCGGTCTGTAGTCTCTTTAAAAGGTCCTCAAAGGCCGGACGCACATATTTCATCTCCCGCGTGCGGAAATACTGTCCGTCCTTCCAGGTAGACCCGATATGTCCCTGAATGAACCACTGATCCCGGTTCTCTTTCATTCCCTCGCCGATGATATTTCTCGATTTCGGATCCGCCATCCAGCAGTCCAGCATATTGATCCCTTTCTCTGACGCATACCGGATCAGCTCAATGCCCTCAGTTTCCGTATGCCGTTCCAGCCATTCCCCGCCAAATCCGATCTCACTCACCATGAGCCCTGTTTTTCCCAATCGTCTTGTCTTCATGTGTTCTCCTCCGATCATCTGTTGCCTCCGGCATTTCTCCCATCAGGATCCTACTGAAATGCCCCCGGTCCGTCGCTCTCCGACACGAATTTTGCGATCTTCACCGCTCCATTTCCATTCTTATCCACAGCATAGAACGTATACGTTCCTTTTTCCGTGATCTGGAACGCCGCCATATCCTTCTCATTCACCGTAAACGCCGTTCCTTCCACAGTCCCGTTCGCAAACTCCCCGGCTGTATGCTCGCCCTTTGCATAGAAGAGCTTATCAAGATCCCCGTCAATATCGAGGACGCGGACCGTCAGATACATTCCGCCATTCCGGTTCGAGGTCTGCATTTCCAGATATGGAGCCGTCCCGTTCTCCGGTCTCGTTCCACCGATCTGAAATCCCTTTCTCGATAGACTGCTGATATCATAGGAAAGGGCTGCGCCCACATTCAGCATACCGCCGGACACCGTCACGTCCTTGAGACTCTCCATCGGTGTCACCGTGGACATCAGGATCTCCTTCACATCCGCAACCCCGATCCCGTCAAAATACGAATAGATCATTGCCGCCGCCCCGGACACCATCGGTGCCGCCATGGACGTTCCGCTCATGTATCCATAGGTGTTTCCAGGGGTCGTACTTAAGATATAACTTCCCGGCGCCGCAAGATCCACAGTCGTTTTTCCATAGTTGGAGCTTGCGGACAGTGCCCCATCAAAGCTTAGATTCGCGACGGAAATAATATTGTCCAGGTCATACGCCGCCGGATAAAACGGGATCACGTCCGTATCAACGCCTTTTCCTGTCTTCGGATTTCCGTTTCCCGCCGCCACTACAAACAGCATACCGGAATTCTTCATCGCCTCATATAACGCCTTATCATCTGTCGTCGACGTCAGGCTCAGGTTGCAGATCACCGCACCGTTATCCTCCGCATATTTGATCGCTTTGATGACAGCCGCCGTACTTCCGCCGCCGTCATTTCCCCCAAGAGCCTTTAACGCCATCACCCGAACCCGGGTTCCCGGAACGATTCCCGAGATTCCGATCCCGTTTCCTGTCCCGGCACTGATCGTCCCGGCCCCGTGGGTTCCGTGGCTGTCCTCATTCCCGGTGAAGATCTGATTGTTATTATTGTAGAAATTCCACCCATAACAATCATCCACGTAGCCGTTTCCGTCATCGTCGATGCCGTTTCCCGGAATCTCATCGGTATTGACCCATAAAGTGTCCTTCAGATCTTCATGAGAAGCATCAATTCCCGTATCGATCATTGCGACGATGGTATCATGGCTTCCGTTCCCATATGTCTCCCATGCCTGTTTCAGGTTGATATCCACGCCGGAAACCGCCTGTCTCTTCTTTACCTCCACGAGAGTTCCAAGAAGCTCCGCATTCTCCGATGGCTGACCGAACGGATCCGAGTAGACCGGATACTTCGTAACCTCTTCCGATGTGAACGATCCATCGTTGAAGAACGCCCACTGCTCTGACGCGGACGGGTCATTCGTCTGAAGTTTTTCAGACGCATACGCCATAGACGGCTGTCCCACTGCCGCGAGCATCACCGCCGCCATAAATCCCGCCGCATGTCTGCAGACCGCTTTTCTCTTTCCATAATCATTCTGATCCATAAAAATTCTCTTTTCTCTCCATTTCCAGCCCTGCAAAGCGGACATTCGCAATTCGTTTCTGCTGTCTTCTGAGCTGTGTTCAAATCTGTATTTTATTTTACCAGCTATTCTTGTCTTTTTCATGAATTATTTCTTTTAATTTGCTGATATAGAAAAATGGGCAGGATGACACTTTTTGTCACCCTGCCCACATTTATCCATATTTAGTTCTGCTGCTCCGGATTCTGCTCCGTCGGGGCCTCCAAAGCCTCAGCAGCCTGTACCGGCTGGCTCGCCGCGTCCTCCGCGAACTCGCCTCCCATACGGCTCTTCTCTTCTTTCTTTCCTTCCTCCGGCTCCGGGATTCCCTTCACCTGGCGGAAGATCTTCATGAACTCCTTGCCTGTGATCGTCTCTTTCTCGATCAGGAACGCGGCGATCTGATCCATCGCTTCGCGGTTCTCGGAGAGAAGACGCTTCGCCTCAGCATAGGCGTTCTTTAACATTTTCATGACTTCCGTATCGATCTCAGCCGCCGTAGCGTCACCGCAGTTTAAGACGGTGCGTCCTGTCAGATACTGGTTCTCCTGGGTCGCAAGCCCCATAAGACCGAACTTCTCAGACATACCATACTGGGTGACCATCGCTCTCGCGATCCTTGTCGCCTGCTCGATATCGTTCGCAGCACCTGTCGTCACCGTGTCAAACACGAGTTCCTCAGCCGCACGTCCGGCAAGGGAAACCACAAGCATTGCCTCAAGTTCTTTTTTCGTATTTAAATATTTTTCCTCTTCCGGAACCTGCATGACATATCCTAACGCTCCCATGGTACGCGGAACGATCGTGATCTTCTGGACCGGTTCAGCATCCTTCTGAAGCGCGGTGACAAGCGCGTGTCCAACCTCATGGTAGGAGACGATCCGGCGCTCCTCTTTGCTTAAGATCCGGTCTTTCTTCTCTTTTCCGACGAGAACAAGCTCCACAGCCTCAAAGAGGTCTTTCTGGGAGACAGCCTGGCGTCCGTTCTTGACTGCGTTGATAGCCGCCTCGTTCATCATGTTCGCGAGATCCGCGCCCACAGCACCGGAAGTCGCAAGGGCGATCTCCTCGAAGTCGACAGTCTCATCCAGGCGCACATCCTTGGAATGTACCTTTAAGATATTGACACGGCCCTTCAGGTCCGGCTTGTCAACAATCACACGTCTGTCAAAACGTCCCGGTCTCAAAAGTGCCGGATCCAGGATCTCCGGACGGTTCGTCGCGCCCAGGACGAGAAGTCCCTTAGAGGAATCAAATCCATCCATCTCGGAAAGCAGCTGGTTTAAGGTCTGCTCTCTCTCATCATTTCCGCCCATCCGGCTGTCACGGCTGCGTCCGATGGCATCGATCTCATCAATAAAAATGATACACGGTGCGGACTGCTGTGCCTGCTTGAAGAGGTCTCGGACACGAGACGCACCCACGCCGACAAACATCTCCACGAAATCAGAACCGGAAAGGGAATAGAACGGAACATGTGCCTCACCGGCTACCGCCTTCGCAAGCAGAGTCTTACCTGTTCCTGGAGGTCCCACAAGGAGCGCTCCTTTCGGCAGTTTTGCACCGATCTTTGAATATTTCTGCGGATTGTGCAGGAAATCGACGATCTCCACAAGGGATTCCTTCGCCTCGTCCTCGCCCGCTACGTCAGCAAACGTGACTCCCGTCTCCTTCTGGACGTAGACCTTGGCGTTGCTCTTTCCAACGCCCATCATTCCTCCGCCGCCCATCCGGCTGTACATCATATAGAGAAGTCCGATCATGAGCGCCGACGGGAGTACCCATCCCATCAGAAAGTTTAAAATACTCGCGCTCGTACTCGTATCTTCCGCCACCACATGGACCCCGTTGGCATCTAAAAGACGCTCTGCAAGATCAACATCCGGGATTCTTACCGTATAATACTGGATGAAGCGGGAAAGCTTCGTGGAAGAAGTCTTTGGCGTTAAGTAGATCCTGTTGTTGGAGATCTTCGCCGTATCGATCTCTCCCTCTTTTAAGTATTCCACAAATTCCTCATACCCGAGTTCCTGGGTCTGGTTTTTGCGGACCATGTTGTTCATAACGGTCACAGCGATCAGCGTGATCACTAGGATCAGGGCGAGCACCCCGATATTCTGTCCGCTTGGCCGCTTTCCGCCATTTCTGTTCTGATTGTTATTGTCCATTGATTTTCTCCACTTCTTTTGCGCATATATCACATTTGGGTATATTGACCCATGATTTTGTGATACCTAATCATTATAAGTTGAGTTTCCCCATAAGGCAATAAAAAAAGTATGAAATTTCTATGTTTACAAAAAATATCAGAAACGCTACAATACAACATGGATAGCAATTTTATCATTTAAAATATATCTGAAAGGATATTTATCATGAATACCGTCACACACCCGATTCCGCCTGTTTTTGACAGCGCCTCCAGGATTCTGATCCTCGGTTCCTTCCCGTCCGTCAAATCCAGGGAAGGACATTTTTTCTATCACCACCCGCAGAACCGTTTCTGGAAGACCCTGGCCGGAATTCTCGCGGTTCCGGTTCCGGGCAGTATTGATGAGAAAAAGGAATTTCTCCTCTCCCATCATATTGCCCTCTGGGATGTGATCGCATCCTGCTCCATCGAAGGTTCCAGCGACAGCTCCATCCACGATGTCGTGCCCAACGATCTCTCCCGGATCCTGTCCACAGCCGACATCCGGGCGATCTTCTGCAACGGAAAGACATCCTGGAATTACTACAGAAAATATCAGGAATCCGCAACCGGCATCCCGGCAGTCTCCCTGCCATCCACAAGTCCGGCGAATGCGGCGTGGACGCTGGAGAAATTGGAGGGCGCCTGGGGTATTATTACTGATTATCTTAAATAGATAGATATTAATTGTAACTATTCAGTACCTTCATAGTTACACGCAAAAATCCATTCCAGATCAGCTTCGCTGATGGGATTTTTGCCCTCCAGCCTATGTTTTCTTACGGTCAGCGCAGCAAGTGCGCAGACCTACTGAACAGTTACTATTAATTTTAACTACCCCAAGCGCTTTGTCATTGTTATGTAAAACACAGGTAGATTACTAAATTCTCCTGTTTTGAGACATTTTTATAATTTAACCTATTGTGCTATTTCAAATAAAACGTTTAA